>DAOMZH010001195.1:0-3290 GCA_035437985.1 Polyangium sp. (in: bacteria) | reverse complement strand
AGTAGAGTGACTTCACCCAGAGCGGGCGTTTGTGGCGCAAAAAGTCGAATTTTTCGTATCCGAGGATAGGAAGGTCCGCGGTCCTGTGCGGCTCGATGAACTCCGTCGTGAGCTCGAGTCGGGGGTGGATCCGGAGCGGAACATTCTTTTCCGTATGGAGGGATGTAAGCGTTTTCTCCCAGGAAACGCTTGGGATCCCCTTTCGGATTTGTTCTCCGTTCCAAGTGCTCTCGATCGTCCAGACGGCGTGGTCGCAGAAAAACCTCCGCGCGATCTGGCGACGCTCGAGCCCGAGGCTCGCGACAAACTCTTGTGGTTCGTCGAGGATGCAGACGGCGTGATGGGACCCGTCACGGGTGCGTTCGTTGCCCGTGGACTCATGACCGGACGTATCCCGATTACTGCGGCCGTCGCGCTCGTGAGTGTGCCCGGATGGATTCGCGCCACCGCGTTGTTCCCTGCAGCGCTCGAAGGAGCCACCGAGATCCGCATGCGGCCTCTCGGTTCCTATGCGTGCCCGTACTGCCTCGAGCCCGTGATTATTGGGAGCACCAACTGTTTGATGTGCAACGAAAACGTGGCGATGGGCGAACCAGGTTTGAGCATGCAGCAAGTGGCGATGCTCGTTGGAAGTGCGCTCGCTGTCGTCATCATTCCGTTGATCCTGGGAGCGTTCTCGGCGCGTGCAGCGGTGCGTCCGGCGCCTCCACCGGAAGCACAGCCAGTCGTCGACGTGGCTGCTTCTACAGAAGAACCAGCGAACAGTGCCGCTCCAGGTGGGAGCGCCGCTTCGGCGATGTCGTCGGCAGCGCATGCGGAGCCCGGTCCGAATGCCAGTGGGCAGGTGGCTAGTCAGGACAAACCAACGCTCAAGGGCGAAATTCTAGCGAAATTCGATGTGCCGTCGGATGTGGACGATGCGTTTGTCTTGGCCCGCGGGCACGTCGCCATTGCGCGACGTTCGGGGCTCGACGTCGTGGATCCCCAAAACGGAGTCCTTGTAACAACGAGTCGCGATGTTCTTGGAGCGCGTGAGCTTCAGCCGATGGATGGCGCGCTTTACGCGATCGGAGCGGCGCGGATTGGCGTGCTCGATGCGGACAGCTTGCGGCTCGTAAAATGGATCGATCTCAAGGGGCCGGCTTTGCCGGGCGCAGCAACGCGCGAGTTGATGCTTTTCCCGTCGGTCATCGATCGCAGCGTCATCGTGGTGGCGGCTCCGTATCACACGGAGCTCGCTCGATTTCGTTTCGCGAACGATATCCCCGGGCTTGTGGCGATCGAACCTGGGGGAGCATGGGCGGCTGTGGGCGTTGGTGATCCGCGCGCGAAAATCGATGCGGTCGCGACGTTTGCGCCGCGGATCGCACCGTCGGCGCAGATTGTGCGACGTACGGCGATGGGTGATGGAGTCGTGGCGCTTGCAGCTCGAAATGGTCGTGCGTACGCGGCGCTCGCGGGCGGACGCATCGCCAGCGTGACCTTCGGCTCGGACGATATCCAAGACAAACCATCGGCTTCTGCTGAGACATGCAAAGAACCAGTGTTTGTCCGGGCAGCACCCAAGATCCTGACGGTCGGATGCCGCGCGGGTCAGGCTGTGGCGCTGCACATGATCGACACGCTCGAACAAGACACGCGGATCGAGCTGGGTGCACCGGTCGTGGCCATGGATGTATCGGTATCGGGAGATCAGTTGCTCGTGGCGACCGGCGGAAAAGCCCCCGGGCTGTTCATTGTGGATTTGCCCGCGGGGGCCACGCGTCGATTCCAAGTTTCGGAGGAAGTCTCAGGGGTCGCGTTTGGCGATGCTCCTGGTCGGGCGATGGCGTATTCGGCGCGTACTCATCGCGTATGGGTGCTCGAGTGAGCAAGAGCAAGTGTCCTTCGTGTGGGGCGGTGTCACTTCGGCCGGGAGCGACCAAGTGCCCGGCTTGTCAGGCGTGGGTGCAGCCTCCCCGATTCGCCAAACGACGTTTGCGTTTGAGTCCCCTCGGCGTGGTCGGTTTTTCGGTCACTTTGTGCATCGTGGGGATGATCTCGGGGGTCGTTGCGGCAGTGACCGTGCAAGGTCGACGGCCGCCGTCACGCACTGTCGTTGACGCCTCGAATGACGATCAAAGCGCGGGTGTATCGACCGCCGGAAGCTCGGCGGCTTCGGCGAGTTCGTCGGCGACTGCTTCGCCGGAGTCACCAACCTCGAGGGGTGTGGTGGATCCTCCCGCGGCGGAGGGAAAGTTCGTCAAAACGGAACAGGTACGTCTTGACGCACCTCCTGCCGACATTCTTTATTCGTCCGATGCAGCCTATTTTTTCGTCCTTGCGGAGGATGGAACGTTGCGGGCGCACGACGCGACGACGGGGGCGGAGAAGCGTCGCGTAAAACTCCCGGGCAAAGGCAAGGCGCTGAAGTCGTTGGGTGGTGGACGAACGGCTATTCTTGGATTGCCTGCGGATTTGGTGGTCATTGATGAAGCGCGTTGGGCGGCAGGTGCGGCCGAAACCGATTTTCTGAAACGTGTCGCAATGCGGGACGTCGTGGATCTGGTGGTCGTCGGCGAGCCTGAGCGGATCGTGTTGGTGACGGGCCAAGGCGGGCGCGTGCAACGATTGTCGAATGATTTTGCGACGATCGAAACGGAGTTTGTCGCGGTACCCCCGGTGCAAGCATTGGCGACGATGCGGGTCGGTGGTGTCGAACGTCTCGTAATGCTCTCTGCGCTTCGTCCACCGGCAGATTCGGGGGCGGTGGTGACGTGTGATCCGACGAGTGCTTCGTTTGGCGCATCGCGGGGCGTGTGGTCGGCGGTTGCGGACCCGCGCGTATCGCAACGAGTTGGCTCCGACAAACTTCTGCTTTTCGACGCTCTGGCGGCGACGGTCATTGATTTTTCGTTAGGTGGCGAGCGTCGTATCGCCCCCTCGGGGCCGCAACCCATCGCGGCTTTTCGTTGGGTGGGCGATCGTGCGGTCGTGATTGGGGCGGCGGGTCAAGCAACTGTCGTGTCGCTTGCGAGGCGCGAAGTGCAATCGACGTTGGCCCTGGGAGGCATTCCGTCGGCGACGGTAGGCACGATGGACCGACGCGTAGTGATTGCAGCTTTGGGGGGTGGCTTGCGTGGGCGTGGGTCGAAGACCGTCGTGCTTGCCGGAGAACCTTTGGCGGTGGAGTCGACGATCGAGACCGGGGAGGGGTCTCATCTTTTGGCGATTGCGCCGAAAGACTCGGCTGCGGTGGTTGGAGCGACCATCGGACGAACGGTTAGCTTGCTTGTGCGCAAGTGATCACC
>DAOMZH010001194.1:0-3297 GCA_035437985.1 Polyangium sp. (in: bacteria) | reverse complement strand
GCCCGACGCCATCTTGTAATCGCGTACGTCGCGTAATCCGCAAAGAATGATCGACACAGGAAATTCCCGCGGACGAACCTTGAATCCTGCCCGTAGCTGACTCAACACGCTGAGCAAACTCGCCCCAGAAAGCGAATCAATTTCATCGAAAAACAGAACGAGCGGTCGTGGACATTGGCGAGCCCACGCCGCGAGATTGGACATCAACCACGAGCCCTCGCCGGTCATGTCAATCGGCGGAGGACACAGTTCTTTGGGCAAATCATGCGCGGCGTCGCCGGCCATCGATTTCAAAATGACATATTCCGCGGTACGGACATCTTCGGGATAAACCCTTGCCTGCTCGCACGAAAAATGCACCGCGGCAAATTTCCCGGATGCCGTCAATTCTTTCGCCAAGGCAATCAACGTCGTCGTTTTTCCCGTTTGGCGCGGTGCATGCACCACGAAATAGTTCATCTGCTCGATCAGTCCGGCCGCTTCCGGAAGCCGCGGAACCGCGGGAACCATGTAGTGCCACTCGGGTCTACAGTTCCCTGTCGTGTTGAAAAAACGCGCCATACGCGGACCTTAGCGCAGCAGGGCCCGCCTTGTCAAACAATTTTGTAACTCGACGTCGCTCTTTCGGCAGGTTAACAAGGCGCCAAGGGTTCGTCGGAGTATCACGCTCGGAGCAACGTGATTCGCTTCCCCGACGCCGTCGTGGCTTCTTCGAATCGCGTTCGTTCTTCGACTTCCGCCGCTTCTTTGCGCCGATCGAAGATCACCAGAATGCCCGTGTCCAAATTCAATTTGGTCAGGTATTGATCGATTTGTCTCAGCCCTTGATTCAGCGGATCTTTTGCTTTGTCCCGCCACACCTTCAGTTCCAACGCTTCGCGCTGAAAAACTCGTTTGCCTTCCGCATTCTGATGCGGCCAGCGCACCAGCAAATCAATGCGCCCCCGACCAATCCCATATTCACGCTCCACGTACCCGCCCCCATTGACCACGCGCTGCAAAAAAGCCATCAGCACCAGCTGCGGCGCTGCTTCGTGGTACGAAATGCCGTGCGCCAGGATATCGCCGTGTTCACACCAAAACGCGACAAACTCGTCGAGCAACATCCGCATGTTTAGTTGACCATTGGGCAAAACAAAACTGTGCGGATCGACCATCACATTTTCTTCGACGCTCGACGCCAGCACGCGGAGGATCACTTCTTTGTAGATATCATTCGCGATTCGTAATGGTTTGTTTTGAGCAACCAATCCCAAATCGCGGCAATACAACATGTCGTCGTCGTACGTGGGATCCTCGAGTAAAATGTCTCCTGCAAGAATGGGCTCGATGATCCGTTTCACCCGCGGCTCCGCCAATTTCGACACCAACGAATCCAAATGCGTCGCCCGCGCCAAGATCAAGCGCTCTTTCGCCATATCCACATGATCTGCCGTAATCGCTTCCCTCAGGGGTACTTTCATCACTTCCGTGATTTCCCGCGCCAATGCATTCACGAGCCACGGCTGTCCCCCAGTCAGCTCGAATGCGCGCTCTACCGCCTCGGGTGCAAAGACTTGGCCCGTGTCTTCGGTATGCTGGCGATACAACTCTTCCACTTGCGCTTTATCAAAATTGCCCAGCTTCAATGACGCTACTTTCACATTAAACGGACTCGACGTGCCCAGCCGATTGGGATCTCCGCCCGACGCCATCTTGTAATCGCGTACGTCGCGTAATCCGCAAAGAATGATCGACGCGGGAAACGATTGTGGCCGATCTTTGAATCCCGCTCGCAATTGCCGAAGAACGGAGAGCAGACTTTGCCCTCGGAGCGCATCGATTTCGTCGAAAAACAGCACCAAAGGTCGCGGACAGGCTCGCGCCCACGCGGCGAGGGCCCCACGCACGAGGCTTTCTTCGGAAACGGTGGGCCATGGCGGCGGACGCAATTCGGGAGGCAATGCATCATCGGCACAAATGCGGAGATCATCCAGCAAAATGCGCTGCGCCTGCTCGAAGTTTTCCCCCGCTGCCTCGCCTGCTTCGCACGAAAAATGCAGCGCCGCATATTTCCCCGAAGCCGTCAATTCTTTCGCCAAGGCAATCAGCGTCGTCGTTTTTCCCGTTTGGCGCGGTGCATGCACCACGAAATAATTCATCTGCGTTATCAGTCCGCCCGCTTCCGGAAGCCGCGGAACCGCGGGAACCATGTAGTGCCACTCGGGTCTACAGTTCCCGGTCGTGTTGAAAAAACGCGCCATGTGCGGACTCTAGCGCGGAGCTTATCGTGATGTCAAACGATTTTGCAGCTGTAGCACCCAGGCTGTTTGACAAAGGGAAAACAATACTCCAATTCAGTGCTTGACCACCGGACCGCCGTCTTGATACCCTCCCCGCAGCATGCGTTCGCCCCTTGATGATCCGCAGTTTCAAAGCTTGTACGAAGTCGTCGCGCCACTCGGTCGCGGCGGTATGGGCGAAGTCGTCCGCATTCGCCATCGCGTGTGGGAAATCGACCTCGCCGCGAAAATCCCCCTCACGTCGACGATGAATGCCACCGGCGGATTCCCGCAATTACGCCGCGAAGCCGAAACATGGATTCGTTTGCCAAACCATCCAAACGTCGTCACGTGCCATTACGTGCGCATGTTCTCGGACACGCCCGTCATTTTCATCGAATTCGTCGCCGGCGGCTCGCTCGCCCAGGCCATAAACAACGGCCCGTTCAAAAAAGGGGCAATCACCGAATCGCTCGTTACGCAGGCATTGTCCATAACGCTCGATATCGCCCACGGATTGGCGCACGCCCACGCCGCCGGAGTCGTGCACCAAGACATCAAACCTTCCAACGTTTTGGTCGACGAACACGGCGCGAAAATCACCGACTTTGGCATTGCAAACCTAGGCAAATCCGAAATAGGTTCAACGGATCTATCGACGATTCGCAGCCACGGCACAATGGTCGCCACCGTCGTCGGCATGACCCCGCTTTATGCCTCGCCCGAACAAATTGCGAGCGTTCGCAGTCCAGGCCATAAAGAACCCATTACCCGCGCGACCGATATTTGGTCCCTTGGACTCACTCTGCTCGAAACCCTCGTGGGCAAAGCAAGCTGGCAACCAGGCCAAATCGATCATGTCCTCGACAAACCACACGCGTCCTGGCGTGACGCCGTAGAAATACTCGCAAGAATGCTCGCTCAGGATCCAAGTGCCCGACCGAAAGCAACGGAAGTCGCAAGCGAATTGTCCGCTTTGCTGGTCAAACGCGGCGTCCAGCGAACCCCTCCCTCGGGCACCGAAGTGCGCGCGGAC
>DAOMZH010001193.1:0-3301 GCA_035437985.1 Polyangium sp. (in: bacteria) | reverse complement strand
GAAAATTCAGAAATCGATCCGCTCGTGATCATTTCTCCTTGACAGACGACCGCAAGCCGCTTAAACGCCCCGTCTCACATGACGCAGCACGCCGCTGCGGGGCCCATTGGTGGCCCGATTACACTCGCGCCCATAGCTCAGCTGGATAGAGCATCGGCCTACGAAGCCGGGGGTCGGAAGTTCGAATCTTCCTGGGCGCGCCAAAACTCGAACCTTTGCCCTTGCGTAGCGACGCGAGGAGCGCAGTGATGACTAAGCCGAACGCGCGAGACGAATCGTTCATGCGCGTGGCCCTCGAAGAAGCACGTGCGGCTGCCGACGCTGGTGATGTGCCGGTTGGTGCCGTTGTCGTCGATGCGGCCGGGGTGATCATCGGTCGGGGTCGTAATCGCCGCGAAGTTTGTCAGGACCCTACGGCACACGCGGAAATCGAAGCCATACGCGACGCAGCTCGAACTCGCGGCGCATGGCGACTCATCGACACGACGGTGTTCGTCACGCTCGAACCTTGTCCCATGTGCGCGGGAGCTCTGGTCAACGCGCGTGTTGGACGTGTCGTTTACGGCTGCAAAGACCTGAAAGCAGGGGCTGTCGACACACACTTCGCCATCGGACGTCTTGTGAGCCTCAACCATCGCTTTGAGGTCCAAGGAGATGTGCTCTACGACGAATGCGTTGGTCTGCTGCGCTCGTTTTTCGCCGTGAGACGCAAAGCCAAAGCGGCGGCGGACCAGTTGAGCCAGGACGAACCTACGACCGAGACAAACGAGACACCCACGAGCTGAGTCACGTCAGAAATCGCCTGGGCGTTCGGGGTTTCCGTCTTGCGGCGGCTCCATCTCGGGGGGTTTCTCGGCTCGCTTGGGAGCTGGTTGCCCACGGACGACAGTTTCACGCAAGCCTGTCTCGAGTTCTTCGTCGGTGATCCACTCGCGCTTGTGTGCGGTCTGCATGAGCTTGCGGAGGAAGTTCATCCAGCCGGGCGTCACTTCGCCGCCAACGCCAAAGTGTTGCTGTTTGGGGTTGGGCAAGATGGACGAGATGTAGAGCGCTTGGGCGAGAGAGAGATCGCTGGCGGAGGTGTTGAAGTAGTACCGCGCGGCAGGTCCAATGCCGTAGATCATCGGGCCAAACTCGACGACGTTCAGGTACAGCTCTAGGATCTGGTCCTTGGTGAGTTCTTGTTCGAGGTACGTCGTGAGAACGACTTCTTGAAGCTTGCGGGAGAGGGTTTTTCCGCGATCGAGATAGAGGTTTTTCGCGAGCTGCATGCTGAGGGTGCTGGCACCACGGACGAAGCGGCGCGAGCGAAGGTTCTCGCGGATCGAATTACGAATGGCCTCCATGTCGAAGCCACCGTGACGACGAAAGCCACTGTCTTCAGTCGTGAGAACAGCTGTCTGCATGAACGGTGAGATGCCGCCAAATGGAACCCAGCCGGCTGTGCCAGGACCGCTCTCGACCTCGATGCGCTCGCCTGCAGGACCAATCACCCAGCGCCGAAATGGTTTGCGAAATCGGGCAACTTCAACGCCCGCCGGTGCTTCGGCAATACGACACGTATTCGCAAGATCCCAACCTACGTCGTAGTCGTGATCAATACGCGCCGTATCGAAACGCGCATGTCCTTTGAGGGCAAACGATCCCGCCATGCGCATGCCCACAAGATGCGTCACCAACGCCTTGGGCGCAGCGTCGAGCATGCTTTGACATGCCGTGAGCGGAACCTCGAAGTCCGCACGCACGCGATGACCGTCGCCGGACGACGAACGTTGATAGGTTCCTTTGGCCGACAAGCGCATCGCCCCAACGTCGATTTCTCCATCGTCGACGCGAACCGCCGAACCATCGAGGAGCAATTGCCCCTTCAATCGGAACGCGAGATCGAGTCCCGTTATCGGTTCATCGGACAAACTCCGACTTTGAAACGAGAGATTTTGCGCCCGACCTTGACCATCGACCTGCAACTCTTTGCCGTCGGCCGAGAGCACTACGTGCGATCGCGTAGTGAGTGACGTTTTTGCCACGTCGATGAAACCAAAGTCATTCTCGCGCACCCCGAGGGTCGACAAGAAAATCGGTCCGCCCTGCACGTCGGCGACGATCTCGCCGCCAGCATCCGTGAGCGGAACACTCAAACTGAAGGTGAGAGCTTGAGCTTCATCTTTGCCGGTAGCGTGAGGCGACAACTCGACGAGCATTCGCCCTGCGTCGCGACGAACCGAGAGCGATCCGGGCCCTAAATTCAAGGCATCGCGACCTCGAGAAACCTTTGCATGCAAACTATCGAGCTTGATGTTTGCGCCTTGTTCGAGAGCCGCATCGAGCACTTGCGCGCCACGTACGAGGGTCGCGCGAACGGTCGTCCATGAGCGCGATGCAGGTTGTTTCGAGTCCGCAGGATTTGCATCTGGCGCGGGCACGCGGGTGTCTTCTGTTGGTGGAGCAATCGCGAAGGATGCATCGAGGGCCCGAGCCGAGAGACCAGCAACGCGATATCCGCCCTCGGGTTGTTTGACGAGCGTGATGTGTCCGCCGTCGGCAGCGACCGAAAGAGACCCGACGGTGATCGTGGCGCTTGCAGCAGAGAGGGCGACTTTGCCTTCTTGGCGCGCGAAATTGACGTCGTTGGCCTTGACAGACTCGGTTGGATTGTCGCGCTTATTTTGCCAAGACAAACGCAGTCCGACGATCTCGGCTTCGGTGCTACTCGAGCTCGATGATTCGCTTGCCGGACGAGGTGCACGAAGGTGATGCGTTTGCCACTGCTCGACCTCGTTCAGAACGGATTCGCGAGAGCCGACTGCGGACACGTTGCCGTGTTGAAGCGCAACCTTTTTTCCGCTCCAGCCAACCGCAACGTCGATGCTCTCGAAGTGGACGGTGGCGCTGGGAATGTCGTCGATGAGAACGTCGACCCCGGCAAGCTGAACGCCGTGGAACGAGGGACGAACCTCGTCGATGGTCACACGAGCACCGTAACGTTCGGCGGTCTTGATGGCCTGACGGCGGACCAACGGGCCAAACGAGACGACAGTGGCGACTACAACGACACCGCCAGCGGCGAGGGCAATTTTCAAGGGAGCAGAAGCCACGCTTGTCTAGGGTAGCAACGCTCGAGCGTAGGCCAATAAAACAGCAAATATGACAGGACCCGAGCGATGCCCGGAACAAGGGCGTGAAAGGCGCAAAGGGGCGCGGATTGACTCGGGCTGGAGGCGCGAGTGCGCCAGAAGCCCCAAGTGCAAAATCGCCGCTAGAGAATTCTGGTGATGGAAAAAGAAAAGCCTGCAAGAGGTAA
>DAOMZH010001192.1:0-3302 GCA_035437985.1 Polyangium sp. (in: bacteria) | reverse complement strand
CGCCGCAAACGCCGTAAAATCAAACCGCTCCCAGGGCTATCGCGATCCGCTGTAACAACCTGTTGAACACCCACTTAGAGGGTGTCCCGATGCACAGGTGTGTCCGCGCGCCAGGAATGGTCGATTTGGTCTTCGTGGGGCTGTGAACTTGTGTTACGATCGTTTGGCGAGCCAACATCGAGGTTGTGGTCGGTGCCAAATAGATCGTCAACGGTGTGGACCGCAAAGAGTATCCACTTCAACTTCAATCGGAATGAGTGAACCATGAATGATAATCGGCATTTATTTCTTGCGGCTTTGATGGGCGCTACATTCGTGGGGTGTGGAGATGCCACGCCCCCAAGCGATGACTTTTCCGTTGCTCCAGGCTGCAATCCGATTGCCTCCACCGGTGATTGTTTGCTCCCTTTTCCATCGGATCATTATCGTGTCGACGACCCGGCGTTTTCCTCGGGAAAACGTATTCGAATTTCTCCCGAGGCGCTCGAATTCATCGGCCCGGCTGGCTCGAACGATATTCTTTCCCTGCACCCGGTCGACGGATATTCGTTGGGTACGCAAATTCTGGCGCTTTTTCCGGACGGCGTCGATGATTCGACGCTCGTCGGCGCCACTGGGGATTTTTCGCGCACCACCTCGAAAGATAGTCCAACTCTACTCATCGAGGCCGCAACGGGTCGGCTGGTGCCCCATTTCGCCGAGCTTGATCCTCGTGCCGTAGAAGACGAACGCCGCGCTTTCGTGATTCGCCCACTCGAACGATTGGAATCGGGCACTCGGTACGTCGTCGCCATCCATTCGATGAAGGGTAAAACTGGACAGGTTTTGGCACCACCGGAAGGGTTTCGTCGATTGCGAGATCGGGAAGGGGAAGCGACTGCGGCTTTGACCGACTTGGCCAAGCGTTATGAAAAGGATGTTTTTCCGGTGATCGAAACCGCCGGAGTCGCCCGTACATCTTTGAATCTTGCCTGGGATTTCACGACCGTCACCGAAGATGTCGTGACCCGAGATATGCTTGGTATTCGTAACGACGTATTAGGCCAACTGGAAATGGCCTTGCCAAACCTTACGGTCACCAAGGTCACCAATGATGTGGATGTGCATATTCAACGGCGAATCGACGCAACCATCAAGGTGCCGGCGTTTCTGGAAAGCGACCAACCGAATGCACTGCTGCATCGAGACGCGCAGGGAAGGGTGGCGCGGAATGGCGAATTCGACGTACCTGTTTCGATATGGATTCCGCGAAGTGTCGCCAATTGGAAAGCTGGCGATCCTCCCGTGCGTCTCTTGCAATACGGCCACGGCTTTTTCGGCACGCGAGAAGAAGCTGCAGGAGACTTCGTCAATGCATTCGCGGACGAACTTCGAATGGTCGTCGTGGCTGCAGATTGGTGGGGCATGAGCAAAGCGGACAGGTCGCCGATTGGCGATATGATCGTGACGAATCCGGCAATGACCGCGCAATTCACGGATCGCGTTCACCAGGCCATGGCCAATTTCATTACGCTAGAAGAAGTGGCCGCCTCGAATTTGGCAAAACTGCCCGAGATGCAGATTCCTCCGACCGAAGCGTATGCGTTCTCGACGCCCTATTATTACGGCATTAGCTTGGGTGGCATTTTAGGAACGACGTACATGTCGCTGGCGCCGCGTATCGAGCGCGGAGCCCTGAGCGTATGTGGCGCCGATCTTTCCTTGATGATGTTTCGTTCGCGGGCTTTTTTGGTGTTCCTCTTGGTGATCGAATCGATTATGCCGGACAAACTCGACCAGCAGAAGTTTGCCGCTCTCATGCAATCCTCGCTTGATCGAATCGATCCATTGACATATGCGCCTCACGTGCTGAAATTGCCGTACGCGGGCGCGCCAGCGAATCGATTCATATCGATGCAGATTGGTCTTGGTGATCCGGCCATCCCCAATATTGCGTCGCACCTATCCGCCCGAACGCTGGGCCTATTGCATTTGCAACCCGCGCCGCGGACGATCCCGCTCATCGAAACGGCTCCGAGCCCCATCCAAGGATCGGCCATCACGGAATTCGATTTCGGAATAAGCCCATTGCCTGGTGAAATCGCCATACCACCCGCGCAGGACAATCCAGTCCATGAAGCCGTTCGGCGCCTCAATGCGAGCAAAGCTCAAATCGATCAGTTTTTTCAGATGAATGGATCCATTGTGAATACTTGCAACGGCGCGTGCGATCCCGAATGAGTTCTGGCGCGTCGGTTTTAACCCGCTGCGGAGGGGCCGGTGATGTGATGATCACCTATTTGCAGAGCGCTTTACTAAGGACGGGATCGATTGTCCGCTAAAGCTCTTTAGGACTGGCTGCATTCGCCGCAGCTCGGGGTTGCCTCCCAAGTCGGCGAAGTCACTTGGTCCAGACGGGCCCGCGTTGTCTCGTACAGATGTACGTATCAATGGCTCAAAGTCATCCGAAATGATCGACTTGACTACGTTCACATGTACGTCATCAGCGCCTACATTTTTCAATCGTCGCCTGCCCGAACGTGATGTCTTCGCGTCGTGCGTCCCGGGCACAATGCGTTCGAAGGTCAGTTCAGACAATGGGAAGGTACGGGTCATCGACTTCAAAATATGCCCTTCATTCCGCCGGCAAACGAGGAACCGTGCGAATCACCGAGATAAAACCATGGCCGTCGCCGCGAACGAGTAACTCATTCGAATCGCTGATGAGTTTCTTCGCGTATTCTGCGGGCGGGGCATTTCGATGATCATACACCGAACAGACGAGCAGCACGTCATGGGGCTCCCTCTCCCAGATTTGGCTCGCCGGAGGGCGTGACATGCGTGCGCTGATCGCCCGGGACGCTGCAAATCGGCAACCCGCAATGTCCGTCCCGCTCGACAAGAGCGACTCGGTAACACCATCGACTGGATCGTCGATGAAATTGTGGTCATTCGTCACGCGAACCGTTGCGCCGTGCCTAACCAGGTGAACCCTGATGGTACCCGCCCAGCAAATGTGAATCTTCCAGTTACTCATGGCAATGAACGCGCCCAAGACAGCAATTGGATAATCGGCCGAATTGTACCGTTCGAGCGCGCTCGCCACTCCATCGGCCATTGCGGAGGGCCATTGCGCTGCGTCTGCACCGGCGGCTGCGCCGACAGCTCCCGCGAGAATGCGGGCTGTCGTACCTGGAGCAAACGTGGCCTTTACGGGCACCTCGATGACACCATAAAGCAGCGTGCGGTCCGACGTCACGCAGACATCGGCCACATTCGGCGAGGAGGCTGTTTCAATCAAAAACATCTTGAGTCACATCCTT
>DAOMZH010001191.1:0-3306 GCA_035437985.1 Polyangium sp. (in: bacteria) | reverse complement strand
CATCGAGACACGAAAAACACAGACGCCGCAGCGTTGCTCTTTGGTTTGCCGTGGGAATTGCTCCACGACCAAGATTCGTATCTTTTCGATGGTGCCGTGAAGGCTCGCGCGCGGCGCACTTTGCCCAGCGAGACGGTGCGTGAACAGGTCAAGCCACGCCAGTGCGTGCGTGTGTTGCTCAT
Source organism: Polyangium sp. (in: bacteria) (assembly GCA_035437985.1). GTDB lineage: Bacteria > Myxococcota_A > Polyangia > Polyangiales > Polyangiaceae > Polyangium. The sequence continues at coordinate 3,124 of DAOMZH010001191.1, read as the reverse complement.
GCGCGCGAGACCGGGGGACGAGAAAGCCAATTTCATCGACCCACGTTCGAGCGCCTTGCCGCTTGTGGAAACACTGCACGAATTGGGTGACCGAGTAAAACTCGACATTCTCCCAGACGGCACTTTCCAGGCATTGCAGCAAGCGTTGACCGCAGCCGAAGATGAAGGTGATCCCTATCAAGTCGTCCATTTCGATGGGCACGGCGTGTACGACAAAGTTCGGGGCCTCGGGCTGCTCTGTTTCGAGGATGCCGAGGACGCTCGGCTGGGGCGTGAAACGCGTCGTTCCCACGACGTACCGGCAAAAGAGATCGGCGCGCTCCTACGGGATCGGCGCGTGCCGTTGTTCGTCCTGGATGCATGCCAAACCGCGATGGCTGATACAAACGTCGACACGAGCGTTGCGGCGGAGCTCCTTCGGCAGGGTGTCGTCTCGGTCGTGGCGATGCGGTATGCGGTGCTGCTCTCGACGGCAAAGAGGTTTGTTGAAGCATTTTACGGAGCACTCGCGAAGGGGCATCGCATTGGTCGAGCGATGGTCGAGGCGCAACATGCGCTCAAAACGGCGCCGGTGCGTTCGGATTTCGGCTCGAAAGGGCGTCTTGAGCTGCAGGACTGGATGGTCCCCGTGCTTTTCCAGGAGGGTGACGATCCGCAAATCTTCACGGGCGGGGTGGATGTGAGCCCCGCAGCAGTCGAAGCGCGCAAGAAGTATGATGCAGTTCGTCATGGTGAATTGCCCAAGAAACCGTCCCACGGGTTTGTTGGTCGAGCTCGCGATTTGTTGCGAATCGAGCGGCGCATCAAACGCAAAGGGCGTGTGTCCATCGTGGGCGCGGGAGGCGAAGGGAAAACAGCGCTCGCTGTGGAAGCGGCGCATTGGTTTTTGCTGACGAAGCAGCGAGAACGTGTCGCGTTCGTCTCAGTGGAACGATTGAGCGATGCCCGCGCCATGCTCGATGCGGTCGGGCGGCAGCTCGTGCAGGGGTATTCGGTTGCAACGGCTGATGTGATAGCGCCAGACAAAGCAATGCGCGATGTGAAAAACGCCCTCCTGGAAAAGCGCACGTTGCTCGTCGTCGACAACTTCGAGTCGCTTATTGCCTTGGCAGATAAGGATCTAACAACTGCCGAAGCCGTGCGCGATATCGTGAATTTGGTGCACGAATTGGCGGAGGTTACGGACACCTGGCTCATCACCACGAGCCGCGAGACGTTGCCGGGCTCGTCGAACAACGAGGAAATGCGTATCCATTCGCTCGAACCGCCAGATGCTCGCGAGCTGCTCGCCAATGTGTTGCGAGAGAAAGGCATCGAGCCACCATGCGAGCGCGAAGGTGCGGAGGAGCTGGAGCGGGCAATCACGAGTTTGATCGAGGCTGTCCGTGGACATGCGCGGAGCCTTGTGCTACTCGGGCCGAATATCGCTGGTCGGGGCATTGAAGCAACAAGGGAAGCGATTCAGCGCGAAATGGTTGCGCTAGAAAAACGCTATCCGGGGGATCGAGAGAGGTCGCTGCTGGCGAGCGTTCGGGTGTCGTTGGATAGGGTAGATTCGACAACGCGAAAGAAGATTGCGCCGTTGTGTGTGTTTCGGCAGGCGGCGCCGGTGCCGATATTGGCTGATGTGCTTCAGCTTGAACCCGAAGACGCTGTCGATCTATGCAACATGCTCGTGGAATTGGGGCTTGCCGTGATGATTGGTCCGTATTTGCTCCCCGAGCCGGCATTGGGGGAGGCATTGCTGCTCGAAATGGATCCCGGGGCGCTAGAGACTTCGGAGGGAAGATGGCGTGACGGGATGGAGGGATTTGCGGTGGTCTTGCATGAACAGCGCTTCCAAGATACCAACATTGCGCTACCGAGCGCAACCATTACATTGATCGATTTGGTTGACGCATTGGACGCAACGTTGCGCGAAGTGCAAGCGCAGACGCTTTCGGCCGAGGAAGCAATGAACTTTGCGACAAACCTCGAACACCTTGTCTCATCGATAGGTCAACCACGTGCGCTTGCACGTGTGCGTAGAGTGCGCGAAGAACTGACGAAGCGACTGTGCGGGTGGAGCCATGCACAATACCTTGCAGCGGCGTACCAAGTCGATCAACTCCTGGAGGCAGGGAACATTCGGGCCGCGCTTGATGCTGCTGTGCAGTTACGTGATCGCACCAATGCCGAAGGCGATATATATCCCGGTGCCGCTTATGATCGGGCGACCGCATGCTGTCGGCTTGGCCGTGTGCTGCGCAGGACCGGCAGCGCCGAACAAGCGTTTACTGTTCTGGAAGTGGCGAGGAAGCAGTTTTCAGCGTTGGCAGAGGTGGGTGGTGCGAATGCGGCGCGTATGGAGGGCGTATGCATGACGGAACAAGGCGATGCCCTTCGCGCATTGGGCAAGCTTGAGGCTGCAACTGCAAAGTATGAGGACAGCGCTCGACGTGGAGCAGAGATCAAGGACATGCGGATGGTTGCAGTTGCGTATCAGCAACTCAGCACGGTATTGCGGAAGCAAGGGCGCTTTCAGGACGCGCTGGAGGCGTGTCAGCAAACCCGCGAGCTATGCGAAGTGCTTGGCGAACCGCAGAGCTTGGCTACCGTATGGCATCAACTTGGTCGGGTCCATGAGGAGATGGGCAACTTCTTGGCGGCCGAGCATGCATACAAGGAATCCTTGCGGCTCGAAGTTGCACTCGGCAACCGTGCTGGCGAGGCCGATACTTTAGGGCAGCTCGGAAATGTGTATCGAAGCCTACGGCGACTGGAGGATGCCACTGCGTTCTATAGGCAAGCCATCATGCTGCACGATGCCCTGGGCGACGCGGCAGTTGCGTCGTCCTATCAAAACAACCTTGGCGTTACCCTTCACGAGTTGGGACGACTGAACGAAGCGCGAGATGCATTGAAAGCTGCACTTGTTGTGAGGCTGCAACTCGGTCACGCAGGAGAACCGTGGATGACATGGTGCGCGCTTATGAGAGTCGAAACCGGCACCGAGCACGCTGATGCTGCAGATGATGCCCGCATGCAGGCGATGAGAGCGTACCGTGCATATCGGGATGAAGGTGGCGAAGCGACGTTCGGGGCGCCGAAGCTTGTTGCCGTTGTGGGCAAACTCCTTCGTGAC
>DAOMZH010001190.1:0-3308 GCA_035437985.1 Polyangium sp. (in: bacteria) | reverse complement strand
CGGCGCAGAAGTAAAAATCCAATATGTCGAACTCACGGGCGGGCAGCACGTCGGAATCGGCGGCGCCTTGTTGTGCAAACCGTCCACTGTGACCTTTCTCGACCTCGATCCCACAGCGTGCGATGCGGTTTGTGATGCCGTGCCCGAATGCCCGAAATCTCCGCCCACAGCCGGCCAAAAATGTTTAGGGAGTTTGTCGTGCAATTACGGTGACCCAATCAATTGCCCGCCGGCAATGGGCTCGACCACCACATTTCACGAGTGCGAAAATGGCGTTTGGTCGATTGTGGAAAAAAACAATTGTGAGATTTGCGGCGTGTCCTGCCAGCCTACGTGCTCTTTTTGCGCGGAGGCGCTCGCCGTACCTATGGTGCCTTTCGAGCAGATCACATTCTGCACCGACACATCGGAAATGCTTTACACCGTATTGCTGGGCTGCATGTGCACACCTGGCAATCCGTGCGAACCGGTTTGCAATACGGCGCCCGCCGGGGATCTAGCGTTCTGCAATGGCGGCGACATGACCATGGAATGCCAAAACTGCATAACCACCATGCCTCAGCCCGACGGTTGTCAGACCGAGTTCGTGGCCTGTGCCAATGACTTCTGATTTTTCCGTCCGAGCCTCTCGTTTCATTCGTGCTTGCGAATAAAATCAGTTGACGACTGCACCAATTCCGTGTGCTCTCACATCCCTACTCGCGAGGTGCATGATGTACACGGAAGAAGATCGTCGACGTCTACTCGAATCACGCCACGATATCAGCGCGGTTGCAAGACCCGTCACGTTGACTCCCCATGCGACATTTCAAATGGCCATCGTTGCCTCGCGCGACGAATTGGCGCAGGAACGTAATGCCTTGGAATCGGCGGCGGGACGAGTGTCCCGTGAGCGCGGCGAGACGGATACCGAACGCGCCAAGCTCGCCGATTCCGTCGCGGCCCTTGTCCGTCGTTATGCATTCGTGCGCGGCAAGGTTCAAGATGCATTGCTGAACGTCGATCCCGATATCGTCATCAATGCAACGGAAATCGAACGCCGCAAACGTCTCGTCGAACGGACATTTCGTTTATCGCAATCGGACCTCGAACGATTGGCCCAAGGAGCCATCATTGAATATGTGGGCACGGTCGTTGAAGCATTGGGGACCGAACCGGACCTCGTGCCGCTAGGTTATGCCACTTCCTTCGGCGCCGTTCATCAATCGGCCAAAAGTGACGCGCATGAATTCAGTCGCGAAACCAATGAAGACGCGCAAGCGCAGATTGCCCTGCGAGGCGCTCGCGATACCTTCGACCGCGCTGCTTATGCGCACACATTGCTCGTCGAATCCATTCTCGTGCGACACAATCGCAAAGACGAACTCGGCCAATTCATTCTGAGTCGAAATGCGGCATACGCTGCTCGTCGCGCGGCCCGTGTGCCCATTGACGAAGAACCCGGGAGCAACGACGTTGATGCCCCTGTGACCTCGTCTACAGAATCTTCGCAACCCACCTGACCATCCGCCCCATCACGTCCATTGCTTACATGGGCAAGTTCCGTGCCGATTTGCCGTTCTTGTCTCAGAAATCGACCATGTTGACGTCTGCATGACCAATATTTGGGAGCAGAACGGCTACTCGGAGAGGTGAGTTACCGTTGTCGAGGGTCGACAACGGCAAATCGGACGAGTGAGGAGTCGATTTTCCAATCGAGATTACGTGATCAGGCGTCCGAAATGGCGAAGTCGTGGCGAGGGATGGTCGGATCGGCAGGGTGAGGAGGCGGTATTTGGGGTGGGGAGGGGGCTCTCACAAGCGTCCGGAGACGGATGCGCCGCCGCCACCAGGTAAAACCAGCGGCCCGATTGCCATTTCGCGCTTCTTCGAATGATTCACGATGGTGAGTACAATGGCCGATGTCGTGAGAACTCCCGCAGTTACCAAAAGCGCCACCCCGACGTTTTGCAATCTATCCACTTCAGCTTTGCGAAAATTCAAATCGGCGACTTGCGCAGGATCGCACGTTTCCCCATTGCCGTCATCTTTGGCGCAATCGTTTTCCAGAGCTTTCCGCTGATCCGCAGATTCGGCGGCAGAAGCCGCTCCAACGGCGAGTGTCGCGACAGCTCCTCCGGCACTGATGATGATACCTGCCGGGAAAACCCAATGTGGCAATGGGTTTGGGGATTGAGGCTCCACCGTTCGGGAAGAAACACCGCTGTTCTGCGGTCCTTTGGGACGAAAATCAACGACTGCACGTTTGCCTGCTTCGACATGCACCGTAATGGTTCGGCTGTTTTTTGTCGGCTCGGCGATAACGATGGAATGATCCCCCTAGTTCTGCGGGAATGTCCTCGGCTTTGCCGCTGATGGGTCCAAGCGTAATGCCGTCGATACGAAAATCTGTATTGGGCTCGAGCAGGTCTCTTCGAATGATTCGAATCCACGGTCCGGCATTTTTCATTGCGGACATCGTGGCTGTTATTTCTTGCGCGCGCGCATCGTTTCCCTTGGTTTTGCGCAGGTATTCCCCATAATGAAGATACGCGGCAGCTGTTTTCCCCAGCGCGTATTCGCAATCCGCCATGTTCACGACGGCGTCAAGAGATGCCGACGGCGATGTTTCGTACGCTTCGCGGAAAAAAAGTAATGCTGTAGCAAAATCTTTTGCTTCACGGGCTGTTTTACCGGATTCGAAAAGTACCCGTGCGCGATCTTCTGGTGCTGTATCGTCGGCCTGAGCAACACCCGGAACGACGGCCAACGTCAATGCGAGCAAAACAGCCCGAATTGTGGTTTTCATGGGGCGCACGATGGCACGCCGAGGTGCGGAACGCAAGAGAACGTTTGGCTCGTCACCCCTCGTTGCCAAATACGATAGTCTCAATAGATGCGCGTGGCGACATCATCGTTCGAATTGTGGTTTGTCAAAATATACCCCCTCTTTAGTTCTCCCGCAATGGCCAACGTCTCCGTCCGCTGCTCACGGAACGTCCGAAAATGCCCCGCGATCGCCCCGGTCGAAAAAGAATCGTCGTTCTTTTTTTCGCCAATCAGCCATTCGCGGTGTACACCACGCATGCGGCGTTCGCGCCGCTCTGTGAAGCGAGGTCTCCGATGTGCGGTATCGTGGGTTATGTTGGGACACGAAGCGCAGCCCCCATCATCGTCGATGGGCTCCGCAAACTCGAGTACCGCGGGTATGACTCCGCAGGAATTGCCATTCATGACGGCAAGTCCATCGAGATCATTCGCACCCTGGGCAAACTCGCGCGTTTGTCCGAGGCACTCGAAAAACGCCCGCTCCAAGGTTCGACCGGCAT
>DAOMZH010001189.1:0-3314 GCA_035437985.1 Polyangium sp. (in: bacteria) | reverse complement strand
TTCTTTTAATGCTTTTCTGCGTTCAGATCTATCTAATTTTTTTATCTCTGATTTAGGATGATGCAAGTGCGCATGCCCGGTCAAGCCGCCACCGAGGACGCGGAAGCGCAATCCGCGTACGCACAAATCATTTGTCGCGCGCTGTTCCAAGAACGGGCGGCAGGTAAATCCATTGACGCCAAAGAAGCCGAACCGATTCTGCGCGGCTACTTGGAATCGACCGTGGACAATTTGGGTGAATTGCGCAAACAGGCAGAACTCCTGCTCGAAGACCACCTCATAAGCTCCGACGGAAGTCGCACCCTACGTACCGAAAAAGAACTCGCCCGCGTCGTCCCCCCCAAAGACTTGGACGTCATTCTGAAGCAACTCGAGAACGCGGCCATTTTGCGCGCCGAAGAACATCACGGCAGCCGGTATTTCGAGATTGGGCACGATTGGCTCGCCAGACGCGTATTCGAACAACGCCACGCGCGCGAGCAGTCGGCCGCATTCGAACGCGACCGTGAAGAAGCGCGCCGGCGCTTGGAACAGGCCCGAAAACAACGCCGGTTTTACGCGGGCATTGCCGGCGTCTCCATAACCATTGCCACGGGTGCGGTGCTGCTGGGCGTTTATGCACGGGGGCAACAAGCGCTCGCGGAACGAGCCTCCGAGACGGCGAAGTTAGCAGAAACAGCAGCCAAATCGGCGGAAGCCGACGCCAAAGCCAAAGCCATCGAAGCCTCCGACGCCCGGCTCATGGCCGGTTTTCGCGAATTGCGCAGTGTCGGACAAGTGCCCTGGGGCATGAAGCTTTTGCAAAATGTGCAAAAGCCCGAAGAAGCGCGCGGATGGCTCGCCTTGGCCAACGTCGCGCTACGCATTGGAGGGCTCGAAGTGACCCTGCGCGGCGCAAAGCAACCGTTTGGCATGGCCGCATGGAGCCCCGATGGAGAAAAAATCGCCGCCGCAGGTGAAGACGGCAAGATATGGATCTGGCGGGCGACAGGCGAAGGATTGCCAATTTCTTTGGACGTCCATGAAAAACCCATTCGCTCCATTGCTTGGAGTCCCGACGGCTCGAAACTATTGACGGCCTCCGACGATGGCACCGCAAAGATCGTCGCCCCTTCTGGAACCGGCAAACCGATTGTCTTGGACCCGCAGACTGGTCCCTCGAGGAGTGCCATTTTTAGCCCGAAAGGCGATCGTATTGCCGTTCTCGCGAATGATTCGATCGTCAGAATATGGGGAGCCGATGGTTCGGCCTTGACCGAAATACACGGTCACTCCGACTTCATTACGAGCCTCGCATTTACACCGGATGGAACGGCGGTGATTACGTCGTCCACCGACAAAACAGCTCGAATCTCGGCAATCGATGGCTCGAACAAAAGCATCGTTTTACGGGGACACAAAGACATCGTCTGGTTCGCCATTCCCAGCCCCGATGGCGCGTTCGTCGTGACGACCTCGAATGACAAAACCGCGCGCATTTGGAGCGCTTCGGGCAAAGGGGTTCCCGTCGTGCTCGAAGGACATCGTGACGTCGTGATCAATGCTGCCTGGAGCCCCGATGGTAAAAGCGTGGCCACGACGTCGCTCGACAAAACCGCACGCATATGGCCCGTGGATGGCAAAACGGCGCCCATTGAATTATTCGACGAAGGTTTGTGGGTTGCGCAGGTCGATTTCCGCAAGGATGGTCGATACTTAGTGGCCCGCTCCGTGGAACGTACGCTCGCAATTTGGCCCGCTTCGGGAGGCAAACCATTACGCTTGACCGCGCACGAAGGCCGCATCGTCACGACCGCGTGGAGCCCATCCGGAGACCGTTTTCTTTCGGCTGTCGGAATGCCCCTGACCGGAGCGCCGCAAGATACCACCGTCAAGGTCTGGCGCTTGGATCAACTCGAAGCTTTGCCGCGCAAAAACAAACCTTACTTCCATTCCGCCGCCATTCTATCCGCCGGAGATCGCGCCGTCGGCGCATTCGACGATCGCACAGCTCGCCTCTTTCGCCTCGATGGATCCGGAGAATCCGTTCGTTTCTCCGGCCATGACGATTGGATCACCAGCGTCTCGGCGAGCCGCAATGGTTCGTCCGTCTTGACCACCTCCGTCGACAAGACCGCTCGGTTGTGGAATGCCGAGGGCAAAACCGATCCCGTCGTCTTTCGTGGTGCCGCAGGAATCGTCCGGGCGGGGGCCATCAGTCCCGACGGGAAACATATTTTGACGGGATCCGATGATAAAGAGATTCGGTCTTGGAAAGCCGAAAGCGGAGCGCTCGAAAACAAGTGGGCGGGACATACCGATATCATCACGAGCGTCGTTTATAGCCCGAATGGAAACCATTTCATTTCGACGTCGATGGATCAAACGGCGCAGATATGGTCCGCTGACAACACCGAAGCACCGATTGTTTTGTCGGGTCATCGCGGAGGCGTCGTTGCTGCGGCATACAGCGGCGATGGTTCACGCATCGTGACCGCTTCCGACGATTTCACCGCGCGGGTTTGGGATGGCAAAACGGGTGCTTTCTTGTTTGCACTCGAGCATGAAGGGCCGGTGTTGCAGGTGGCGTTCAGCCAAGATGGAAAACGTATTGCGACCTCGTCCATGAAAAACGGATTACGCATCTGGAATGCGGATGGTTCGGGTGAACCACTAGAATTCGATGTCGATTCCCCCATTGTCGCCATCGTGTTCGTCAATGACGACAAGCGTGTCGTCACCCTTTCCGAAGACGACACGACGCGAACATTTTCCATTGATGTGCAGCTCGTCATGAAGCACCTCGAAACGGCGAATCGTGATTGTTTAGCTCCGGAGCAACGCGTGACCTACATGGGAGAAACGCTGGAGATGGCGAAAAAGCTGCACGACGCCTGCGAGCGTTTGGCGAAGCGAACTCCGAGCGCCAAGGAAGGACCTTGACATGAAACTTTTTTCGATCTGCCTAGTGGCCGTCATCGCCTTGGGTTGTGGTTCCGAACGGAAAAACGAATCTCGCGACGCATCGAATACGCCTTCGTTGAATGCGTCAGCGAATATCCGCCAACGCACGAACACCGATCCTTCGCCGGCCATCCCTCAACGAGCCCTCGGTACCGATGAAGTCCGCGTGTCGCTCTTGGTTTTACCGGGAGATGCTCCGGTCGAGGTCGACAAGGTTCCGGCGCGAAGACGTAATGGAATGGTCGAGCTTGTGGGGCATGTGGGGGACGAGGTTCTGGTGAACGTCATTTTGGGGGCCAATACGAACGTCGAGCGAGCCGTGAAAATCGAAGCAATGGGCACATCCCCGGCGCTCATCGATGCGGAGGAAG
>DAOMZH010001188.1:0-3315 GCA_035437985.1 Polyangium sp. (in: bacteria) | reverse complement strand
GTGGTTGGCACCTTGTTCTGCAGCGCGCATTTGGCCAGCCTCGCAAACGCTCCTTCTGGACGCGCTGCAGAGGTCGACCACGGATCGCCTGACCCCCATGCAGCGCGAAACGCATTTGCTCGAAAGCGAAGCTGATGCGCGGAGGCATTACGAGGAATGTGAGCGGCGCCATGGCCGCTCTTCAACGCACCGCGACGACGTGCGAAGCATCCGTCCATTGAACCCGAAATCCTGAATTTTTCAAACGGGATTCAATCATTCGCGGAGCCTCCGCTTCCTGACGAGCTTCGAGTAAGGCGAAATGAATTTCCATTCCCACACAACGTACTCGCGGATCCCGAAGAGTCTCGGACATGCCCTTGATCACCGAGCCTTCATGCCCTTCGACGTCGATTTTCAGCACATTGGGAAATTGATCCGCATGCTCCTTTGCAAAATCATCGACGCTGCGCACCGGCACTTCAATGGTTCCATCCGACGTACTCGCCCCATTCGCTTCGACCACGCGATGCGTTGCCGCCAGAGGGTTTGCTTCGATGGTCATCACGAGTTTCCCGCTTTTGTCGCCAATGGCCACGTTATGCGCGTGAACCTGGGGCAGCGCTGCACAATGCGCGCGAAGCTGCTCGAAACAAGACGGAACCGGCTCGAAAGCCAATACATTTCCGCTCGTCCCCACCGCAATTCCGAATTCCGACGAATACACCCCGACATTGGCCCCAATGTCCCAAACCGTATCGCCCAAACGCACATTCTGAAAAAGCGCCGTGCGGAATCGGTCCTCATATCGACGTGTGGCCAAAACCCGATTGACGATCTGATTGATTCCAAGCGTCCGCGTGAGCGATCGCAAACGAATGAATACCGGAGAGCTGAGAAGATTCATGGGTCAAGTCCAGTCGGCGCGCGATAAATCGGTGACGTCAGTTGCGGCGCCACTGTACCCGATCCCGGCACCACATGCAACTTGTTCGATTTTTCGTTCCGTCGCTCATCGCGGCGCGTCGATCGAAGCCTGACGTAGTCGCTCGGCACATTCGGCCCCCGATAGTCTCTTCGCTTCTTCGAGCGCCCGAGCATTCGTCACGATGTGCCCCCGAGCGAACATCGAACAGACCACGGCACGACACTTGTGCGTTGCCCCAAGCGCCGCAAGAAATGCAGCCAAATCGACCCGTCCCAATCCCGGCTTGCACGCTTGCAGAAAACGAAATGGCGCATGAATGATCCAGTCGACCTCGGGCAGATCTCCCGGCACCTCCCAAATCGCGCGACTCGCCGGCGCTTGCACCACACAACGATCGAGCACCCCATGCTTGTGCAGACATGACAAACCCTCGCCAAGATGACCTTCAACGGCGAAGCCAAATTTGCGAATTTTCCCGCGTTCGCGAAGTTTGTCGAAATAGGTGAGCACCTCGGGCAAACCCGTCCGCTCTGGGGAGAAGTTGTGCAAGAGAAGCACGTCCAAGTAATCGACACGAAGCTCGGATAAACTTGTTTCCACGCTTTTTTCGAGCTGGCCGACATCATAGGTGCTCGTCGGACGAAACGACGACGAACTCGCGGCCCGACGCACGAGCGGCGCGACCATCGGCACCGCCGACAAGACCTTGCGGGCAACGCTTTTGGCGAACGAGAGGACCCTCGTGCGCCGAACGGGGACGATCCCGCATTTGCTGACGAGGGTGTAACTCGAACGAGGTTTGTCTTTCAGGAAAGATCCGAGGAGCGATTCGGCTTCGCCCCAGCCATAGGAGCGCGCTGTATCGAAGTGCCGAATGCCTTCGTCATAGGCCATTTCCAGCGCTTTGCGGCTCTCGCGCGCGCCAGCACGGCCGAGGATGGGAGCGGTGCCAAAACCAAGTGCAGGGATGTTCATTGATATCGGAATTGAAGCATGAGTCGCGGTCGATCGATAGGGGCGAGGGCTTTATGATAGCAAGTCGTGTCCTCGAAGAAACCAGTACCTGCGGGGCCGCGAAGGACGCGAAATCGGTCCACACCGTAATCGCGATACGCTTGGTCGTCATCGAGTCGCGCGGAACCCAACAAATGTCGAGGCTTTTTGTCGCGGTGGCTCGATTCGATGAGCACGTGGGCCCCGGTTCGTTCATCCGTATCTTGGAGATAGAAGTTCACATAAATGAAATTGTATCCGTGAACGTCGTAATGAAAACGGACGGTTTGTTGCGCGGCTTCCCGCTCGGCAATCGTCAAATTGGTCCGCAAGCTCCAAAATAGCCAGGCCCCTGCTTGGCTCGGAACATATCCAAGGTACCGGGAAATGACGTCGAGAATGTCGCGATCTCCAGCAATCGATTGGATGACGGCATCCTCCGAGCAGTTGCGGATTTCGGCGATGGCAAACTTTTTGAGCAATGCTTCGTCAGCCTGTAGCTCGTCGATGGGCGGAAGTGGTTTTTCGGAATGCATCAATGGTGACGTCTGCGCCCATTTGCGAAGATGGTCGACTGCGTGCGGAATGAGGCGCAGTCCAGGAGAAAATGCGTAATCGTGCAGATTGTTCACATGCGCCTGATTGGGCATGACATTTTGGACAAACGGCGACTTCGCTGGCGTGATCTCGTGTAAAGGCTCGCCGAATTTTTCCCCGACGCGAATCGTCGAAGGAGGAGGAGTGACGCGTTGTTCGATGCCTCGTGCAAGGCCGTAGGCGCTACGAACTAGCTGAAAACGTCCGAATATGTAGTGCGGCGCTTGCACGAGCAGGGATAACACATTCTGCATGGGGACTCGCATAGCATGTCCATTTGGGCTGTCAAGGTGACGTTGGGTCGTGCGCAACGCAGATGAAGAAGCACGTTACGTAGAGTCAACGAGCGGACGCTCCTGCATCTATTGACAACGCGCCGAGAAACCATGTAAAACCAATTTTTGTGGGGCGTCGGAGCAGAATGGCTCCCTGTCTATGCTTGCGCGCTCGTCAACGTTTCCGATTTCGACGCACGACGAATCCACCCACGGCAACCAACCCGAGCAAACCCGCTACCCAGGCGGCTTGTCCCGTCGTCCGGTCCGCTCCAATGAAACAAGCGGCGCATCCACCGCGATGCAACTCTGCCGTCGGAAGACCTCCAGGCTCGGACACAGGATTCGACCCTTCACTTTCGAGGCCAATTTCGGGCACGTCATGCTGCACGTATCCTGCCAATTGCAATGTACCCCGCGGCGCAAATGCCAAATCTTGGGCAACCTGCGTTCCATGATTCTCTGCTCCCGCCCAAGGTCCGCCCCAAATTCCCCGCTTCGGGCTGAGGCAATTGATCGCGCCTTTCCAAGGATGCCGAATGG
>DAOMZH010001187.1:0-3318 GCA_035437985.1 Polyangium sp. (in: bacteria) | reverse complement strand
GAGCCGGGCACGATTGACGAACACCATGGCGAGCAAGAGCCTTTGCCGGGGCGCCCTCCGTCGGCTCGGGTGATGGCCAAACGTGCGGCAGCGGTCATCTCGAAGCGGGAGAAGCGGGAGCGCAAATTCGGCTGGAAAAAATGACGAACTGCGCACGCGGCTCGGTGCGGCGGGATGAACATCTACGGATGCTGAACGATCGGTGGTCGCAAGGCTTCGAATCGGTTGTGCACGAAGGCGAGGACGTCGTCTCGGTGTTGAGTCACGTCGAACTCGTGATGAAAAATGGCCTCGATTTTTTGTTCTTCCCCAATGACGAAAGTGTATCGCCGAGCCAAACCTACGATGGGCCAGAGTACGTCGTAGGCACGGGCGATGCGTTTGTCCGAGTCGGCGATGAGCGGAAACGGTACGTGTAGTTCGCCCGCGAAACGGCACTGCGTGTCGAACTCGTCCGTGCTCACGCCGACAAGGTTTGCGCCAGCGAGGAGCAGTTCGTTGAAATTGTCGGTGAACGTTCGCGTTTCCCGCGTGCAATGAGGGGTGAATGCTTTGGGAAAGAAGTAGACGACCGTGCACAAACCCTTCTGCTCGGAGAGGACGAAGGTCGTCCCCTTGTTTGTCTTGGCGGAGATCTCGGGTGCCCGCTCACCTACTTTGAGTGCCGTCATTTGGTTGCGTCTCCATCGTAGCGTTGGGCGAGCAAGTCGTCAGTGAGGAGTTTGCTGGGGATACGGAGGTTCAGGCACATCGGGAGCGTACAGGGGTGCAATCGCCCCTAGATACTCGCGTTCATTCGCGGTGTTCGCTAGCATCGGGATATCTGTGTTCCGACGACCTGCCCGGGCAAGTTCAGTGCAAAGTGACCAGTTGTGGTCGTGGTGCATTTCGTCGGTGCGCATCCTTGACATTTTGTGCCCGGACAAACCCTCCATGCGCCGCGACGCATCGAGCAGGGTAGGGAGAAGCCTTCGATGAAGCGAATCTCTTGGCTCTTGTTGGTTCCGCTTGGTTTTGTTGGATTTGCTGCCGCAGCTGTTCCGGTGGCGTGTGTCGAGTTTGGTAGTTATGAGCTTGACCCTAATGGTAATGCAGGTGGCATGGGGACCACGAGTTCGACGTCATCGACGATGACGACGTCGAGCGGCGGAATGGGAGGGTCCGGGGGATCCGGGGGGTCCGAATGCACGAAGCCAGAAGATTGCGCGAACTTTGAATGCAAGGTGAGGGCGTGCACGGACAATAAATGCGTCTGGACGGACGCACCAGCCGACAACACGCCGTTGCAATCCCAATTGTATGGCGATTGCAATGACCGGGTGTGTGATGGGATGGGCGGTGTCAAATTGCTTCCCACCGATCCTGCGACTGACGGGTACGATTGGGGCAATCCTTGTTATAAAAAGGCGTGTAATGCCACGGCGAATCCGGAGGCCAATAATGGTGTGGATTGTATGACGGCGTGGGGCAAGCCCGGAAAATGCAATAGCTTCGAATGTTGGGAATGCCCCGACCTCACGGATTGCGGCACCAATGCTTGCGTCAACCATCGGTGCGTAGTGGATACGTGCAACAATATGATGACCGACGGTAATGAAACCGGCCAAGATTGTGGCGGTCCGGATTGCCAACCCTGTGGACCGGGATCGCAATGCAATGTCAACGGCGATTGCAATGGCACGTGCGACGCGAGCGATGATGCAAGCGTCATGTGTGTTGAGCCAAGCTGCACCGATGGCCTTCAAAACAATGATGAAACGGACATCGATTGCGGCGGAACGTGCGCCGCGACGGATCCGTTGAAAAAGTGTCCAGATCCCAAGAAATGCCTCGAGCCGAAGGATTGCTTGTCAGGGGTTTGTCAAGTGGGTGAGTGCAAGCCGGCGAGTTGTTTCGACCAGGTGAAAAACCAGGATGAGACAGACATCGATTGCGGGGGGATGAAATGCTCCAATGCCTGCCCGTAGATACCATAAGCGCGGCTGACGGCGGATGAGGTTGGTTTGGCGTGGCAATTCATGTCACCGACAAGGTTTTACAGATAAATCGCTGCGGGTCTTCGGCTCTTGCGGTGTGATGCTTTGGACAGTCCAACGTAGCGTGTGAACCAATCACCGTGCATGTCGCGGTGCGGGAGGAATCCTGGTCATGAAACGAGAACGAGCTTGGTTGATTGCAGCCGCCTTCGGTCTGGCGGCTGTCCATTTCATTGGTTGTGGTGACCCGACGTCTCAAACGACGACATCGAGCACGGCCGGGAGCAGCGGCGATGCTGGATCTGCTGGTGCAGGCGGAAATGGAGGCAGCGGCTCGGGTGGTGCATCGAGTAGTGGTATGCCGCCGGAATGCACGATGGCTGCCGATTGCAAAAACAATGGCCCAATCGATTTTTGCGGCCAACCAAAATGCGATAATGGCAAATGCATTCGTGAAGGATTAAAACCACCGGGTACGCTTCTGCCATCGCAGCTCTATGGTGACTGCTTGGAAAACCGGTGCGATGACAGTTTCAACATTGCCTCCGTCAATGCCGACGATCCTTATGACGATGGGAAATTCTGCACGGTGGACAAGTGCACTGACGGTGTGCTGACGCATGACCCACTCGGCTCGGGGATGTTGTGCACCGATCTCAATGGCCAAGGCATTTGTGATGGCAATGGTGCATGCGTGCCCTGCATCGACGGCGTGCAAGGCTGCGCTGCTCCCAAGATTTGCAGCATGAATCTGTGCGTCGGGCCCAATTGTACCAATGGAATGAAGGACATTGGAGAGAGCGACATTGATTGCGGCGCTCCCAACTCACAATGTCCGCGTTGCGCCGACACCAAGACATGCACGAACAATTCGCAATGTGCCAGTGGCATTTGCGTTACGGGCAAGTGCGCCGCGCCATCGTGCATGGACAACAACATGAACGGCAGCGAAACCGGCTTTGATTGCGGTGGACCAGAGTGCTCCAAGTGTCCCGATGGAGACGGGTGTGCAACGTCTACTGATTGTCAGAGCGGCGTATGCAAAGGCGGGATTTGTCAGGCCCCTACCTGCATGGATGCCCTACAAAATGGCACCGAAGCAGGTATCGATTGCGGCGGCACTTGTCCCAATCCTTGCCCCTGATGGCCGCCACGACCCCCATCCCTGACGACTGCCTCCGTTGCGGCACTTGCTGCTTCTCCACCCTCCCCGAATACATCCGCGTTTTTGGCGTCGATTACGACCGCATGGACGATGACGCCCGCGCTCTCACGCATTTCATCAGCAATCGTTGCTTCATGCAAATCAACGACGGTCATTGCGCGGCCTTGCAAGTCGAAG
>DAOMZH010001186.1:0-3320 GCA_035437985.1 Polyangium sp. (in: bacteria) | reverse complement strand
CACGCGTTCGCGGATCTGTGGGCCGTCGATGTGTTCCTGTGGGACAAACTCGATACGGCAACGCCTGCGGAACTTGCACGTTATTGGCTCGAAAGCCCCGGTCGGCGCCTCGTGCAAGATCTGCGCGTCATCGACATTATGCCCAGCGGTCAAAGGTTGGGCGCGACAGACTTTTCCGCGGAACGCATCGATGAAGCTGTGGGTTTCGAGCGCATTACTGACCGCGATGTTCCGCCACCCTTCCGTGCCCACCACGAACTCTACTTGGCCCTTGCTGGATCGACGTATCTCCACGACTGGGAACCGAGGCCCCTGCCCAGCGAAAGAACGCAGCAAATCCTGCATGCGCTTCATCTGCTCGAAACGGCGAGTCCGTTGGGTCTGCGCGGAGCAGCATCGCGTTGGTTGCTCGATGAAGCCGTGGACAAACCGTTTTACGAAGTTGGCGGTGAACGGCGCGACTTGCGAGAGGACGTGAAGACACGCGTAGGAACGGCTCTGCATTCGTGGTTGTCCGGTACACCCGAAACGCAAGTGCCAAGGATCCTCGAAACCCTCGTACTTCACCACGCCGCGAGGTTCATCGAAAACGACACGAGCGATCGGGCCATCAAGCGCGCCTGGGCCATCGCGCGTTGGTTGCAAGCCTGTTTGCGGCGCAGTCCGTTTTTCGGAGGCGATGAAGAAGTCCTTGCCGCACATCTCCAGGCCCGTTTGTCCAGGTCTCTTCCTCCACTGCCGGCGGATGCCGATGCCCTTCATCCACTGCGTTTCTCGGAGAACGAACAAGGTTTGAACGTCGCTGAGGTCGCGTTTGTCGCGGGGTTGATCGTCCACTACGACCAGCCGCGCGAGCGACAATTTTTGCCAACGCCCATACCCATCGTGAACGCGCTCCGCGAGATCGCGAATCGACCTGTGTTTGCTGCGGAAGAAGACGCCGATCGCGCGCGTTTGGCCGGGCGCAACGCGCTGGGTTGGCCGAAGGATCATCCGCTCATGATGCCCGTTGCTGCACGGCGTTTGATGACGGATCTCCGCATCGCGTGGCTAGAGCACGTCGACGAGCGCGCGCAAATCGACATGCTGGCCCGATTTCAGGCCGACCCACAGCAGTTTGCCTGGGTCGCGTTTGCCCTCCATCGCGAGGGAAAACACTTGGCTCCCAACGCACGACGGGTTGCTGCGTCGGCCCTTCGCGAGTTCATCACGACAGACCGAGTCGCACCGCATGTCTTGGGGACGTTTGCCGCAGGCATCTTGGGTGAACTTTCGGACGCGGAAACAAAATCGGTGCTTGACATGGCGACCAGAAGTGAACCACCCTGGGGGCCGTTCGTCGTGGACGCCGTCGTGGGAGCCATGGGTACAGGCGAGACAAACTCGGTGTGGACGTTGGCCCTCGAGCAGTTGGCGCGATGGATGGAAGATTCGAACGCCGATGACCGCACGCGTCTCAATGCGGCCCTCTTTGCGGTGCGTCGAGTATCGGTTTCCAAGTCGTCGAGTCGTGAAGCATGGCTGCTGCGTTTGGCGCGGGTTTGCCGGGAACGACCATTCTCCGCGCACACGGGTCTGCAAGCGGAACTTCGGCGTCTTGGGCTGACCAAGACGCACGTCGACGGATCCAAGTCATGAATTCGACTTTGCATTGTTATTCGTTCCATTCGGTCAAGGGCGGCGTCGGCAAATCGACGCTTTCCACTTTGACGGCTTGTGCGCTGGCGAAGGAGCATCCCGAGGCCCGCGTGTATCTCGTCGATATGGACCTGACCGGTACGAGTTTGGCCGATGTATTGCCGCTCGAAGCGCCGTACTGGAATGAATTAGGTCCCGACGAACCCATTGATCTTTTGAAATCGCCGGATGGTTTTCTGGCGCGTCTCGATTCACGCTCGCGGATTGAGCGCCGCCGCGAACCTCGCGATGATCCAAAGCAGGTGATTGGTGTCCCATTCCTCAATGATTATTTACTGTTCGAGCCCAAGGTGTGGGACCGAGAGCACGACATTCAACCTGCTGCAATTGCTTGGAGAATGGCGGATGGTCCGGATAACCTGCGCGTTTTTCCGAGCAGCGCATTGCCACGGGATTTGATGCGTGCTTTGCCGGTCATCTACGACGAGGAACACGCGGCTTTTTTGGAGGGGCGGCTCGAATATCTTTTGGCAGCCATTACGTTGGATGAGAAGGAATCGTTTGTCGTTTTCGATACGCCACCCACGATTCCTGGACTGTCGCATTCGATTCTTAACCTCGCATTTCGATTGAGCCACGAAACCAAGATTCCCTTGGCCGAGGATGGGTTCGTCCCTTATGGGCTTGAGGAAGCGTTTGTCGACTGGAGCGTCCGCATCGTTGCAACACAGGACATGCAGGACATTCGCGCCGCGGCTCGGTGGCTCGAATGGGTGCAGCAGCAGGATCTGCCTCTGGTGCGATTGGTGATCAACCGAGCGTGGTCGCAGCAGCAACAACGTGAGGACCATTTTCGTCGGGCATTGCGGGATCCGTCCAAAAATTCGGAAAATAGCGATGATGAATTCGCGGCTTTGGAGAATCCCAATCCCATTCTGAGCAATCCGATTTGGATCGAGGAACAGGGTACGATGCAGGAGATTTTCCGTAGTGAAAGTGCTCCGCAATGGGTGGAGCGGTTTCTGGATCGATTGACGGGAGACAACGACGCGGCTCTCGGGGGCATGTGACATGACGCAACGAAGTCCGCTCGAAAAGGTTGCACCGCGCCATTATCCACGAGCGTTTGCGAAGAGCGTCAAAAACGTTGGGTCACTTCGTCGAAGCGTCCCCGTCCACCCCGCCCATTTCGTCGTGGGTATGGATGACGAAAAGTGGCCTCTATATCCTGAAGGTTTGGCGGGAAATAAAGTCGAGGGCACAGCCATTCAATGCGCCTCGTACGTCGCGCGCGTCGAGCAAGTGACCGAAAAAGGCGAGGTAAGCGTCACGTTGTGGGAACGTCCGAATGGGCGCGAGGGAATTACGACCTTGCTCGTGGATGGGCCGCTCGAGGGCAAATGGCCATTGGAAGGGGATTTGTTGTGGATTTGGACGTGGATCGATGTCGTCAACGGACAGGCAAAAACAAAGATCCATGTCGAAATCGAGCATGCCGAATTGTCTGAGACGGATCGAACCGACTTGAAAAAATTGCTTGCCGAGCTCAAACCCGACGAACGATGAGCGATGACTCCAAAAGCCTATTGCCTGTGCGTCGAGACGTCGACGAAATATTGCCGGAGCATTTACCCGACGGCTTGTTGAGTGTCGTCGTTTTTGGTCCGGGCCAAGGGGAATCC
>DAOMZH010001185.1:0-3325 GCA_035437985.1 Polyangium sp. (in: bacteria) | reverse complement strand
TTCTGAAGTACAAGATTTTTTTCAATGGCTGGGGGCCGCGTGCTGGGCGCTGGGCGCTGGAAATAGGTATCGATGGGCTTGCCGCTCGGTTCATGGAACTCGTGCTCAATCATCTTGAGACGAAGTGGACACGGGAGGGAGACCGGATCGAGGTTTCATTGGGCGAAAACGTGGCACTGTGGGAGGATATTGCAAGACGCGTTGTGGAACTATTGACTATCGCCACGCCTTCAACCTACCGTGAAAAAGTCGGAAAAGATTGGGCGGAAAATCAGGCCGCGATGCTTGCGGCGCCTGAATATGGTCTCTCTGCAACTGCAGCCAATGCGTGGCTTGAAGCGTTGAAAGCAGCTTCAGGCGAAAATTGGGAGACCGTGCGCAAAGGACTCCAAAGTCGGCGCAAAGGAAAATTGTCACAGCGAGGAGACAAGATTGATGCGTCGTCACCAAACTATGCATGGACAACAAGAGTGAGTGAGAGTGATTCGATCCATCTCGTCGACAACATCATGCGTCGTTTGACAAGAGTTCCTATGAAACATCCCAATGGGAATACGTGGCCGCCCAACCTAGCTGAATATCTGATCGATTCGCGATTCCAGGCGCTTCTCAAGATTCACAACAGCATCCTATCCCGCGTTTGGAACGTCTTGGAGCGGGCTCCCCGCGATGTTACGGGCGCTGAAGAAGTTACCGTGTTCAACATGTGGGAGGAGGCGGTGCCTCATGAGATGCGCGTACGTGATTATGTCCAATGGGACGGCGCCCGAAGCGGATTGACGGTTTCCGTTCCCCCACAGAGTTGGGAACTGCGGCCTAGCCAAGAGGCCAGCAGGCGATTTGTCCGCGCGAACGTTGATTTCCGATGGCTAGAAATCGGGAACGTGATTTCATATACTGACCCTTTCCTACGGTTAGCGTGGGATGTCGCAGCAGACAAAGTTGACGCTTATACTGACGGAGTGCAACGTCTTAGTCATTGGCCAGGTGCAGCATTTAACATGAGTTCGGGTAGAAGATTGGGGTGGCCAGTCCCCAATTGGCTCGCTATCATTGATTGGGATCTATTGCTCGAATCGTGGCGTAATGCGTTTACTAACGTTGCAGGTCTAAATCGCCAAAATGACTCTCATCAGCAACAGCGAATTACCGATGCATTAGCATTCTGGTTTATTTGCCGTGTCGCCCAGATGTCCACGTATCGAAATGGCTACGTCGATTTTCAATTCGAGCTGGGAGCGGACGATTGGTACAACCTCGGCATGAACTTGCCGCATACTGGGGGAGTGAGTACCAACGCTCGTGACATGGTGTATGCAAAACCAGCGGAATCAAAAGAACGATTTGGCGCGCGCTGGGAGGCACACAAGGCGTGGTGGGATGCCGTCGTCGTGATGGCGACCCCCGAAATGGGGCTCTCGTGGCAAGCAGCGGAGGCATTTTTGAACGGCCTGTACACTAAGCACGAGATAAAGAGCCGGCCCCTCCGCGAAAAGTCAGAAGCGCGTCGGCTGCGTCGTGAGCATGCGATTCGATGCAGTTACAAGGAACATCAAGCCGACCACCAACTCGCCCAACTCGACGCCGCCAACCCCGACCACCCCTGGCACAAGTTCTTCGCCTCCGAAAGCACCTAACCTTGCCCTCCTCCGGCTCCTCCCCGACCCTCCTCGCCGCTGCGGAATCCTGGCCGCTCGCGTCCGAGGCCGCATGGCAACAAGGCACCCGCCATGTCGCCCGGGACGGCGGACGCGCCACCACCCTCGACAAACCCACCGCCCAACTCGCCGTTTCGCTCGAAAAACACCTCCAGCAACTCGCCTCCGGCCAATCCCTCGAAAACCTCCGCCAAATTCGTGACAATGCCTGGTTTCTCGACGAACACCCCCGTTTGTCGATGACCGAATACGTCATTGCCTTGGCCCATCGTTACCTCGAACGTTGCGGCAATACCACACGCATTCGCGACGCCCTGCAATGGCCCGAAAACATCACGCGCTGGAGATGGTTGTCCTTACTCCTCCCGCCCGATTTGCTCGTTGCGGCCATGTATGCCGACGATTGCGCCGAACCGCCAAGCGAAGACGTCACGCTCGTCACGCCGCAGCTCGCCGAATTGCTCGCCAATCGCGTGGCCGAAACGCATTTGCACCTCGGCGCCGCATTGCCGTTTTCTTGGTTGTGGACGCATTTGGTGCGAGTCATTGCGCATGAACCGCCGAGCGCCAAAGAATTGCAAAAAGCTAATGCGCCCCTGTTTGGTTCGGGTCGGGCCATGCTCGCCAAATGGCTCGCCGCAGCGCTCGTGCGTATTCTTTTGGCTTCGTTTTTATGGGAGCACGAATTGCGGGACACATCGAGAACGCTTACCGATTACTTGAAAAATGCTACCGAAAAACTCGCCGCTCGCACCGATTGGACGTTCGGGGCGCCGGACGTTTGTCGCATCATCGAAACTGCTTTGGGCGAATTGCGCGGCCAATCGGAAGGTTTTTCCTTTGCGCGCACCCAAATGTTTTATCGGCGGCTCATTGGACCAGCGCCGACCCATTCCCTTCAAAACATCGCTGACCTCGTCGACAGTGATCCCATGTCCGCGTGGTTGCCTTGGTCCGAGGGGCGCAGTTTGCCTGAAACGCGATTTACCGCACGTGCCTTGCGGTATCTGCGCAAAACGGGCCAGCGTGACGACGCGTTCGCGTGGGCGTTCTGGCAGGTGCAGCGCGTGCGGAATCAGTTTTATCGTTATGTAACCCAAGAGCCCGGTACTGCGGGACTGGATTGGTTTTTCCGGCACTACCAACGTATTGGCGCCTTGCGCAAAGGTTTGAAAAAGATTCAGGGACAATTGGCTTTGGCGCTCGAAAGCAAAGACGTCCATCTTGCGGCGCTCGAAGCCCGAATCGGTCCCGATGCTTCCTGGACCGACGTTCGGGACGAGGTTCGCGCGTTTGCCCGAGCTGCAGCTGGTCACGCCCAATCGCCGGAAATCGGCCTGCTCGTGCATTTCATCAAAGAACGCGAAGTGACCGTCATCGGAAAACGGTTTGCCCACGCCGACCCACGTCTCACCGGATGGCGTTATGGGTATTGGTGCTCCAAGCGGAACAAAGAAGCTCTCGCCATAACGACCGCCTTGCGCCACCATCCCGAATTGCTTCTTATTTTGCGAGGAATGGACGTCGCCAGTATGGAGTTATCCATTCCCACGTGGACGCTCGTGCCATTGTTCAAGACATTGCGAAATGCCGGGCTTAAAGCGTCGAAGCAGCTGGCGCATCGTTTCCCGCGTTTGCGCATTACGCCCCTACGCGCCACGTGTCAC
>DAOMZH010001184.1:0-3327 GCA_035437985.1 Polyangium sp. (in: bacteria) | reverse complement strand
CGGAAAAGACGCGAGCACACGAAATCATAAACCCTCGGGTGGCATTTCGGACCCGACGGCATCGACACGCCCACGGCCACGAGGTTCCCAAAAATCCTCGGACCTACTTTTCAGTGTAAAAATTCAGGATGCACGTGCAGCAAAACGTGATACCTCCCGCGGAATGCCTCGCTACTCGACCGTCCTCTTTGATCTCGATGGAACGCTGCTCGACTCGACCCGCCTGATTCTCGACAGCTTTCACCACACATTTGCGGCGCATGGTTTGCCCGCACAATCTGACGAAGCTTTTTTGGCTGGCGTAGGAACACCTTTGCGGGTCGAATTTGCGAAATATTGCAATCGCGCCGAAGATATCGAGGCCATGATCGCGACGTACCGTGAATACAACTTTCAGCACCACGATCGCATGGTCTCGGCATTTCCGGGGGCTCTTGCCTGTGTCCGCGCTCTCGCCCACGCGAAGGTTCGTCTTGGAATCGTGACCAGCAAAGGGCGCCATGGCGCAAAAATTGGCCTGGATGCCCTGATGCTGCGTGATGTTTTCGAGGTGCTCGTGTGTGCAGAAGACGTGACGAAACACAAACCTGATCCCGAGCCCGTGCTTCATGCACTCGAAAAACTCGGCGTTCGTCCTTCAGAAACCATTTTCATTGGTGACAGCGTGCACGACATGCGGTCTGGTCGAGGCGCGCAGGTCGCGACAGGAGCTGCTCTTTGGGGTCCGTTTGCCAGGCAATCGTTGGTCCAAACCGAACCGACGTTTTTCCTCGAATCGTTTGCCGATGTGGAAAAGCTGATTCTCGACTAATCCATCATTTCTTTGGCAGCGCCCAATAATGCACCAAATCAGGGAGCGCCGTCGTCGAGAATTGCACGAGATGCAGCATGTGGGTCATGGGACCGGACCCGCCATAACCACGCACGTGCAATTCTCCGCGATGCGCTTCGGTCAGTGGATTGAGCGGGCGCATGTATTCATTCGGCACGACATTTTTCATCGCTTCGATATCGGGTAGCGGCTGCTTCACACTCGTCGGCGTGCGCCGAACGTGCACCCAATCGAGCAAGAAATCCGTCGTGTCATGGGCATTGTAATAACCATACGTCGCAATCTCGGAATGCACGATGGTCAATAGAACATCCCCGCGCACGGCTTTCTCCGCCAACTTGCGCATTGGGCCTATTTGTTCCGGCTTGAGCGCCTTGGTGTGGAGATTGTACCCGCAATGAATCGAATCGATCAAAACGACCGCACTGATGCGCTCGAAAAACTCTTCTTGGCCCAGAATCTTGAAAATGCCGCCAAACCCGGAGCTCCAGGACGACAAACCAATTCGTCGCAATCGCGCATTTTTGAGACCTCGTTGCTTCATCACGCTCTGCGCGCGAGAAAGCATCAAACGCAGCCCAGATGGCTCGGCAAATCGGTCTTCGTAAACTCCCGAACCAACTCCCAGGTTCAAAATCGCAATTACGGCATTGACACCCGCAAATCCGTAACTCTGCTCGACCAGATCCGTGTTGCCGTTGAGATGCAAGATCAAATCGTACTGCCCATCCGCCGACTCGAACGAAGGCGGAAACATGAGCAGTCCACCCGCCAATGGCGCACGCCAGGAACGGTCGAAATGGGCATCGGCACGTTCGGAACTCGGCGCCGGCGCCGCTGACGGCACAGGATCGTGCAACTCTGGCAATGATTCCGCTGACTTCGCCACCGCAGGCAACCTGATGTCGGGAAGCGGCATGTGCGTGAGCGGCATGGCCAAAGCCGGCGACATCCCCGCACGCGAACGCGATGACGCGAACAGCAATCCGCCTGCGAGCGCAAAGAGCGCCAACAAGCACAGGATCCAGTTCGTACGGCGGCGACGAGACATGCGAGCGTCCCACAGAAAACCGAATTTCCAGACGATGTCAAGCGGTTGTGCCAGGCCATCACATTTCTTTTTCGAAACGGCATGGATGTAAAGCTGCACCATTGACGGATCGGTTATCTGCGTCAACGGAGCGAACAGGGTTGAGTTTTCTGGCCAAAACGCCGGCAAACGGTGGTGCGCAATGAAGACGAACGATGGCGAGCAAAGGTTCGGCGGGGCGTCACGATAAAATCATGTAGTTTTTTTCTTGAGTGCAAGAGGTGAGTGAGTTTGAATGCGGGAGCATGAAACGACAGGACTTGCCTCGACCGGACCGTTTGACCGGATGTTTTACGAAGGCGCGCCGAAATCTCGGTGTGCGGTGCTTGGCGTCGGGAGTGCTTCTCGCGACGAGCTTTTTGGCGCTGCCCGTGCAAGCAGCTGATCCGCCCAAAGCGGCGGCGACCCCAGCCAAACCCGCAACGCCACCTGCCCCGGCCAAACCGGCGGCAGCATCGCCCGCGACTCCAGCCAAGCCCGCGACCACTGCAGCGGCTACCCCGGCCAAACCGGCGACGCCAGCGACCCCGGCCAAACCGGCGACTCCGGCCAAACCCACGGCCGCTCCGGTCAAAGGGGCAACTCCAGCAACGCCCGCGACGGCCGCGACCCCCGCTCCAGGAACCCCGGCAAACGCCGCGAATCCCGCAACGCCTGCTGCTCCAGGAACCCCGGCGACACCCGCGACACCCGCGACGCCCGGTGCTCCGGGAACCCCAGCAACTGCAGCGAATCCCGCAACGCCTGCTGCTCCAGGAACCCCAGCGACCCCGGCGAATCCGCCTGCCGACGCGGGCAAACCCGGTCCCTCGGATTCTCAAAAAGAAGCGGCAAAAAAGTTCGACGAAGGCAACAAGGCACATAAGGCTGGCCAACACGACAAGGCCAAAGATGCCTACGACGCAGCCTTCAAACTCACGCCCACCCCGGACATTGCCCTGGCTCTCGGAAAAACCGAAATGCAGCTGGGCAAACACCGCCAAGCCGCCGAGCACCTATCGTTTTACCTCCGCAAAGCCGAAGGGGCCAAATCCGAGGAAAAACAAGCCGCGGAAAAACTATTTTCCGAAGCCAAAGGGAAAGTCGGTTCGGCCGTGTTGACGGTCAATGTCGAAGGCGCCGAGGTTTTGGTGGATGGTTCGTCCGTTGGAACGACTCCCCTTTCTGGACCCATTTTCCTCGATCCTGGTGCCAGGTCGCTCGAACTTCGCAAAGAGGGTATGGACCCGGCGAAGAAGCAAATCGATGCCGCCGCAGGGAAAGAAGAGACGGTGCTCATTCAGATGGGTTTGACGCCGCCACCGCAGCCCCCACCTCCGCCACCTCCGCCTCCTCCACCTCCTGCGAAAAACAAGACCTTGATTCTTGCAGGATTTGGCGTAGCCGGTGGCCTGGTACTCGTTGG
>DAOMZH010001183.1:0-3331 GCA_035437985.1 Polyangium sp. (in: bacteria) | reverse complement strand
TTGCGAAAAATTCTGGCCGGCGCTCGAGATTCCGAAAGCGACTCCGAAAGAACTCTGGGATGGCCTATTCATGGTCTTCATCAAGGGTGTGGTGGTTGGCGGCGGGTTTGTCGCAGCCGGTTGGTATGCATTCTCGAAGATCCCGCTTTATGGAAAACTCTACAACAATTGGTGGCTCATTGGTGCCGCGACGGTGCTCCTCGATTTCGCCTACTTTTTGATTCATCAGCACATGAGTCATAGCCGCGGGCCCAATTCCATCCTCAGGTTTTACCGGAAAAAGCATGCTGCGCACCATTCCGTGACCGAGCTCGACTTCTTCCGCGGAAATCAGTCGTCGCTGGCGGATACTTCCCTGGGGCAATTCCAACCGGCGCTCATCATCATCGCGTGGCTACTCGGAATGGACCTCGCCCCGACACTCGTGGCGTATGGACTCATTCTCATGCTTCAGGCAACCGATCACACGAACATTACGTTCAACATCGGCTGGCTCAGCTACATCTTCATGGACAACCACGCGCACAAGTTGCATCACTGCAAGCGGGGCAATTTGATCAACCACGCCGCGGGGTTTTCGTTCTTCGATCGGTGGTTTGGCACGTACTACGAAGATTGGCGACTTTCGTCGAATTATTTGCATCACCACGGCATTCCGCTCCCCATCAAGCGGGCCGGCGAAAAGAAAAAGTCTAGCGTCCGCGACGCTGATTCCGAATGACCTTCCCTCCGCACGTCAATCCATCATGAAAAAAGATTATGCGCTGGTTACTGGTGCCAGCAGTGGCATTGGGCTCGCCATGGCCCAGCAACTTGCCGACCAAGGATATCCCCTCATTCTCGTCGCCCGGCGCGTTGAACGGCTGGAAAAACTCGCCCAAGAGATACGTGCGCGCACCAGCGTCGACGTGCGCGTCATTCCAATGGATCTATCGGATCCCGATGCCGCGGGACGTTTGCGGGAAGAAACGACGCGCCTAGGTTTGCATACCGAAATTCTGATCAACAATGCAGGATACGGGATGCAAGGCAAATTCATTGAAATGGATACGCGCAAACTCGCCGCCATGTTTCGGCTCAATATCGATGCCCTGACATTTCTGTGTCGTGAATTCGCTCCCGCAATGATCGCCCGAAAACATGGGTACATTCTAAACGTCGCCTCAGCGTCGGCATTTTTGCCTTCGCCCTATGTGTCGGCATATGCCGCAAGCCAAGCCTTCGTTGGGCAGTTTTCCGAAGCATTGCGTTTCGAGCTGGCAGGTACCGGCGTGAGCGTCTCGACCTTGTATCCGGGCGTCACGAAAACCGAATTCAATGATGTTGCAGGGGCCAAACACCCGCCCCTCATGGAAGCATCGGTTTTAACTGCCGAACAAGTGGCGCGCATCAGCCTCAAAGCGATGTTTCGCGGCAAGCGAAGCATCATTCCGGGCTTGATCAATAAAATCAATGCGTTTTTCAGCCAGGTATTTCATCGCGGAATGATTACGCATGTGGCCGGAACGCTGCTGAAAAACGCCAATGGGCATGGCTGAGCCAAACCAAGCCGCGTTCCTCGGCATCTCGTCAGCGTGCCCGTTTGCGTGCCGCCGCGATCCCATCCCGCAAGCTGCGGAGCATCAAAACATTTCCCATGTCGACTTCAGCCACGACCATCTCCCGCGCGAGCACCGACGTGACACCCGTGACGATCGTTTGGGCTCCAAGCAATCGCATGGCTCGAGCCAAACGGGCAACTTGCGTCGTCGTTTGTCCTGATGACACGGCGTCGACCCCGGTCAGGTCGAGGATGACCGACGTCGCTCCGCGCTCGGCCACGCGCGCCAAAATTCGCGTTTCCAGGGCTGAAGTGCGCGATGAATCCAACATGCCAATGATGGGCACGGCAATCGTGCTTTCCGAAACTTCGAGCATCGGTGCGGACAACGCAATAATTTCTTCTTTTTGACGCTCGACGACGGCCAACGTGCCTCGCAATTCTGTAGCCAATGAAGCTTCGCTGTCGGCCCGTTGTTCGGCTTGGCGGCGCAATGTTTCGTCGGTTTGTTGTACGAGCACGACGGTCGCGCCCGTGGCAGGATCCGTCAATGTTCGAGCCTCCAACGAATGCCAACGCATTCCTTGCTCGGTCTTCAGCTCGGTTTCGATGCCAAAGACTTCGCCGGCACGTGCAGATTCGAGAAGCGCATCGGCCACGAATTCGTCGAGAAATCGATCTTTGAATGATTTGGCCCCACCAAACGTGCGTGTATCCGCTGGATTCTGCAAAATGATCTCCCCCTGAATATCGATAATGGAGATCATCAAGGTCGTGTGCCGTAATGCTTCGATACTCCGCACGAGGTCCGCCGAAGGCCCCTGTGTGATTTCAAAAGCCTGAATGAGCACGCCAGTTCGACCATCATCGAGCGGCACACCCGACAGAAATAGCTTCATCGTGACGGGATCGCCTTTGGGGTAAAGCGTCCACTGCTCCTGGGCATTGCGACCTTCGCGAAACCCCGCCACGTACCCTTGCATTCGCGCACGCGTGGATTCACTCATGTCCGAATAATCACGGGCATAAAGATCTTCCGGAGTGTTGGCCCGCCACAATTCGAGTGCTGCTCGATTGGCCCAACGCTGCCGGAAAAAATCGGCATCAAATACCCACGTGGGGACGGAGGAAAATTCGAATGCCGCGAGACGTTCGTGGAGAAGCATGAGCCTAGGAGTCAAAGACCAATGGTAGGGCTGCTCTTTAGATGCACAAAACGCCTTTGTCCAGCCTAAACGATTGCTGGTTGTACCGCAATGTGCGCGTATTTTTCTGCTTCTAATGCCATACGGCGACAAAAACCTGCTTACCGTAATGCACCGAGGATTTCACGCATACAGTCAACGCTGCGATGTCCGAAAGCGCGCGCTCGGTCCGGCGAAAATCCATCGGCTGGAGATACATCTTTGAATGGCATTTCAATGGTCATCGACAAGCAATCGAATCGTTCACCGACCCAATTGTTTGCAATACTCAAGTCCCCCTTTCCAGGATCATTCGGGCCATAGTCGTGTTCCGGAGAAAAGGCGCGATCGCATTGCGCAAGATTACGAGCAAACCGTCGTTCGAGCCGATAGAGGCGATCCGAGTAGCGAGGATTTCCCACACATCCGACCGCAAAAATACAAGGTTCGGTTTCGTCACCGTGAATGTCGAGATACAAGTCCACGCCGTGGCGTTCCATCGCCGAACGAACGGCCAATACTTCGGGACTCGATTGCCCATTGGGAAATGCCCATTCACGATTGAGGTCCCGACCTACGGCGTTCGTGCGGAAATTGCCGCGCGCAC
>DAOMZH010001182.1:0-3332 GCA_035437985.1 Polyangium sp. (in: bacteria) | reverse complement strand
ATGTGTTTGCAGCGATGTTGTGCCGATTGCTCGAATCTGCCCCAAGTTCGGCCGTGCTCGTGCAGATGTTACAGGATCCAGATGTACGCGCGCGGTTGTTGGGACACCCTGTTGCGCGTGGCGTGATTGCGGCGCTTGTTGGGGGATTTTGCAGCACTATGACGTTAACCGAGAGCGATTGGTTCGTCCTGCGTGAGCAGCTGCTACAATCGAACACGAACGGCGTTCACCTACCGGACGGTGTTACCGACTGGTTGGCCAAGCTCAAGCGCGAAGAAGTGGAGCTTGCAGCAACATTGCCAATTGTGCACGAACTCGTTAGTCGAGGGAAACAGCTGAGTCAGCGAAAAATTTACGAGAATTGGGACGGCGGTCGGCACTTCGAACAAGAGAAAAGGAAATATTTCGACGAACGACTTGATGCGATTTTGACCACTAAGTCGCCAACGCCAGGGGGAATCGCCCTCATGAGGGCCGAGGATTGGATTCGAACGACGCATCGCGCCCTCGTTGAGCGCCAAGCACGCACCAAAGAGCCCGATGGAGATGGACGTCGACGCATCATCGACATGTTCAGAGAGTTTGAGGACATCCTAGGTCTATTACAGAAACTGCGACCGGCGGATGGGCAAACCACGCTCGCGGATTTGCTGGCAATCGAAGCGTCGCGAACGTTGGCTCGCAGTGCTCTCATGGAATGGCTTTCGACGCAGGACCATACCGCAGAGCTGCGCCATTTGGTTGGCAAAGGTAGGCTCATTCTAGGCGGGGATTCCTTATGATGCATGAATCGATGTCGGCATGGCTTGGGGAAGTCGAGATTGACGCATCTCTGTTACGGGCTCATCCCTTGATCGTAGGGGTCGAAGGAGATCCAGGCGAGGACTTGCCTCGATTTCGGCGCAATTTGTTGCAACTGGTCATGGGCAAAACGGATTGGTCCGATGCCGTCAACCACTATCTTGCGAGAGGCGATTATTCACGCGCGTGCCGCATGCTCCAATCGGTTTCCCCTGACCAGAAACTCGCGGTCGGTGAAGATATCGAGCGCGTTTGGCAGGCGAAGGTCACAGAGTGTGCGCAACGGGTTGATGCTGCCCGAAAAAGAAACAATGAATTGAGGAGTGCGGGACTATCAGTCATTCAAGCGGATGAATGGCTCGGTTTGGCGGACGACGCCTTGCGCGCTTTGCCGCGCGGGCGCGGAGATGCACTGTTTGCAGCCTTGGGGACCAGTTCGAAGCAAGTCCTTGGCGATCTGCAAGGTTATCTTGATGAGATTGACGCCGTCTCTCGAAGCGGGTTTGCAGAACTGGAACGACAACGGCAAGAGCTTCAGCAAAAGGTATTGGAACACTACCAACACATTACCCGACGAATTCCAGAACTCATGATTCGCGGCGAGCTTACCCAAGCGCAAATCGTAGCGATTGGTGAGATTCAATCGGCGCTCGTCCCGATGTTGCAGCGGCAGGATCTCCAGGGGATCGAACAACTGCGCACGGCGTTGACTCAAGTGGAACATGGGACGCCAGTGACATCATTGCCACGACGTAATATCGAAGGACCGCCGCAAGTTGCGGCGGGGTTACGCAGACTTCCAGACAAGCGACGACTTGGGTTCGCGGATCTCTCGCAGTGGGTCCAAGAGCGTCTCCGTGGGTTGCGCACGTCCGACTCGAATATGTCAATACCGAGTGCCGAATCGCTTTTGGATGAGGCGATTCGTTCGGCCGACACCGCACAGCTCGAGAAAACCGTGCGTAAATCGATGGTGCTATGGGAAAAGGAGCCGGAAACTTCGCAGGTCGCGTTAG
This sequence comes from Polyangium sp. (in: bacteria), assembly GCA_035437985.1. Taxonomy (GTDB): domain Bacteria; phylum Myxococcota_A; class Polyangia; order Polyangiales; family Polyangiaceae; genus Polyangium. Next base: position 1,515 of record DAOMZH010001182.1, on the reverse strand, counting down.
GAGCGGCATTGATAGCCGAGGCCAAACGTCAGCTATTCGAGAACGACGTCGAAGCGGGATTAACGTTTTTTCTGGATGCATTTCGCTGGAATACGTCATTGACGCTTGACCCATTGCGTGCCGAACGAGCTCGCGAAACAAGCGCGTGGGGCATATTGCTCGCATTGGTCATTCCGCGGCTTTCGGCACAGGAACGGAGGGACGTATTGGTCCCTGCAAACATCATGACCTTGTTTCGTCGCAAAATTGGGGATCTGCCCCTATCGCGCGTGAACGAATTGCAGCTCTTCGGGCAACTCGCCCATGTCGTTTTACGCATGGGACTTCCGTCGGCACAAATATTTGTCGAGGAATTTCTCTTATCGTTCTTCAAAGGACGGCCCATTGCAACCGCTGAGTTTGCATCTGGATTGATCCTGGAAAACGTGGGTTCCTGGACAATCCCCATCGTGCTTTTGGCGCATATCTTTGACGAAACCGAACGCTCATTGGGAGCCAAGGCTGGTCTGCTCGCGTTGGTTGGTGACAGCGCAGATGGAAGCGCTAAAATGGAGGCCAAGCACGACGCCGAGTTGCTCGAGAGGTTGCGGAGGAGAATCGTTTCATTGGCTGAAAGCAGTGATCTTGCTCGTAGCGTGGAGCAGGCTATTGGAGTTACCGAGCATCGGTCGGGAATTCTGGATTCCGATGTTGTATCTGTTCTCGGTTGTCGACTCGTTACGTCACTGTTGCAATTGCGGCCAGGCGAGCGGCTGGTGATTGAATTGCACAATCGCAATAAGGCGCGCGCGATTCGCTATGTACGAGCATCTCTCACGCTGCAAGATGCGACCGGTCGCGTATTGGCAAAAGCTTTCGCAGGTCCGGACATCGTGCCCCAAATTGGGCCAGAGGAACGACAAGAAGTCGTATTTCAGTTGCAGCGCACGGACGACGAGATTCTTCGCGCTTCAAAGATTGAAATGCGATTTTCTCAACGCGATGTCTCGGGGAAGGACTTTTACATCGCGTCGAATCATCGAAGGTTTTCGCTCAAGATTGTCGCACCGACCGCCGCAAACAAACCAAAGAATCCCTACGTGGTGGGACGAGCTGTTCAGGACCTCGATCAAATCTACGGTCGCGATGAACAAATTGCGAAGATTTGTCGGGCCCTGATTGGCGAAAAGCAGGACAACACCGTGCTCATTTTGGGCGAACGACGTATGGGGAAAACGACGGTGCTCAATGCAGTGCAAGCGCACCAGGATATCAAGGAGCGCTTTGGTGATCGGGTCATTCGATTGGATGTAGAGGACGTCCCGTCGAATGAACTCGCCTCAAACTTCTTTCGCAATCGATTCATCGACAAAATTGCCGCCCAAGTCATTCCATACGGAATTCGCGTTCCTGATGTGAATGAGACTCGCCTCAAGCAGAATCCTTTCCAGACATTCAAGGACTTCATGGAGGATCTCGATGGTGCGCTCGGCAAGCGTCACGCGTTGATCATCATCGACGAACTCGAAAAACTGT
>DAOMZH010001181.1:0-3333 GCA_035437985.1 Polyangium sp. (in: bacteria) | reverse complement strand
TGATCACCGCCGCCGTCTGCGACGCCTGCGCAACGAAGTTCTTCGGCGAGCCGCCGCCAAAGAAGACCGCGCCCGTGTTCGCCGACTTCGCGACTATCTGACCCATCTCGACGACGTCGGCAATCACGTCGAACTGGAAAGGATTCTTCCGGTCGATGCGGCTTGCGGCTACGCCAACTCCGATCGGAGAATCCGTGATCGCCGGACAGTAGATCGGAATCTTCGCCTTGTAGGCCGAAGTCAGGATGCCGTCCTCCGTTGCGATCTCTGAGAGCTCCCTTCCCAGAAGGTGCAGAAACTCGCGCGTCGAGTATGGTCGCGTGTGGTCGAGCGTGTTCGAGAAATTCCCGACCCACTCCTCCGCCTCGCGGAACTCGACGTCCGACGCGAACGTGTCGTAGATCCGCACGACACCCGAGTCGCGCAGGTCCTTGTCGTCCGGCCGCGGCGATCCCTGGTAGTGATACCGGCCGAGCGTCTCGTGAAGGTCGTGGAACAGGTTCGCTCCCGTCGCCACGAGCACGTCGATGTAGTGGTTCTTGATCAGGTACGCGATCAGCCGCCGCATGTAATGGCAAATCGACAATCCCGCGTCGAAATGGCGTCGAGCAGCGAATGCATCAGCTCTCCGGCACGGGCTTCATCCAGGTTCCCGATGACGGGCAGGGCGAGTACGTTCTGCCAAACCTCGAGAATTGGTGTGGACAAGGCGCGTAATTCATCTCGTTGCGCGCGAATGGTGTCCATACTCGCCTGTAGCTCACTTTCTCGGCGCAATGTTTCGGTCAGGTCAATACCCGTGATGGCAACGCCGAGGGTTTTTCCGACATCGTCGTGCATCAGGACGCACGTCCAATCGCAATGAACGGGTGAACCATTACGCCGCTGGTGCCACGTGGCATATTGCGCGCGCCCGTTTATACTGAGGTTCCGTTGAACCTCGAGAAGCGACTCATCCGAGACATCGAACTGTAATACGTCCTTTTGGCGCTTTCCTATGGCCTCGTCGGCCGAAATACCGAACAGCGAGACCATTGCCGAATTCCACAAACTAATGACTCCGCCCCCGTCTACCTCGTACATCGGAATGGGCGCATATTCCAAAAAACTCAAGGCTCGTTCCGCGGACAATCGTTTCCGGTCCGCCCCAGGGTCGTTGACGACTTCGCGAAATGTGGTCAGATGCGAACCACTTGGCGACCGGATCAAATGAATGGCCAATGACTTGGGGTTGCCATTCCGGTCTATAAACGGCCAGACGCGCTTGAGTCCGTCGGGGGGAATGCTCCGCAAGACCCGCTCCGCAGCTTCGCGGCGAGATTGCTCGACGATGTTCCACAGCGGGGATCCTCGAAGTTCCTCCCGTGTGTAGCCGAGAAGTTTTTCGAATGCCCCATTGACGTGCTGAACATTGAAGAGCTCATCTGCAATGCAAATGGCGTCCGGGCCATCGTCAAAAAACCTCTGGGTTGTATTCGTCATGATCGAGGCATAAAAACAGCCCGACCGATGAGTGTCAAGTTCTTGTTTCGCCAGCGCGCTGACGATTGACCCATCGTCCGTAGACGAAAATCAGGAACGAACATACGACTCCAATGGCAGCATATGTACCCCAAACAGCCAATGGGTTGCGGGGTCCCTGTTCTGGCAACCACTTGCTGATGAGGTTTCCACTGAGGATACCGCCGGCGAGTCCCCCGACACCGGCCGGAATGATTGCAATGCCCATGTACATGCCCTCGCGGCCTTTAGGCGCGAACGACGAAATGTATTCATAATATCGAGGTGATAGAATCATTTCTGCCAAGGCAAACACGAAAAACGAGCTACATGCACCGGGTAGCGTGGGCAGAGACCCCATGAGAAACATCGAAATCGCGCCCACGAACACGCCGAGCGATATCGCGATTGGCGCGGCGAGTTTTGCAGTCAAGCGTCCAACGAACACTTGGAGCAAGGCAATGGAAGCGGGATTGATGAGCGTAATGTATTCCCGCGGGATACCTTCGCCAAAGGTCCGCACGATATAGGTGGGAAATGTTTGATAAAATTGCTCGATGAGGAGGTAATACCCCGAAATCAGCAAAATGAATATCGAAAGCTTGATGTTGCGCGCGGCCAGCAGCAAGTCTTTCAGCGGATTGTTGGCCGCTATTCGAACAGGCTGCTCGACGTTTTCCTTGTCCCCCTTGGGCTCGCGGAAAAGCGTGATCGTAATGCCAAGGGCAATGAGGCAGGCCACGATTGCATTGAGCATCGACGCGCGTAGCGACACCATTTCGCGGACAATTTTCGTGAGCGTTTTGCCGATTACGCTGCCGGCATTGACCGAAGCGTAAAAGTAAGAAAAACCTACGGTTCGACGTTCCTCCGGTGAATAAAGACGCACCGTTGCCGGAATGACCGGCTTCAAAAATGCGCCGGCAACCGCAATGCCCATGACGGCGAGCCACGCGCCCCAGCGCATGGGGAGCAGAAACAACAGGCCATACGAGAAGGCATAAAAGGAAAACGAGGCGCACAAACTGGCTCGAAATCCAATTCGATCGGCAAGAATTCCGGTGCCGAGAGGCACCAATGAACGGACGAAAGCAAATATTCCGAGCAACTTTCCGATTTCGAGATCGGTCAACCCCACGGTTTTGTTGAGATACACGGCCAAATTGATGTACACACCGTAAAAAGCAAGGCGTTCGAGGAGCTCGAGCAAAAGCGCGATCCAGAAAATCCTCGGAAAGGGCTTGACGGGAGCATTGGTGTCGGCGGGGACAAGCGTCGTTTCGGTGGTCATGGCCAGGTTCTTCCGGACGAGGTTACTTCAAGGTGCTGCGAAAAGGGAAGGGGGATGTGGGTCGCGGCGTGAAAAAGTTGGGGAGCCAAGATTTGATTGTTCGACGTCGTCAATCCACCACGTGGCGGCTGCGTGTGGTTGGGCATGACGAACCGTTTGAGGACAAAGTAGCTCTTCGCGGAGCAGCTCCGAGTGAAGCAACCAACGCGCCGAGGACAAACCCCAAGTGCCTGACGGGTGCCCATCGTCGGCTCTCGACTTTGGCACACGGTATGCTTCCTTCGGGGTATGCTTCGACGACATTCTCTCGATTCCCGCATTATTTTCGTTTCTGTGGCTGCGCTTTTCGTCGCGGGGTGTGGCGACGATGTCGCATATGCGCCAGGTTTTGGCTCGGACACCCATGTCGACGCTGGCCGACCTCCGCCGGTTCCGACCAATGCCTCGGCGCCCGATGGTCCTGGCGCGACATTTGCCATTTCGCGGCCGATCCTCGGCCGCAACGATCCGAATGGGAACACGAACAACGAATTGTGGAAAAC
>DAOMZH010001180.1:0-3336 GCA_035437985.1 Polyangium sp. (in: bacteria) | reverse complement strand
TTCTTCAGATCGCTTTCACAATACGCGAAACGTGAGTCTGTCAAACGCGCCAAGCTCGTGCGGATTTCTTCTTTTTCGAGGGGCTTAACATCGTCCCAATGGTCTCGTCCGCTCTTGCGGGCGGCAAGACAGTCCGGGGGTGCAATACTCATACGATCCAAGAAATGCATGACTCACCCTTGCGTCGTTGTCCGTGCACGCTCGTTACGAAATGACGTAAAACGGACCAATCGATCGCAATCGACCATGAGCGGATGCCGCGCACCAAAATGAGCGTCCAACTCTCGTCGTAAGCGGACAGCTTCTTCATTCTGGTGCTTGCCTTCTTGAATGAGGGCACGATAATCTCGAAGCATCTCCACTTCCCGAATCTTGGGGCTCGGATCCACGCCCATGACGACAGCAAGAATCGCAGCGCTCTCCGTTCCCCGCGTTTGCCATTGAGGTGTTTCGACCTGGACGACTTTGTCGAGAATGTGCAACACGCGGATATCTTCCATGGCCACCGTGGAAAGAACATGTGGGCTATGGGTGGTCACCACGAATTGACAATTTGGAAATGTCCGCCGCAGATCCTCAACGACTCGTTGCTGCCATGCGGGATGGAGATGTAAATCAATCTCGTCGATGAGGATCACGGCGCCACCCATGAGGGGATCGTTTGACCTTGGATACGCTTCGCTCATGCGACGAGCTAAATCTCCGGCCAAAGCCAAAAGACTGCGCTCACCATCCGACAACTGATGAACGGATAGTTCGATATCGTCTTTGGTCACGACCAGGCGGAGTGGAGATCGACGTATCCGTGGATTTCGAAATCCTGGCAGAAGTCGTTCAATGGCGCGACGAACAGCAGCAAGTTGTGGGTCTTCAAATTGGACATTGTCACGTCGTTCGGCGTTTTCATCATCTTCGCGATTGCGGAACCATTCAAAAAATGTCCGAAAGTCCGCGGCACCTTTTTCGAGGGACGCATCATAGGTGGCCGCAATACGATCATGTTCTGATTCCACCCGCTTGCGCAACCGCTCGGGAATTTCGATCTCCCCACGACGAATGGAATAATAAACCGTCAGAGGAAGACTCGCCTGTTCGTCATCCCGAATAATTTCATGCCATTTTTTAATTTGTTCGTTGCTCCATTCATCGAATCCAGGCGCCGCCCCAATACGCTCGTTCTGCTTCTGCTCCTGCCACCATGATAACTGGACGTCATCGAGCGAAACTCGGATGGCACAGCGAGCGCTCGAATGACCGACGGCGATATCGTCCATCTCGATGCGGCGTTGTGCCGCCTTGTCCAGGAGCGCCTCGCCCAAGGGCGCCAGCATCAAAGCGAGCGCGTCTAGTATACTGGTTTTTCCCGACCCGTTCGTTCCAATCAGGACGGTCAAAAACTCTCCAAAGTCGAGATGTGCTTGGGTAATGCCACGGAAAGACTGTACCTCGAGCGATTGAACGCGCAATCGCGCTTGCTGGGTCGGTGTGGTGCCACCACGCCACGGAAGGCGCAAAGCGAGAACATATCCATGTTCTGGCTGGTAATCAGCCACGAGAATGCTCCCCACGAGGTTGGGGTCGAGTGCCAATCCCGTGATATAGGCCAGCTGCGCCGGCCCCGCCACGAACAACGCAATGCCCGTCGATGCGGGATACGCACCTCGGAGTTGCGCAAAGAGTTGCTTCAATTCGAGCAGCGCTCGTGAAGTCGTATTTTCGTCGAGGACGAGACCACGGTCGGAACGGATCTCGACAAGGCCCGCAAATTCTTCATTTTCCGATTGAAAGAAAGCCTGAATTTCATTCATGGGTGGAGGCCGGTGGCCATGAACGAACGAAATGAATACAGCCACGCGCCCACGTTTCGCGGAAGGATCACCCACGCGCATTCCCCGCACGACATCGAAACACGTCGGCGTATCGTCAGTCAGCGGCGAATGGAGAGGAACTGCATGAAAATTGCCTAGAATGCGCTGATTGTTGATGAAAACTTGTTCCCCAATCCACGAAGACAATTCGAAACCCAGCTGCACGAAGAGTGACAATGGTGCGCGGCCACTTATGAAAAGCTGAAATGGCGGCTCGTCCTTTTTCGACAATGCGTGCACTCGTTCCGCCAGGTGCGCCACGCGTTGTCCCAGTTGAAGCCATATTTCCCGCGATACAATTTCTCCTGGCGCCATTGCTGATTGCATTGAGAGGACGACGGGGGTTTGTCGAATTCCGGCTGCGTCCTTCAACGTTTCCAGCGCTAAGCCTGGAAAAACATCCAAGGTGACAATGACGGGGCGAGCCTCGACCGGTTCTTGGGGGTAGGCGGTTCCGAGCACTCGGCGGAAAAGGTAATGCGCCTGTTGCACATAATCTTTTTCCGCCGCAACACGGGCCTGTTCCACGAGATCCGCTGTACCTCGGAGAAGGAGCTTCAGGTGATGGCGGCGTTCAGGTGCCAAACCTTCATCGAGTCGCGGGCCTATTCCGGTCGGATCGGGACACGGTTCCCCCACGGCTCGGGCGAGATGTCGAAATACTTCGGCAAACGCCATGACCAAGGAGTGTGGAGCTTTGGGAAATGCCCCATGACACATGATTTCCAGCCACGTCGGCTCCAAGGGCATCCCGTGTTCACGATTCCACCGTTTGACCATGCGAATGATGGGTCGCAGAAAGCCATTCGCGCGCATATTCGCCTGTGTGGTCATGATGGCCAATTGTTCGGGGCGGGCCATCGGTTTCCATCCCGTTGACGAAGGAACCAGTAAACACGGGACTGATTGAGGGTTTTCATCGCCTGGGATTTCGACGGCGTGTTTGATGGCTGGGACCAAGGAAAAACACGTATTCGGTTCGCAATCGATTTCAACGGCACGCGACGTGACGCGAATGGCGCGAAATCGCTGCCCATGGACAGCTTGCAGCATCGTTGCGAGTTGCTTCAGGTGGTCGGCGGCCGATGTCGATTGTTCGATACTGAGGACCCAATAAAGGTGGACGTCGAAAAATTGGTCAACGAGCGCAGTGTCCCGCGCATGAGCACCCCCAAGAAGGATTTCGTTGGGCTCCAACATGTACGGCCAGGCGGACTCGGACAATAACCGGCGGAAGTCCTGAATGCGTTGTTTCAAGACTTCGCCATCAGTCTCCGATGGCGTAAGATTGGCAGCAGCTTGCCGCAGGGCGTTCTCAACGATCGGCTCGTACATGGGCGCTCCAGGAACGCCGCTACACTAGACATGTTTAGCGAGAACAGCAAACAAATTTGTAAGAGGTACGCCGCACCTGGGCAAACGACCGAGCAGCAGCGGCCCGAGGCCGAGGGTGGGTTCTGGCCCACCC
>DAOMZH010001179.1:0-3337 GCA_035437985.1 Polyangium sp. (in: bacteria) | reverse complement strand
CGTGATGGACCACCCATCGCCCCTTGATGGACCGACGTGCACCACATGATGGACCAACGTGCACCACGTGATGGACCACCCATCGCCCCTTGATGGACCGACGTGCACCACATGATGGACCGGTGGTGCCGTAAGTACCGCAGTCTGGTTTCAAATGACCGCACTTTTTGACACGTCAATCCAGGTTTGGAAAGAGCAACATCTGTCCGCGTTCGGGTTGCTTCGGTCGCCAAGACAAGAGGTCCAGTTGACCCTTCGCGTCAACGACTGGAGCGGCAACGGCGATCGGTGCGGGCGTTGGAGCAATTGGAGGCGGAGCTTTTGGACTCGACTTCCCGCCATCAACGACGCGAAGGAAGCCACGGTTATTCGGAAGCTCGCGATGCGTAACTTCGGGCACTCGCAAGGTGAGTGCTTGCTTGGCCGGAGGGTCGCAAGGGCCAGACGTCAGGAGCGCGCCTTGAAACTCTTCAATGGTCCAGACATGATCGGCGATCCCGAGTTGCATCGCGGGCGTCACGCGCAAGGTCTTCACGACCGTTCCGAAGTTGTACCAGGCATAATTCAATGCTACGGCGGCGCAATGATTGTCGAGTTTCTTGCTGAATGCATAGCAGAGTCGGCGCATGCGGCCGATATGATGCCGCATCGTCCCATTGTTCCGCTCGATGTATGCGGTGCTCGCCTTGTCCAAGTTTGGCGCACCGAATACGACTTTTTTCGTGATAAACGGATCGCGGGGCGGCTCATAGCGATGGTCATCGTCGCGGTGTCCTTTTCGCGAGTAGTTCTTTATGGTCATCGCGTAATCGATTCCCGGTCCGAATGCGGCGCCCACGGCATTAACATACGGCGCAAAGCCATCGGAGGTCATCGCGGGCATTACCGCGAGCCGCGCGCGAACGTCGTTCATGAATGCCTTGGCGCTTTCCTCGTTGCGCTTCCCAACATGCCAACCGATGACGAACCGAGACGACGAATCCAACGCGACGAACGTGTACGCTTCTCCGACGTCTGGTCCGTCCTTCGGCGTGACGCGAGCCTGTTTCTTGCCGATGTAGGACCAGATCTCATCCACCGTGACGAGCGAGCAATGCAACTCGCGCGCAAAGCGGTTGTGCAGGTTCACGGCGCCTTGACCAAGCGTCATCGCAAGGCGGCCGATGGTCTTTTGCTGAACTCCAGTCATGCGCTCGATCGCACGTTCAGAGTTTCCTTCGACCAAAGCCGCAAGAACGGCAAGACGCTTTTCGTCGGAAAGGACGTTCGACATGATCCCCTCACGAGCGTCCCGGCATCGGTTCGACCGACCCATCGGAACGCGTCAAGTGAGAAGATTCTACCGCGAATTTCAGCAGTTTTTACGGTTTTACAAGGAACACGGACAATTATTGTCCTATCTACGACGGTTCGTCACGACAATCAGCACACGTCAAGCACTCATTTCGAGCGTCGGACAAATTTCGTCCGCATCGGATGTTCAGGTGCACCATGACTCGAAACGACGTTATGGTCTTGGGCAACGCCACTTTCCATCTGACCGTTGAAAAGTGGGTCGCAGACAAACAGCCCGTGAAGCAAATTTCTCGAAAAGCGCTCAGCGAATCACGAACGCTTGATGAGATACTTGGCGCCTTTCTTAGGCGTGTTGAACTTGAACGACGCTGGATTGATTACGCTGGCGGTTGGTGATTACGTGGCCGATGCGTGAGCAATGGCCTGGCGGATGGCGTGTGTTAGTGGGTGATCACTGTCAGGGTTTTCTGGTTTGGCACTGCGAGCGTCACCCATCTTCGCGACCATTTCTCTGACATCGGATGGCGAGAACTTGGCGATCTCTGCATAGGCGTCCTGATTGCCATCGTCGCTCGTAGCGGAAATCGTTATGCCGTTGTCAGGCTCAATCCTGTATTCAATCCTGGCCGATTTGCCGGCATGTCCGTCGTATATGAATGCCGCTTCGTCAGAAAACCAGGTGTTAGACGTGCAGCAATACACGCCAGCGTCGCATAACTGCTTTTCGAGCATAGTCATCGCAGGGCCTATGGCGTGGTTCGCCATATCTTGCACCGCGGTGTGATATGCTTCCTTCTCTTTTGCCGCTTGCTCGGCTGCTACAATGGCAGGGTCCGGCCCAGGTCGTTTCGTCGCGGTCGATACGGCTTTCTTCAACACATCATCAAAAGATCCCATGTTCCTCCGAGACCCGCACGGAGGCGTGGACCAACAACGTCTTGACATTCCCCGCCAAATGCAGGAAGATGCGCGTACGTGCGGTACACGTAGGCCGACTTCGGCCTCGCAACGGACACCCGGCTAGGTGTCCGTTGCTTTTATGTGCGGTACAGGTGGATCTCTGACGCACCACTGTGCTTAAGTCAAGCGAACAAAGCGAGATCCAGGCTTTTGTGAAAAGTGGCGGGTTTGTCCATCACGACGCAGGCGATGCAACCTCGATCCGCGTTTCAAGCTCGCGAAGCGCTTTCAGGATCTCACGGCGCAAGAAGACTCGTGAGTGCACGCGTTGATCGGGCGTCGCGGTAGCATCTTCAGCATGGACACGAAGCTTCGCCACTACTGGCCGGAGAAGTTCGGCATAGGCCGCAAGTGCAACGGGATCGGTGGTCTGGACAGCGGCACGGATTCGCTCGCGTTCCCTCACTCTGGATCGGCTCATGCCGCCCTCCCGATGATCGGCGTTGTGACGACAACCTTGCCGCCAAGAAGCACTTCGACAGGCACCTTCGCGGCTGCGGCGAGACGAATTGCGAACGTTCCCGTGGGCGGGATCCCGTTCGGGTTCGCAACACGGCGAAGGGTGTTCGATGGGATCCCCGTCATGACGGCAAGGGCGTTAAAGGTCCCAAACGCGCGACGGAGCTTCCGAAGCGCGATGCGTACGGCCTTGGCTTCGTCGGTGCTGAGTTTCAACGCGTTCGAGCGGCGTCGTTTGCGGGGTGCAGAAATAAAAGGATCGGTTTCTTGGCCAGCTTCGTTGGGCCATGACAAATCGAACATGGGCGTACCTCGTTACAGCGAGTTGCGTCAAGTCGCTCCGGTGGGAGGGATAGACCCATCGGGGCGGCGTCTGTTTTTCAAGCGCCCGCATTGTACGACGCCGCAAGTACGAATTGTTCAAATGACGGCACTATTCCTCAATTGACCGCACCACCGATGGACCACCCATCGCCCCTCGATGGACCGACGTGCATGACGCGATGGACCACTGTTCACATCACGATGTAGCGGCAACCACTCGGTGACGGTCGCGCGACCGATGGAGGAAAAATGACGGCAATTGATGAACGATTGGCTCGTAAAGGTAAGGGACAACCCC
>DAOMZH010001178.1:0-3341 GCA_035437985.1 Polyangium sp. (in: bacteria) | reverse complement strand
GGGAGCGTCGGGATCAGGCACAGAAGGAGCCATTTCCATAGGGGCGCGGAGCTTAGCAGGGGCTTGGTCGCTTGACCCTTCACGTGTCGCTCATCCGCTCTTATCCTCGGGCGCATGTCGGGCGAAACGAAGGGTTTTATCAAGGGTGGGATGAGCTTCAACGTCGGCGAGGATTCGCCAGCTGCACAAACGGAGGGTCCGGTGCTGCCGCTGCGCATGTTGGTCGTGACAGACCTTTTGCCCCGCGACGAATACAACGCTGGCGCGAACGCGCCGGATCTTGCGATCCGCGTCGATCCGCTCGCGTTCGACGACCTGTTCACGCGCCTTCGTCCGCGCATCGCCCTCGATGTGCCGAGCGTGCTCCACGAAGGCCGCAAGACGCGGATCGATTTTCCGCTCACGAGCCTCAAGAGTTTCCGACCCGATGGGTTGTGCGAGTCGATTCCTCTTTTGCGATCACTCGTCGATGGAAAGTTGCTGCTCGAACGATTGCGCGACGGCTCGATCGATCGCGACAAAGCCCGCGTCGAGCTCGAACGCATCTGGAAGTCGTCGCCGTTTGTCCTCGAAGTTTTGCGCCTCGTTCCCGATGCGAGCAGCGGACCGAAACTCGCTGCACCTCCAACACCGGCCGCACAGGAAGCCTCCCTCGCGTCGATCCTCGACATGGTGGATACGGACGGAGCAAGTAGCGGCGAGAGCGAAGCGCCAGCTGGTCCGCCTCCACAACAATCGTCGTCAGATGGTCGGTTTGGCGCGCTGATCGCTGCGGTTGCGATGAGTGGCAAACCCGGCGGAAGGTTCAGCCCACAAGAAGCAATCCAACGCGTCGAGAAAGCACTCGGCACGCAGATTGGCGCGATCCTGCAGCACTCCGAGGTTCGTCGTTTGGAACAGTCGTGGCGCGGTTTGCAGCTCCTCGTCGATCGCTCGAAGGGCATCAAGGGCTTGAAGCTCGATGTCGTGTGCACGCGCAGCGAGTTCAGCGCGATGACGCTCGAGCGCGTTTTGCGTCAGGGCACTGGCGCCGATTCGCCCGTGTCGTGTGCGATCGTGGACGTCACCGTGACCGGCACGACGCCGAGTTTGACGCAGCTCGATGAACTCGCGCAGCTTGCCGAAGCGCAAACGGTTCCGCTGATCCTCAATGCCGCCCCGTCGCTCTTGAGCCTCGACAGTTTGTCCGACCTGGAACGCATCGATCACAAGATGGGCTTGTTCCTCGCCCCCGAACAACTGCGTTGGCAATCGACGGCCAAACGTCCCTCGATGCGTTGGGTGACGATGGCGATGAACGGTTTGCTTGGACGAACAGCCTACGACAAAGCGAGTTCGCGCATGCGTGAGGTTGCCGTGAAGGAAGAGCCCGCGGATGAGGGCGCGACGGTGTGGATTCCTCCGGCGTATGCGGTCGGAGCGCTCATCACCCAGAGTTTCAAGGATACGGTTTGGCCGTGTCGAATCGTGGGTGGGAAAGTCGGCGGAACGCTCGGCAACTTGATCGTGCATGAAGTGCGCGGCCACGTGGACGATGCCGATGCCGTCGCGATCCCGACCCAAGCGTTCGTCTCGACAGACTCGCAACGGGAAATGTCCAAGGCTGGTTTGCTCTTGCTTGCTTCGGCGCCAAACAGCGATGCGATCTACTTGATGTCGGCGCCGACCGCGTATGTACCTCCGCCGAAGCGCACGTATGACAGCGCGTCGACGGAGCCGGAAGAGCGGTACGAGCGGGTATCGTTGGTGGACCAACTGTTTGTCGCGCGCATCGTCCAGTTCTTGCGAGTCGTGTGCGGGCGCGTGCCGGCGAGTGCTTCGCCGACGGAGGCGAAGTCAGTGGTGGAGCGAGCGTTATGGGCGCTGTTCGAGGATGCGAAGCCGGGGAGCATGGAGATTGCGACGACGGCGCGAACGGGCGACGACGGGACGTATGTGGGAGTGACGATTCGGCCGCGGCGCTTTTTGGGTGTGCAGCTCGAAGAGTTTGGCCTGGAAATGCCGGTGGGATGATTCGACGAATTGGTCGATAGACAAGAAAAGGGCGCCAGCAATTCGCGGCACCTTTTTTCTCATTGGTGCATGCAGCTTCCTTCCAAATCCATTCTACGATTGCCGCCCAAACAGTCACAAACCTCTCGGGAACTGCACTATGTTCCCAGACGGCAACCATCGTTGCGCTTCTTTAATGGTTTTTCTCGACTGACGCGGATCGTGGCAAGAACATCCTCGCAATGGGCAATTCTATGGCGCCGAACGGCTCAATGCGCGGCGTATCCTTTTCGTCGTACGAACCGATGTTCGTCCACAAGCCATCGCGCAACTCGAATGCCTCCAAAATGCGCGCGGACGGATCGACAATCCAATAAAATTGGACGCCATAACGAGCATATAGATTTTTTTTCGTGACCCGATCATGCGGCTCGTTCGACGGCGAAAGCACTTCACAAATCCAATCAGGAACAATCGGTAATGGCAAAAGATCCGGATTTGTCAGTCTTTCCCGTCGCACACCAACAATGTCCGGCCGAACCACATCATGAGGGCCAAGCTCGACATCGACGTCGGTGAAGATCCACCAACCTCCGGGACCGCCAAACCCATCATCGTCGTGAAACGGTCCGCCTATGTACCGACGCATGGAGCCCTGCACATTGCTGTGCCTCGGGCGCGGTGAGGGCATGGTGACGACACTGCCCTCGATGATCTCCGCTTTGACGTCGTCGGGCAAAAGCATCAAGTCGTCGTAGGTCGCGTACTTTCTCGCAGCATTCATAGGGTTCGCAAGCAATGGTAGCAGTTTGATGAGAGGTCGCGCAGAACAAAAACACCGAAGCCAGCGACCTTGCGATCGCTGGCTTCGATATTGGTTCGTTCTGTAAAACGAATTATTCTTTGTCGAGCTTGCCGACGAGGCTCAACGTGAAGAATGCGCCCATGTACTTGAAGTGCGGACGCACCTGCATGTCGACCTTGTACCAACCCGCGTTGCCCTCGACCTCGGTGACGATGATCCGCGCCTTGCGAAGCGGACGACGCCCACGAATGCTCGCCGACACCACGTCTTGGTCCGCAACGTACTGGCTAATCCAGTCGTTGAGTTCCTTCTCGAGATCAGCACGTTCCTTCCACGTACCGATCTGCTCGCGTTGCAACACCTTCAAGTAGTGCGCAATGCGGCACATGATGAACATGTACGGAAGCTGCGTGCCCAAACGATAGTTGAGCTCCGCGGCGCGACCTTCTTCGCTCTGACCGAAGTACTTCGGCTTCTGGCAGGAGTTGGCCGAGAAGAAGCAGGCGTTGTCGGAGTCCTTGCGGTACGAGAGGCCGATGAAGCC
>DAOMZH010001177.1:0-3343 GCA_035437985.1 Polyangium sp. (in: bacteria) | reverse complement strand
GCAAAGGCTCGGCGGTGACGGTTCAAGGTGCCGTCGTCATGAGCCAGAAATTCCTCGTGTCCAAGAGTGGCAGTGGATCGTGCTTGTACGGCACGTTTGTCTCTGCGCCTGGAATCACCGAGACGGCTCCGTATTCGGGCGTCATGGTCGTCGCGTATGGTTCACCCGCGGTCATTCCGCCCGGCGGAACGACGTCTTATTGCGGCAAAATCAGCAATCGTGGCGCCAACGATCCGCCTCCAGGCGACGTGATTCCGGATGACATCAAGCCGGGCGACGTCGTGAATCTCTCGGGTACTGCCGACTACTTCCTCCTCGGGGCGTGTGCGACGGCGATGAACGGCAGCAAAGTGGCTCAGCGGCAGATCTCGTTCACGTGCGCCTTCGAGAAGACTGGCCAAACCGCAACACCGCCCACGCCCCATGCGTTCACGACCGTGGACGAACTCATGAAGCTTTCATCTCCAACGGATACGATGTTCCACGATCAGTGGGGCGGCGTGAAAGTGCGCGTGGCGAATGTCGTGCCCGTGCCGCAACCCGATCCGAATGCGATGCCTGATGCAGGTATGGGGATGGTCGTCGTTGGTGATTTCGGCACGATCAAGCTCGTCGACAAGGCGAAGATGGCCACGTCCGAGCTCGAAGTGGGCGACAAGATCTACTACCGCGGCTACGACAAACAGACGTGTTACAGCGGTCCGAAATTCTCGGATCTCAACATCGAGTGGACCGCGGTCGATGGCATCAACTACATGAATTACTGCACTTGGACGCTACAACCGAACAACAAGTGCGCCGACTTCAACCCGGCCAGCGAAGATTGCACCGGCGTCGTTTGTCAGTGATGCATGACTGTTTCGAAGACGACCACGCTCTCGGGTCATTGGCACGTCATCACGCCACAATGGGATGGTTTTGCGCAGCGACCCGATGAAACGGATGGCGGCAAGGTCCTCGGCATTGCGGATTTGCTGCCCGACGGAACGCATGAACGCCGTGGGAACTGGCGCATTGTCGTCGAGTTCACGCCCGATGATTCGTAGACCCCACGATATCTTCGAGGCTAGTCTGCGGCACCATGGCGGCTCGCCGCACCAACATCCCCTCACAGCCTGCGAATAGCCCACTCGGCGCTCTGCTCGGTCTTTCTGGCACGCTTACGCGCAGCATGACCGGCGGGGTTTTTTCCGACGCACTCGCGTGCGTTCTCGCCGGTACGGGCCTGCAAGCAGGGATCGTGCACCAAGTGACTGCGGCGGGGCTCGAGCTAGCAGCTGAAGAGGGTTTGCCTTCAGCACTCCGGCCACACCTCGGGACCATTCCGGCGAGCGACGCTCAGTGGTTTGTCGCGCAGCACGCGGTCAAACGACGTCGCCTCATCGTCGAAGATGACCTGGCCGCCATGTTCGACGGCCGAGTTCCAGCCACGGCGCTGCGCAGCACCGGTTGGAACACCATTGCTTCCGCCCCCATCGTTTTTGGTCGCGAAGTCCTCGGAGTCGTGACCGTCGCCGCCCCTTCGAGCGAACTGCTCACGTCTCCACGCATCGCCGTGCTCGAGACCGTGGCGAACATGATGGCGCTCTTTTTGGCCCAACAGAGTTCGGTTTCCGATAACGCTCCGATCACTGAAGGAGCTGCATCCGTCTCCGAGATCGACGAAAAACTCACGCATCTAGCAACAGTTGGAACGTTGGCCTCGAGCTTTGCCGACGACTTGCGTGCGGTCTCGGCCCAACTCGCCTCCTTCGTAAAACTGCAAGAAAAGTGGCTTGCGCAGCTGCGATTGCGGCACCCAGCCGTGGCCCCCGTGCTTCGGGATCTCGAACCGATGCAGGAAGAAGCCGCAAGCGCGTTGATGCTCGTGCGGATGAGCGGAGGACGTCTTTTGTCCGCGCTCGAAGAGAATCGCTCCGAAGTGATCGATGCCGCGTCAATCGTGTACGACGTGGTTGGTCATCTCGAACCCGTTGCTCGGGCTCGCAACGTCGATGTGTTGGTCGCCGTGCAACCTAATTCCGAACCTCTCATTCGCGGCAAACGCAGCGAGATTCGACAACTCGTACTTGGTCTCGTGTCCGATGGCATCGAGGTCTGTGGTCGCGAGGACAAACCCGAGAGTCCCGCGATGCCGGCACCACAAATGCAGCTGGTTTCGATCACCGTCGCTCGAGAAAAGAACAATATATCGTTGGTGGTCGAACATTCTGGGCGACCGTCATCGTCATCGTCGACCGAGCATCGTTCAACGGTGTCGTCGAAAATTCGATCCTCGCGGCCCAAGGAAATGTTGGGCCTGGTTCTGGGGCGAAACATCGTCGCGCTGCACGTGGGATCGCTCGAAGTGACGCGTTCGGATCTTGGCGGCGCGTTGGTCCGGGTCGTTTTACCTGCTGCAACACCACCACCTTCGTCGAAACGATCCAAAGGCGGGCCTGCTTCATCCAAACGTTCTCGTGGTGGCGCCGCGGCAACTGCCGAGCCGTCGCCGATGACGATGCGCGATGGTTGGACTGCCAAACCTCAAGCCATACGTGGCGAGCAAGGCGCTCCCATTCGTGCCCCAGCCCCAAAACGCGCGGACGAATCCCCCTTGTCCGATGTCGAGATGGTCGCGTCCACCGAACGTGGGCCCGATGCTGTCGGTCGCGCCGTTCCACCTGCGCAGAGCAAGCAAGGCGCTGTGGTCATCAAAGAAATGAACGACCGTGGCGTGCCAAGCAATCCCGCGCCCCCATCCACACGAAGGCGTCCATCGGGACCCTCGAGCAAACGACGCAGCTAGGTTCGTTCGACTCCAAACGAACTACTTCAATAACCCCATATATATTGGGCGCGCGCGAAGACCGAGATGGTTTGGTCGACTTTGTTTTGATTGCCAAACAAAAGCAGCCCGTAGCGCCCGCCAGCACCAATGGAAAAACTTCGGTTGAGCTGATAATCGAGGCCAAAGGGGAGAGACAAACCAAGCCGTGCCGTCGTGCACTCGGCACCTGTCGCGGACACGCAAGGACCGCCCACCGAAACGCCATAAGCGCCGGCGGTGAGTCCGAGCCACGGGACCCAGCGCAAGACGTCGATGACGTACCCGATGCCAACGCCTCCGCCGCCGATGAGCACTGGGGCATCGCCTGGGTGCATGCTGAAGTCACCATGGGCGACGAGGTTCAGCGAGTCGTTCAACCCGTACGAAATCCCCAAACTCGCGCCAAATCCGGGCAGGGACGTGACTTTGAGCGCTGTGCCACCACCATTGCTCAGATGCGTGTAGCCGAGGCCCAGACTTGCTTGCCATTGCCGCTCGTACGCGTCCGCTTTTGCCGACCAGCCGAGGATCGAG
>DAOMZH010001176.1:0-3347 GCA_035437985.1 Polyangium sp. (in: bacteria) | reverse complement strand
GTCATTTTCATCCCCAGCGTCCTGCTGCTGGGGCTCGTGATTGGTTACACGCTCGGAGCGCGTGCGGTACGTGCCGAGTTGGACAAACGCCGGAGCAGGATGAAGGAGTAGCCCGTGGTCGATTTCTCGTTGTCCGAAGAGCACAAGAGCCTCATCGAGACCGTCCGTCGTTTTACCAAGGAACGCATCATTCCGATCGCAGCCGAGTGTGATCGTGAGTCGCGTTTTCCCATGGATGTGTACAAGGACGCTTGGGAGCTTGGTCTCATCAACCCCACGATCCCGGCCGAATATGGCGGCGCGGGCATGGGTGAATTCGAGAACACGCTCATGTGCGAAGAGTTTGCTTACGGTTGCACGGGGATCGAGACGAGCATCTTGGCGAACGGTTTGGCCCTCACGCCCATCAAGCTCGGAGGCACCGAAGAGCAGAAGAAGAAGTACTTCGGCAAACTCCTTGCTGAACCAATCATGGCCAGTTATGCGACCAGCGAGCCCAACGCTGGCAGTGACGTTGCGGGCATCGAGACGCGTTTTACCAAACACGGTGACGACTACGTCTTGAGCGGTCAGAAGTGCTGGATCACGAACGCGAGCTACGCGAACTTTTACGTGATTTTTGCGACGAGCGACAAAGCGCTGCGGCACAAGGGCATTGCTGCGTTCATCGTCGATCGCGAATCACCCGGTCTGCGTGTGGGCAAGAAAGAGGACAAACTCGGCCAACGCGCGAGCGATACGGCGCAGGTTTTTCTCGACGAAGTCGTGGTGCCCAAGGAAAACCTTCTCGCTCCCGAGGGCAAGGGGTTCAAGCTCGCGATGGAGACGTTTAATCAGACGCGTCCCGACATCAGTGCTGCCGCCACAGGTCTCATGCGGCGGTGCCTCGATGAATCCGTGGCCTACGCGAAAGAGCGCAAGACCTTCGGCACAGCAATCGCGAATCACCAACTCATCCAATGGATGATCGCGGAGATGGCCATTCGCGTGGAAACGACGCGGCTGCTTTATCAAAAGGCTGCTTGGAACCTCGACAACGGCGTGCGCGATCCCATCGTGTCGAGCTTCGCCAAAGCGTACGGCGCAGATAGCGCGATGCAGACAGCCATAGACGCCGTGCAGGTCTTCGGCGGCAACGGGTACGTGAAGGAGTATCCCGTCGAGAAGCTCATGCGCGATGCCAAAGTGCTGCAAATCTACGAAGGCACGAGCCAAATTCAGCGCCTCGTCATCGCCAAGCAAGTCTTGGGTTGAGCGACACGTAGCAACATCGTTGCCACCCTCGTCTCGTCCCTTTTCCTTCCTGAATCATTTACCTTCGAACGTCCTGCCTTGATGACCAAGGTGGCTCGATTTCTTGCATCGACTGAAGAGGAGTTCCTTCATGCGCACTCGTAAAGATCACCGTTTGACGACGAAGTTGTCGTCTCTGGCCAATGTGAAAAGTCTTGCTGTAATGACGGGTGTCGTGGCGGCTTGTGCTGCAGCTCTTGGAGGAGCTTGCGGTGATGCGCAACCAGTCACCAGCGGAGCGGGTGGCGCAGGGGGTTTGACCTCGTCTGCAGGAGGCATGGGCACGGGCGGCGAAGACCTGAGTGTCGTTGCCGGATCGGTGACCGTAGGAAGCACCAGCAGCAGTTCGTCGTCGTCCTCGGGAACTCCGCCAAGATGCATGTTCAGCAGTCCAACCGGAGGCGGGACGAAGACGGCAGCTGCCTACGGCGACACGGCGATTCAGACGGGCAATTCCATTACCGTTGACAAGTCGGGCAACGTCATCATGGCCGGTGCGTTTGGCGGGACAATCAATTTTGGTGGCACTACGTTGACCAGTGCTGGTGGCGACGACGCGTTCATCGCGAAGTTCAATTCGGGCGGGCAACTCTTGTGGGCCAAAGAGTATGGTGACGGCAAGGGACAGAACATCGGCGGCGTAGGCACCGATGGCAACGGCAACATCTACATCACCGGTAATTTCACCGGCAGCATCAACTTCGGAGGCGGGGCGCTCACTGCTGCAGGAACGCTGTTTACCGACGTATTCGTCGCCAAACTCACGGCCGATGGAAATCACGTCTGGAGCAAGAGTTTCGGGGATGACGAGGTTCAAAATTCGTATGGATTGGCGGTGGATGCAGCGAGCAACGTGATCATCGCGGGCAGTTTCAAGAAGACAATCGGGTTTGGCGGGGGAACACTCAACGCGGGCGGGAGCTTCGTCGATGTGTTTGTCGCGAAATTCAACGGCGATGGTGCGCATCAATGGAGTCGCCAGTACGGCGTGGCCACCTCGGATCAAATCGCTCGCGCCGTGGCGGCAGACGCTGCAGGCAACATTTACGTGGGTGGTGAAGTTGCCGAGTCGATCGACTTCGGGGGCGGTTCGAAGTCTGTCACGACAACCAAGAGTGCATTCGTGGCCAAACTCGATTCACTTGGCAATGCCGCTTGGGTGAACCTGAGCGACGGCGATGCAAATAGCATCGGCGTGGTCAACTCGGTTGCCGTTGGTCCGAACGGCGAAGTCGCTGCGGGAGGGTATTTCAAGGGCATGTTTGATCTCGGCGGCATGCCGGTGAGCAGCATCGGGACCGACGATGCATTCATCACCCTGTTTGCCGCCGGTGGATCTCATACGGTCACGAAAGTATTTGGTGATGCCGAGCAGCAAGAGGTGGTGAGTCTTGCGTTCGCGCCAAACGGTGAAGTTTTCGCAGCGGGCGACTTTTCTGGGGCCATCGATTTCGAGACGGGCATGGCGTTCACGAGCACGGGGGCGTCCGATGGTTTTGTCGTTCGTTTGAACGCCAATGGATGTCCCGCATGGCTGAAAACGTTCACGGGGCCGATGGGCCAATTGCCGAAAGCTTTGGCGTTCGACCCGACGACGAGCGGCGTTGCCGTCACCGGACAGTTCATCGGAGCCAGCGATTTCGGCACTGGAGTGACGATGTCCGCGGGCATTGATGCTTTCTTGGTGTCTGTCAATCCTTGAGCGACATGCTCATGTGAATCGAGTTCTTTGCGTGTTGGGCGCATGGTTTTGAAGTGTGCCCAACGCTTTTTTTGATCCAATGCAGCTTCTGCATGCCGGAGGCTCGACTCGAGCCCCTCGTTGTCGCGCAACGTGACTGTTCAGGTCTTGTGTCGTTGCGCGGAATCGTGAGATCTTCGGGATTGGTTCAATTCCTTCGGATTTGAACGAACGTTCTTCCATGCCGGGGCGCTTTGCGCGTCTCTAAGCGGAGCACTTCATGGCTTTATTTCGGCAGTCTTCCAAGGCCTTAGTAACCCCGTTGGCGGTGCTTTCTGGTTGGGCGGCTGCGGCTTCATATGTGCAGCCCGCG
>DAOMZH010001175.1:0-3359 GCA_035437985.1 Polyangium sp. (in: bacteria) | reverse complement strand
GGCTTTCTCATAAAACCGCTCCCATCGCCGTACGTGAACGTCTGGCTGTTGGGCGAGACCAACTCCCTCGGTTGCTCGAGCAGCTCGTGTCGACCGATGCAGCCGGGGAAGCCGTCGTCTTGTCTACATGCAATCGTGTCGAGATATTTGCAGCTCCAACGATTGGTCGTCCCCTCGAAGTCACTCGATCGTTTGTCATGTCAAAGCTCGTCGCGCTGGGCGGCGATGTTTCGCGACCTCACTTGCAAGCCAAAGAAGGACAGGATGCGATTCGGCATCTGTTTCGAGTCGCCTCGTCGCTCGATTCGCTCGTCGTGGGTGAACCACAAATTCTCGGACAACTCAAAGACGCGATCGTCGCAGCCCGCGAAGCAAAAACCCTTGGACAAACCTTGGGCAAAGTGATGTTGCGAGCCATTCGCGTGGGCAAACGTGTGCGTCATGAAACGGCAATCGGTTCGGGCCAAGTGTCTGTGTCGAGCGTCTCGGTCGATTTGGCCGAAGAGATCTTCGGAGATCTGAATGGTCGCAAAGCTGCGCTCGTGGGGGCGGGAGAAATGGCCGAAGCTGCGGCACGACTTCTGGCCAAAGCTGGAGCCAAGATTGTCGTGCTAAACCGCAGTCCCGAACGGGCAAACCACTTGGCGCAAGAGGTCGGGGGCGAACCACGCACCATGAACGACCTCGAGAAAACGCTCACCGAAGTCGACATTGCCATCGCTTCGACTTCCAGCCCCACACATGTGATCACCCTCGATCTCGTCAAACGCGTCCGCAAAGCTCGGCGCGGTCGAAGCTTGTTTTTGATCGACATCGCCGTGCCTCGCGATATCGACCCCGCCGTGAACGAACTCGATGGAGTCTACCTCTACGACGTCGATGATCTCTCCCGCATCGTCGCCGAATCGCTCGAAGGACGAGCGGCGGAAGCCGTGCGTGCCGAGTCGATCGTCAACGAAGAGACGACCGCGTTCGAGCAGTGGACCCTCGAACGAGAACTGGCTCCTACGATCACCAAGATGTTCGCCCGAACGCGAGGCGTACTCATGAGCGAAGTCGAACGCAGTTTGGCGGGGCGCTTGAAGCACCTTGGACCGGCTGAAAAAGAAGCGCTTTTGGCAATGGTTGGAGCAGCAACGAACAAGCTTTTGCATGGTCCAGTCAGCCGCCTGCGCGAGTTGGCCGGTGACGCACGCGCCGATATCTACGTCGAGGCAATGCAGGATCTGTTTGAACTGACGCACGTGCCCGCGGCGCCGAGCAACGGTGCAGAGCAGCCTCGATCAACAATGCCTTCTGATCTCGATGACGAACTCGAACCTCGTGACGGGCACAGCTCACGTACCGCTACGCATGACGGGCTCGAAGCAAAGGACCTCGGATGACGACTCGTTTGATCCTCGCCACGCGCCGTTCCGCGTTGGCCCTCGCGCAGTCTCGCGCTTTCGCCCGCGCGTTCATACACGCGACGCCGGGGTTGCACATTGACGAACTCGAAGTCGTGACCAAAGGTGATCGCATCACCGACCGACCACTCGTCGATGTCGGGGGCAAAGGTCTTTTCATCAAGGAACTCGAAGAAGCGCTCCTCGAAGGGCGGGCACAGATCGCCGTGCATTCCTACAAGGACGTGCCCGCAGAGATCCCGGCGGAGTTCGAGATTGCCTGCGTACCCGAACGTGAAGATCCTCGGGATGTGCTTGTCTCGACAAACGGCGTGAAGTTGGCGAATCTGCCGCAGGGGGCTCGTGTGGGAACGTCGAGCTTGCGGCGGGCCGTTGCATTGCGGGTGGTTCGTCCAGACCTCGTGATCGTACCTTTGCGCGGCAATGTCGATACGCGTTTGCGGAAGCTCGAAGAAGGGCAAGCCGAAGCGATTGTTCTGGCTCGCGCGGGACTCGTGCGGCTCGGGATCGCCGATCGCGCGACCGAGGTGCTCGAACCGGAGGTCATGCTTCCCGCGATCGGGCAGGGGGCATTGGCCGTGGAGATTCGCGCAGGTGACGATGCGACTCGGGCCTTGCTCGCGCCGCTCGTGCATCGCGACACGGAAGTTTGTGTCGCGGCCGAGCGAGGCGTGATGGGATCGCTGGGAGCCGATTGTCGTACGCCCGTTGCCGCACATGCGGTGCATCGCGGGGATGAATTGTGGCTCCGCGCGATGGCCGCAGAAGCCGATGGAAGCGACGTGCGCATGGGGGAGCGAAAAGCTTCGTGGTCAAACGATATCGCCGAAGCTCGACGTATGGGTGAAGATCTCGGGCGCGAGCTCGTGCGTGGACGCGGGGCTTGACGGATCGGACAAACGATGCGTGGTTCCTTAGCGATTGTCCTGCACGCCCACTTGCCCTGGGTGCGTGCGCCCGAGCATCCGCGGTCGCTCGAGGAACGCTGGTTGTACGAGGCGTTGTGGGAATCGTACCTGCCGCTCATCGATGTCTTCGACCGGCTTGTCGATGATGGCGTGATCGCGCCCGTGACCGTGTCGGTTTCTCCGCCTTTGGCGGCGATGTTGGCCGATACGCTGTTGCGTCAGCGGTTCGTCGCGCACCTCGACCGTCTCGAGGCTCTCGTCGAGCGCGAGATCGTGCGGACGCGGGGGTTCGCCGAGTTTGTCCCGACGGTCGATTTTTACCGAGACAGACTTCGTAGGGTGCGGACGACGTGGGCGCGTATCGGGGGCGATGTCTTGGGGGCTCTCGTGCGTTTGGAGCGAGCAGGAGCGATCGAGCTTTTGACCACGTGTGTGACGCATGCGTATTTGCCTGCGTTATCGCCAGCATCGGTGAGGGCGCAGATTGAACTGGGACTGCGCGCATTCGAGCAGTTTGCTGGCCATCGTCCACGTGGCTTGTGGCTTCCGGAATGTGGTTACGATCCTTTGCTCACAAATGAAATTGTCCGGGCAAACGTCAAATACACGGTGCTCGATGCGCATGGAGTCGAGCTGGCTGAGCCGCGTCCGCTTGCGGGAATTTTCGAACCCATCTTGGCGCCTTCGGGTGTGGCTTTTTTTGGTCGCGACCCATGGGCGTCGCGTGATGTTTGGTCGCGGGAAACAGGGTATCCGGGGCATCCTGACTATCGAGATTTTTATCGCGACATCGGGTTTGACCTCGATGAAGCCCAGCTTGCGGGTGAGGTTGGTCCGAATGGAACGAGGCTCATGACGGGTCTCAAGTACCATCGGGTCACCGGAGTTGGGGTTGACAAACAGGTTTGGAATCCAGAACGCGCCGAAGCACGGGCGAGGCTCGATGCGGAATACTTCGTGGACGAACGCGTGAAGGCCCTTGCTGCGCGCCAGCAAGCGAGAGAGCGAGCGAGCACTTGCCGAGCGACGTGTCGACGACGGGCGC
>DAOMZH010001174.1:0-3362 GCA_035437985.1 Polyangium sp. (in: bacteria) | reverse complement strand
ACCAGGCAGGTATTGGCTGGACTGGCATAACCATCGTCATTTTCGTGAAGCATTTCTCGTGATGTGCGTGTCGTTGCCTGCGCAGGATGCGCCGAGCCTTGGCCATGACCGCTAAAATGCACGATCTGAGGCTTGTGGCGCAAAAGCAGACCTTGCAAGTCACGCGGACGAACAGCGAACGATTGATCGAGCCGGAATGCGTCCGCGCCCATTGTGGTTTCCAGTGCGTTGTGGATTTCTCGAGCTTCAGCGCCGAGCCGCAAACGGGTCTGGTCCAGAGGATTGGCGGCGAGGAGAACAAGGTGGAGCATCGAGGGCTGATTTCGAGTGATAGGAAGTTTAAATGGCTCCTTACACCATTTCAGGCGAGGCGGCGATCAAATTCGCAATCAACATGCGGCATTGGCCATTGCTGCGGGGGGAGTGACGTGTGCGGGCCGTCCAAGAGACTGTATACCGATGCATTCGCCCCCGCCAAACGCAATTCGCGAACGCGTCATCATGACCCTCTGTTTGATGGTTCGTCTTGCTTTGGCCGATCTTTTGCCACTCCAATCGCGCATAATCGCGCATGTGAGAAATTGTTCTTGTTTACGTTTGTCTGCGGATCGTAAGCTTGTCAGCGGCTGATCTTCGCGTCGAGGGATTCACATAAAAAACTGAGCATGTGCATGATGGTCGAGCTGCCGAAGCGTTGGATTAGATTTGGTAAAACGAAAACTAGCGTTGATCACGTGCAACAATGTGCAAATCGTATTGCGTTCTTTGTTGCGGTTTGCCGCCCAAAGGCAACATATTCCTGCTATGCCGGCAAACATGCCGTCGCTCAAGCAAACGGGTCAATGCGTGCTCGAGATTCCGGCCGACGAGCAAATTGCGTTGTTATTATCGCACGCGCGGAAATCGCACCGATTGAGCTTCCTGCTCATGTCGGACGCCGGTCTTCGCCCCTACGTGCACTTCCTCAAGGCCGACCTCGAAGATGCTGCGCGAAGGATCGCTGCCCGCGGACGCCCCTCGCCAACATGAACGACGTGAGCTTCGGGAGTGCTTGATTTCTTGGCGCTGCGGCGGGACCCCGCTGTTTGAGCCGCCGTAGGCGGCGAGTTCGGGGTGCCGCGAGTGCCGAGAAATCGAGCCTCCCGAAGCGCAGTTAATCAAGGCGTTATATAAGGCCAGCCCAGTCCGCTTGGTCGTTCGAACTCGGGGCAACGGATGGCCAACCAAATCGCCCCGGACGTGCTCACGAAACCCAAGTAAAGCCTACGGTTTCGTAAACCGTAGCCTTCGCCCGCCTCGATCGAGTCTGGGCAACAGATGGGCAACGGCCTCATCGGTACGCTCTGACCAACCCCTCTCGCGCCCTCCATCGCTACGCCAAGCGTAGCGGAATCGTTCGCGAATTCTTTGGAGCCACCTTCGAGACTTGAACTCGAGACCTACGGTTTACGAAACCGTTGCTCTACCACTGAGCTAAGGTGGCACGTCCGTTTGACGGGCGCGGAGGAAACCATGCCTTCCGCCCCTTGTCAACAACTTTTTTTACACAACTGAAACAACGCAAAGCTCGGGTCGGGCTCGATGTTCTGGCGCTGCGGTGGGGCCCCACTGTCTGAGCCCCGGAAGGGCGAGTTTGGGGTGCCGCATGTGCCGGAACATCGAGCTCCCCCGAGCGAACAACGGCTCCCCAACCGAACACCTACTGCCCAATTCCCGCCAAACTCAACACCATACACACCAGCATCGCCCCAAGCTCCACTCGCTCCGCTCGCGCGTTGCGCAAAATCCGATCCCGATAGCGCAATCCTATCCAGTTTCCAGCCATCAAACTCACCGTCAACACCAACCCTCGCCCCAACGTCGCGGACGTCACCAGCCCACCCGCTCCGTACGCAACGATCCGCCCAAGGTGCAGCGATGCCGCCGCGACCGCTATCGTCGCGACAAACCTCTTCCCGGTCAAACCCGCCGAGATGAACAGCGGCCCCACGAGCAGACCCGCGCCACCAACGGCGGCACTAATCGCCCCAATTCCAGCGCCCGCAGGCACCATCGCCCACGCTCGCGGTTGCCAATCGTAGAACTTCAACGCGCGACCTACCGCGAAAAAAGTCATCAACACCATCAGCCAACGCAAGAGCGCATCGGGCATCTGCGTCACCAGCAAACCCCCAAAAAAACTGCCGGGAATCGCCCCCCACGCAAATCCTTTTGCGATCGAACGATCTACATCGTCCCGCAACAACCACCAACGATGCAGACCGCTCAAAAACATCGCCGGCGCCGTCGTCGCGAGAGCCTCCGCTGGCGACCACACCAGCGACAAACCCAGCAGCAACAAAATTCCCCCGCCCATCCCCGCCACACTCGTGATCGCTCCAGCCCCAAATCCACACAAAGCAAGCCATACGAACACGCGGGAAATCCTCCAGCCAAGTCCATAGGGTCGCGATCATCGTCCGTCCAGCAGTCCCCTCTCGCTCGTTCAACGGCTTTACGTCGAGCACGCTAGCTCCATGCTGAATACAGACGTTTTGCTGTTGGAGAAATCCCATGAAACCATGGACAAAACTGCTCGCGCCCGTCGCCGCGACGTTGTTGTGGACCGGCCTCTCGCTCACCTCCACCAACGCCCGCGCCGACGAACCCAATGATCCGAACGACAACGACATCACCACCCCCGACGATGCCGAAGTCACCCGCGACCTCGAACGCGGCCCGTATTATCTCGATCGCGACTGGTATCGCCGTCACGGCCGCTGCTACTCGTATTGCGATAACCTCCGGGATACTTGCGTACGCCGCTATTTCCGCGGATTCGACGACCGACGTTTGGGAAATCGACACCGCGGGGATTGGCACGACGCACAACGAGTTTGCCAACGCCGCTTCGACGTCTGCATCGATGCTTGTCGCGACGCACGGTGGAACGATCACAACCGAGAACTCGTCCCATGAAGGCGTCTCCCCGGTGAAGAAACGCCGCCCCGGTCAAAGAGGCTGTCTCATAACGAGACACATAGTTTGTCCTGTACGCCCGGGGTGGGTTAAAACCCACCCCTCCACATGACAAAGTCCGCCACTGCCGTTCCGGACTGTCGTTGTTCATGCAGTGCGAGAAGTGGTTTCGCCTGCGATTTCGCAGCCAAATCACGATGATGATCCGGGACGAATCGCGGCAGTTCGAGCGCGGCAGCGCGAGTAACTTCGTTATGTGGAGGGGCGGGTTTTAACCCGCCCCGGACGTTCCAGACGAACCACGGTTCGGGTTGTCAGACAACCTCTTCAACCCGCCGCGAGTTCCAACAAGACAAACATTTGCCCTTCTGGAACTCCTCGGTCAAACCTGAATCAATGCGCCA
>DAOMZH010001173.1:0-3364 GCA_035437985.1 Polyangium sp. (in: bacteria) | reverse complement strand
CATCATCAATGCTCCGCTCGGCTGGGTTCATGCCGAGTTGTTTGCCCTTTACCTCATGGCCGGCTGTCTTGCCGGCTATGTCAAGCATGTTTTTGGCAAGGGAATTTGGGGACTTACGCGCTGGCTCAAGAGGATATTCTTCCTTTATGCCGCATTGGCTGCGATCGCGGTCGGTACGGGCCTCGTGCCGGTGCTGAAGACGCTTTTGCCAGCCCAATTTCTCCTTCTGTTCACGACGTTTTCCTTGACCGTGCAAACCGTGCGCGGCGCTTTGGCCGGCGTGCACGAAGCGCGGATCTTCAGTGTTGGATTCGTCGTGGCCTCGGTCGCTGGCGCCTACGATATTCTCGGCGCAATGGGTGTTCTCTCCCGCGCCAATGTGCCGGTCGGACACCTCGGCATTTTCGTCTTTACGCTCTCGCTCGGTCTCATTCTTGCGCGGCGTTTTCTCGAAGTCGAAGAGCGCCTCGGACAATACTCCACCGTGCTTGGTTTGAGCATGGCGTCGGCCCGCGTGCTCGAACCCGGACAACAAGCCCAGGTTGCTCTCGACGAACTTTTGCGCCTGCTCAAGGCCCAACGAGCGCTGTTGTTTCTCACGGTGCCCGAAGGGCAGCCGCGCGCCGGAGAACTGGATTTGCGGGCCATGCGCGATGCATCTGCGCCATCGGCGACGACCCGGGAAAGCGTCGTGGGGGACGATGGATTGTCACTCCGAACGGACGTCGTCGAACGTGTGCGGACCCAACGCAAGCCCCTGATTACGTCGAACGCCGCAGGCGGCAAGCGCCGCTCCGCAATGGCCGCTCCGCTGCTCATTCGGGACGAACTCGTTGGTGTCGTGTACCTCGAGGCCGACGATTCTCGCAGACCTTTTAGTGACGCGGATCTTGCCGTGTTGCTCGGCCTTGGGGCGCAATTGTCGATGACGATCGTGTCGACACGCGCCGTGCGTTTGGAACTCCAGACTGCTCTGCAGAAAAACCGAATCGAGCAGCAAGGCGCATTGTTGGATGCCGCGTCGCGGTTGGCCAAGGGCGATGTCGAAACTCCAATCGTCGTCGAAAAAGGAAGTGATTTGGCGGATCTCGGCAGCGCGCTCGATGCCATGCGGGTGGATGTGCGGGCCAAAATCAAAATGCTCGAAACGAAAAATGCGGAAGTGCAGGTTCTGAACGACGAACTACGGCGCAAGATCGAGGAACGCACGATGACGCTTCTGTCGGCGTTGCTCGACGACCGCACGCAAGCGCCTCCACCACGACTCAAACGCGGCTCGAGGATTGGGGATCGATATGTCGTCGAACGCAAGCTCGGGGAAGGCGCGATGGGGGTCGTGTACGATGTCGAGCGTACCGCCGACGGCAAACACTTGGCGGTCAAACTATTGTCGACGACGAAGGACAAAGCGGCGTTGGCGCGGTTCATTCGCGAGGCGAATTTGCTCGCACGGCTCGATCATCCCAACCTCGTATCCATCTTTGACGTGGATGTCACAGCCGACGGGCATTTGTATCTGGTGATGGAATATTTTGCTGGCAAAACCCTCGAGAAATTCAAAGATCGGGATGCTCGTTGGTCGTTGCTGGCGCTGCGACAAATGGCTGAAGGGCTTGCGGCGGTGCATGCGAGCGGCATCGTGCATCGCGATTTGAAACCAAGCAATGTGCTCGTTGCGGTTAATGACGAAGGAGATCCGGAGCTGAAGCTCGCCGATTTTGGCATTTCTACCCTAGCGGTGGACCCCGAGGCGGCCCTGAGCGCTCTTGTCGAGCCGCAGCGCGAGCAAATGGGTTCGATTGACGATGAAGCACGCACGGTTGTGTTCGACAAACCGCCGAAAAATTCAAAAGCGGCCGGCGACAAAGCGAATCGGTCCGAACCGGGGGGCCGGCAAATGAATGTGACGCACACGGGCGCCATCGTCGGGACGCCGTCCTACATGGCGCCGGAGCTTGGCGGCCGAGAAAAAGCCGTGCGTCCGTCGTCGGATATGTTCAGTTTGGGAATTATCGCGTACGAGCTTCTGGTCGGTGAGCGGCCGTTTGCTGTGCCGCCGCTTTACATCGTCGCGAGCGGCCATCCGCTCGAACGACCCGAAGGGCTGCGCGAAGTGGCGGGTTTGTCCAAAACGCTTGTCGCACTCTTTGAACGATGTTTGTCGCAGGATCCGACCGTGCGTCCGACGGCCCCCGAAGTGGTCGATGCTCTACGTTGGGATTTGGACCGCGGCGAAGCCGGCACGTATCGAATGTCCAATGCGGCCAAACTGAAACCTGCATGAGCTGCCTCGAGGGACGCTCGAGGAAGGGCTTTTGAGGGGGCCATCAATGCCCGCAAAACACCTCGCAATAACTGAAGTCGCTGCAGATGTTTTTTGGGCGGAGGCTTGACTTTGTTCGCGCTTTGTCGACAATACGCGGCGTTCTGAGGACGCCGGTAGGTGGCGCGAGTTTGTTTTTCGGTATCTGCGAGGAATGACGTCATGCAAAAAGAGCGAATCGAGTTTGTCGTGGACGGGGACAAGGTCGTCGGCGATTTGTACATTCCCGAGGGAAATGGTCCTCATCCGGCGGTGATTGTGGGTGGTCCTATGACCAGCGTGAAGGAACAGGTGACGGGCGTTTATGCAAAAGCGCTTGCGGAACGCGGGTTTGCGGCGCTGACCATCGATCCTCGGCATTATGGCGAAAGTGGCGGCGAGCCGCGGCAATACGAAAATTACCACCACAAAATCCAAGATTTGAAAGCTGCATTGGACAACCTGGCCAAACATTCGTCGGTCGATCCCAACCGTATTGGCGCGGTGGGCGTTTGTCTCGGAGTAGGTTATGCGATGTGGTCCTCCGTGGACAATCCCTTGGTCAAGGCAATCGGGGCAGTGGTCGGGTATTATCGCGACGTACCGGATATGCAATCGCGCGATCCCGAGGGGTTTCGGGCGAAGGTGGAGCAAGGAATATCGGCCCGCAAGCATTATGAAGCAACGGGCGAAGTGCTCTCGGTGCCGGCGGTTGGGACGACGGGCGATGCAGCGATGACGACGGCGGAATTGGTGGATTATTATGGTCGGCGAGCGGCGGTGTCGAATTACAAGAATTCCTTTGCGCTGATGTCGCGCGAATTTTTCTTGGGGTTTGACGTTCAATCCGCGGCGCCGAAAATCAAAGTACCCGTGTGCATGATCCATTCCGAAAAGGCGCTCTCCCCGCATTGGGCGCGGAAATATCACGATACGCTCACGGGGCCGAAGCAAATTCATTGGCTCGAAGCCAGCGGTCAGGTCGAGTTCTACGACGGAGAAGCGCTCGTGACCAAAGCGAGTGACCTCCTCGCGGAGCATTTGCGAAATCACCTAGCCGCC
>DAOMZH010001172.1:0-3365 GCA_035437985.1 Polyangium sp. (in: bacteria) | reverse complement strand
CATGATCCTGCTTGGTCCTGGAGGCACGACGTCGCTCGATTTGTGGGTTCACGACGACAAGTTTCGTTTTGCGGTTCCCGCCATCGATCTTCTGCGCCGGGGCGATGCGCACACGCCCCGTTCGGACATGCGGGGTTTGCCCGTGGACTTCTTACGTTGGTGGCTCTTGCGCCCCACGTCCGGCACGCTCTTGTGGCACGTGTTTCGTGACACCGGCACAAGGTTTGTCTTGCGCGACGGTCCGGCCATCGTCGACTTGCACGTCGCGCCCTCCGGACGCGTTACAGCACGGCGAACCACGTGGGAATCTTCACCGGACAAACCAAGACAACGCCGAAAAGTCGACGAAGAGACCCTCGAAGCCGACAAGTTTGGGTGTGGCGTCGTGAAGTACCAGCAGTCCTCGACAAACCTACGCGTCACCGTGACGTGTGAATCCGAAGACACCGAACGTCCGCCCAATCCCCGCGCGTTTGTCGATCCCGACACGCCCGAGTCGTTTCTTGTGGTGTTGCCGAGGAGGCAAGGTTCATGAGCGGCGCGTGTGTTCTTGCCGTGGGCGCTGTGTCGGCGCTTGGTTTGGCCGAGCATGCGTACGAAGCGGGCGTCGTGGGGGAACGAGCGCGCGTCGCGATAACACGTGACGAGAAACTCGCGCAGGCGGGTCTACAACGCCCGTTCTGCGCTCGCGCTGTGCCCACGCCCGATGCAGGACGTTTCGCGGATCCCGCCACAGCCCTTCTTTTCGAGGCGTTTCGACAGCTAGGTTTTTCCCTCGATGCGGTTCGTCCTGGATGGCGTAACGAACGCGTAGGTTTGGCCATTGGAACGTCGAGCGGCGGAATGCTTTGTGCTGAAACGTTTTTCCGCCTGCGCGAGATGCACGGTCGAGGCAGTGTCGTGGACGTGGACGAGGCGGCGGAGCTGGCCAGAAAGTCCACGTATTTCGCGCCGCTCGAAAATGCGCTGGCGACGTTTGGTTTGGCGGAGGCGACCGTTTGTCGAAAAGCACACCTCGTCGCGGCTTGTGCCGCATCCACGTTGGCGATGGGTCTCGGTTTGCGCTGGATCGATCGTGGCGCGTGTGATCTGGTGATTGCGGGCGGATACGATGCCGTGAGCGTGTTCGTGGCGATGGGGTTCGAGGCGTTGCGGGCGACGACGGCGAGTCAATCGCGGCCGTTTCGAGTTGGTCGGGATGGCATGTCCCTTGGCGAAGGTGCGGGCCTCGTCGCGTTTGTCCGGGATGAGGATCGTCGCGATGCACGTCCGACGTTTTATGTGGCAGGGTTTGGCGCATCGACCGATGCGGTACACATCACGGCGCCGGATCGCACGGGTTCGGGCCTCGCGCGGGCGGGTCGACGCGCGATCGAAGACAGTGGATTTTCTCCGGAAGAAATTGGCCTCGTCAGTGCTCATGGCACGGCGACTCCCTACAACGATGCGATGGAGTCCCGCGCGATAACGACGATTTTTGCCGACGTTCCGCAACCCATCGTTCATCCCTACAAGGCTCAGATCGGACACACACTTGGAGCAGCGGGCGTTCTGGAGTCGCTCGCGGTCGCGGATGCCTTGAAGCGACACATCGCGCCGGCGAGTGCTGGTGAAGGGCCACTCGATGCCGATGCTCCAGCGGTTCTTCTCGAGCGCACGGAACCAAAAGTCATGACTGCGGGGCTCAAGTTGTCGGCAGCGTTTGGGGGAGCGAACGCGGCGCTCGTTTTGAGTTGCGAAAAACGTGAGCGAACGAGACGCACCCTTCGGCCGGTTTATCTGCGGGCATTTGTGCAGGTTGGCCCGGATGACTTGGCGAGTTTGTCGGAAATCATTGGTGTTCCAAAGGATCGGCTCGCGCGTCTCGACACGTTGTGCAAGTTGGGGTTGCGAGCGGTTGCGGAGCTTGGTCGAATCGTTGGTGTTGAAACATTACGGGGAGCGGGGGTTGTTGCGGGGCACGGTTTGGCGACGATCGATACGAACGATCGTTTTGATGCGCGGCGCCGAACCAAGGGCCCGAATTACGTGGATCCGCGGCTTTTTCCGGCGACGTCGCCCAACGCGGTGGCTGGTGAATGTGCCATCGTGTTTGGATTGACCGGTCCGAGCTTTGCCGTGAACTCAGGGTTTGACGGGGGAACGGAAGCGCTGGCGACTGCGGCTGAGTTTGTCGCTGCGGGGGATGTCGAGCGCATGGTCATTGTGGCAGCGGACGACGCGGGCCCTGTTGCGCGGGATTTGCTGGAATGGTCGGGTCAAGCCCATCGAAATCTGGCGGAAGGTGCGGTAGCGGTGCTGCTGGAGGCGACAAGCGCCGATGTTTCTCGGCAGATCGACCTTAATTTGCGCTTCGAACTCGGGGACGGGCCCATTGGCCATTTGGCACTCGTGGGCCGTCTGAGGCGGCTTTTATTGACAGATTGACAATCGACCGTGCGCGGCTTGCGATCGGAGGGGATCGTCTGGCAAGTTTGCGCGGGAATGCGCTCGTACATGCGGGCGTTTCAAAACCGCGATGCCTTCGAACCGACTCGTCCTCGCTGCTCTTGCCGTCGCCGCATCCGTTCTTTCTGGATGCGCCAGTCAATACATTCCAAACACGGATGTGGAAGACACCGAAGAAAACCGCAAGATCATCGCATTTTGCGAAAAATATCGGCACGCCGTGGAGGAAAAGAACATCGGAGTGCTGATGGGTTTGGCCTCCGAGGATTATTACGCGACCGGGGGAAACGTCGATCCGCGTGACGACATCGATTACGCGGGGCTCAAGACGTACCTAGCGGGTGCATTTCAGGATGCCCGGGCTATTCGTTACGAAATTCGCTACCGCCGCATTTTGCGTGACGACGAAGAAAAGGATCGCATTTTCGTCGATTACACCTACAGCGCGAGTTATCGCATTCCGGGCCTGAAAGGCGAGGAATGGCGGCGCAAAGTGGAAGACAACCGCCTCGAAATCACGCCCGTCAAAGACGATTACCGAATTCTTACGGGTATGTGAATCCACCCAAAAATGACCCGGTCACGGTTTGTCTACACGCAACGTCGTGTTGGGTTCAAAGAGGCAGTCTCATGACTCCGATTTGAGTTCGTCCGGAACGTACGCGGCGGGTTGAAGAGGCTGTCTCATAACCCGGGCCAGCGTTCGTCCGGAACGCACGGGGCGGGTTAAAACCCGCCCCTCCACATAACGAAGTTACTCGCGCTACCGCGCTCGAACTGCCGCGATCCGTCCCGGATCATCATCGAGATTTGCCGTCGAAATCGCAGAAAAAACCATTTCTCACGGTGCATGAACGACGAAAGTCCGGAACGGTAGTGGAGGACTTTGCCATGTGGAGGGGTGGGTTTTAACCCAC
>DAOMZH010001171.1:0-3366 GCA_035437985.1 Polyangium sp. (in: bacteria) | reverse complement strand
GCAAGTAATTGTTGCCCGAGTGAAGTGTCGATTGTATAGATGATTGGGCATTCCGCCTCATAGAGGACTTCCGTAGGCACGCCCGAGCCAAGAAACGCGATATCAACTTGATGGGATGTCTGGGGTATCATTAGAGACATGTCCGATACTCCGTAAATGTCGCCTCACGCTTTACGCCATCATAAGGCCACCAATTCATATGGCCGCTGCGGTGATTCGTGAGCTTCATTTTACCGTGCTCAGGCGCAAGTTTTCCAGCCGCAATCACAGTGCCGAGTCTTGGGCTCAACCTCAATCGATGGCATGCTTGTTCGTGTGTCTGGAATACGGAAATACTTGCGCGATCGCAAGGATCTGCGGTTGGCGCAAGTCCTCGTTCGGCGTGCGTCTCGAAGTCTTTCAAGGTAGCCGGGGTCGCGGCACAAATGCGATAAACGGCGCCTAACGCGTTGGTAGCATCCGCCGGAGGACAGCAAGAGGGAAACGTTGGCGGGAATGTCAGCATGACGCGCCAACCATTCCCATGGATGGCTGACGATGTCAACAATCTGTTCTCCTAGACTATCGCTTTTCTTCCGTGTCGTTGGGGTCGGCGAATCCAACCACGTACAAAGGACTCGATGTTTGCGCCAATCACGCAACTAAAAAATGATTCTTGACAGCCCGCATATCGTCGTCGTCTCGAAGAAATTCAACGACATGCGTGAGAAAGAAAAACTCGACGCCGTTTGGCAAATCATCGACGGCAGCGATTTGACCGACGCCCCAAAAACGCTGATCTCGCTGGTCGCACCGTACAGCCCGCGCGAGCTCAAGTAAACGAGAGCCCCCGACCCCCCTTCATATCCCCCCTTTCGCCCCTCTTTCCGCTGCCCCAACCTCGTCCAATTGCTGAAAATCAGTCATCGCCATGAGTCGCGCCTTCTCCGCCGCGGCACGAATCGTCGGACCAAACATATCCGTCGGCGATACAGTCCCGCGCCAACACGACGGAGCTCCAAGCTGGCGCAAAAGCGCCCCCGAATACGCCGGCTCGTCAAAGGAAAAAAACAACGCAGGCAAGGGCGTACGCGGTTTGTCATAATCGGATATCGGCATCGAACCCAATTGCACCGAGGGAATTTCTTCCGCCACCTCCACGTCCGCATCACCTCCTCGTGCAATTCGCAACGCTTCGAGCACCTCGTTTTTCGTTTTTCCCCGCAACTCGAAAAGCAAAAATGGATCGCGGTCGAACGCTTCGCCGAGCACGTAATGCGTCGCCGCCACGTGTTTGCAAGGATCACCCCAATCGGGACACGAACAACTCGTTTTTATCTCCGCCTTCTTTTGCGGAAATAAACTCGCATTCGCCTCCCGAAACACCTCGTCGATTCGTTGCGGCATCTGCCCCGCGAGCAGCTCCACCGAGAATTGAGCTTTGGCCGCCATACCCGCAATGGCCTTGTTCCATTTGTCGGCATCGAGCTTGTCGAGTTGAATCTTGATCTCGTAGGGTTTCCTCTGCGATCCCGTTACTTTGGCGGTGACTTGCCCGCCTTTGATCACCAAATCGTGCGTCCGGCCGGCGCGCGCATAAGCTCGCCCCCGCAACAATCGTCCCCTATCGGCTTCCAGCACATGCACGAGGGCCTGAATCCATCGCTGACCCCACCACGTCGCGCCCGCTTTTTTGACTTTCAGGCCGTGCGCCGGCGGAGGCTTTTTCGGTTTTGGCTTGGACCAACCCCAATACTTCACGACTGCACCTCCATCCCGACTTTGCGCGTATTGCGTTTGGGTTTGGCCATCGGAACCGTTTCATTCTCGACGTCGTCCTCGTCATTCATCGGCCCTTCCGACAACGCAAACAAATCCCTCAATTCACGCGTATTCATCTCCGTGATCCATTGCTCGCCCGATCCAACCACCTTCGACGCCAAATCCCGCTTCTGTTCGAGCAACCGATCGATTTTCTCCTCGACCGTCCCGGCACAAACGAATTTATGCACCTGGACCGATTGTTTTTGCCCAATGCGATAAGCTCGATCCGTCGCTTGATCCTCGACCGCCGGATTCCACCACCTGTCGTAATGAAATACATGGGTCGCTGCGGTCAAGTTCAGCCCCGTCCCACCTGCTTTCACCGACAAAACGAAGACCTTGGGGCCCTGCGGTTCGTCTTGAAATCGTCGCACCATCTCGTCACGCGTCTGTTTGGGCGTCCCGCCATGCAAAAACAAAACTTCGCAACCAAGCTGCGTTTCCAAATGCGGAACGAGTCTTTCCCCCATTTCACGGAATTGCGTAAAAACGAGCGCTTTGTCACCGGCCGCGATGGCTTCGTCGAGCATCTCCGACAAACGCGCGAGTTTTCCGGAACGTTTGGGCAATGGACCACTTTCGTGCAAATACTGAGCGGGATGATTGCAGATTTGCTTCGTCGCCATCAAGAGCGCCAAAACGCGTCCTCGACGCTCGATGCCTTCGGCATCTTCGATGCGATTCATTTCGCGATCGACCACCGCTTTGTACAAGCTCGCCTGTTCCCGCGTGAGCGTGCAAATCACCTTCATTTCGTTTTTCGCCGGAAGATCCTGCACCACCGTCGGGTCGCTTTTCAAGCGCCGCAAAATGAACGGACCAACGATCCGCCGCAGACGCTCGGCAGCTTTTTCGTTTCCATACCGTTCGATGGGCACCGCAAAGTCGCGTCGGAAAGCTTCGAGGGGCCCGAGAAACCCCGGATTGGCAAATTCCAAAATGGACCATAACTCGGACAAACGATTTTCGACCGGAGTTCCCGTCAGCACGAATCGGTGGCTCGCCCGTAACGTACGCGCGGCCCGCGCCGTGGTCGATGAAGCGTTTTTGATGTTCTGCGCCTCGTCCAGGGTAATCACCGACCAATCGATTTTGGCGAGCAGCTCGGCATCTCGGCGCAAAAGACCGTACGTCGTGATGACCAGCGCCTCGGGTCGTTGGGGAAATTCAGCAATGGATTTTGCCCGGGCTGGACCATAATGCGGATACACTTGCAAACCCGGTGCGAATCGGGCCACTTCGCGTTCCCAATTTCCGACCACCGATGTCGGAGCAATGAGCAACGCTGGGCGTCGATCCTGGGGCGCTCGTTCGAGTTTTTGCAGCAAATGGGCCAAAAATTGAATGGTTTTTCCCAGGCCCATATCATCGGCCAAACATGCACCCAATCCGAGAGCGCTCATGGTGCTGAGCCACGACAAACCGCGCAATTGATAAGGGCGAAGGGTTGCCCGGAGCGAATCGGGCGCCCGTGCTTCCACCATGCTGCCTTGCCGTAATTGGGCGATCATGTCGGCCAGCGCGCCCGCGAAGAGCCCGAACACGAGCGTGGGCGCCGTACTG
>DAOMZH010001170.1:0-3367 GCA_035437985.1 Polyangium sp. (in: bacteria) | reverse complement strand
CCGGCTGCCGCTGGAGTTGTTCCGGACGTATCCGCTGGTTTGTCCGTTCCGGCCGCCGCCGGTTCGTCTTTGGGCTTTTCCCCTGGTGCGACGGCACGCGGTTCTTCCGTGGCCGTTTTTTGTCCCGGCCGCGTATCGAGTCCGTTGTCGGTCGTCGTTGGAGTTTGGTTGGACGCAGTCGGCTGTTGGATCGGCTGCGACCGTTGCATCGCGAAAAACACACCGCTCGCCAGAGCCACGCCAACCAAGATGCCTCCGAACAACACGCCCTTGTTCGACTTCGGAGCGCTGGGTTTGGCCGGCTCCGGTGCTGCCGCTTTGGGTGCGAGCGAGGCGAGGGAGTCGAGTGGGGCAACGGGCGCGGCGGCAGGCGTGAACAAAAGATCGTCGAACGCCGATTTGGGCCCGTCTTTGCCGGCAGTTTTATCGGACGAACCCGTCAATGCGGACATGTCGGGCGAGACGATCGGCCCTTGTTGCGGGTTCGAGAACAGGCCGACGGAGAGGTTGAAGAGATCTTCGTCGATCGGGATACTGCGGCTGCGGGTGACTTCGCGTTCTTCCGTGCGCGAACCAAGTTGGGACTTGGGTTTTTCCGACATCGGCTCGGGCGGCTTGGACATCGGCGCTGGGGTCAAATCGTCGGGGACCTTATTGGCCGCGGCATTGAAGATCGAGAAGATCTCGTCCTCGGAGCCCTTGGGTCGAACCGAGGCACCCGGACGACTGCTCGGGCGTGGTCCGCGCGGCACCGGTAGCGACTTCGTTCTCGTTCCTGCCGTGGGAGGAGGTGGTGTAGATCCGAGCGCCGCCGACGATTCCGTAGACGGAGGCATCGGGGTGTTGGTCGGATCTTGGGCGGCACCGGCCTCTTTGTTTGCCGATGTCGCTTTGTTGTCGTCGGTGTTTTTCTCGGTCATCGTGTTCCATCGCGAGCCTGTGCGATCAGGCATCATCAGGCAAATCGTTCAACCAATTTCTTTCGAGCCAATCGAGCGCCACAGGGGCTTGGCGAAGTGCTGTATCGATCCGTTCGACGTCGGCATCGGGGGTCGTGGAGTTTTGGCCATAGGCCCGCGCATAAAGAATCCACGTCGAAAGTTCGTAGTGATGCAGAAGCGAACCGAAGCGATGTTTGTCGAAGGTCGCGATCGCTTCTGCAGCTTCTCCGACAGATCGTTTGTGCACCAACGACATACACGCGCTGAACAAAAGCTGGCGCAAATCTTCGAACGCGCGTTCGGGATCTTTGGCTACTTCGTCGAGCAGTGTGGCGAAGTCGTCGGACGACATGCCCGATTGTTCGGCGGCGTCGGCCATCGCGGGAACTTGCGTTTCGAGAAATGAAGCGTTCGGCGCATGTCCGAGGAGTCGACCTACGAGGTACAGATCGAATGCGCTCGCAATGGCTTCGCCTAAAAAGAGAGCGTCGTAGCTCGGCAGTGACGTGTTTTTCTCGTCCTTCTGCTCGCGTACGAGGGCTCTTCGCGTGACGTGATGCCAAGCAGCGTGCATGAGAACGTCCGCGGGAATGGCTCTTTTTTCGAGGACATCGCCAGGTTCATCAGGCGACCAAAAGGTGAGGTTCAAGAAGAGTACGCGGTCCCAACGAGCGTGGCCCGAGCCTGACCGCGGCACCCAGAACAGAACTTTGTCCTGCACGAGCGCGTGCTTGAGCGCCTCGTAGAGGCCGATATGGCGAAAGGACCGTTCGTCCTCGATTCGCAATTTGTCGAGCGTTACACGTTCCAATCGCACTTCGCCGACCTCGAACTACGTCCAGTCAAGTTGATCGAAATCCATTGCGCTGATGACTGTCAGGATGCTTGAAAGTCGCATGCGCTGGGGCATGATGCCGGACCGGCTCGGCCTGGCAAAATTTGGTTGAGTCTTTGAGGAGGTCTTTTCTCATGTTGCGGCTTGGATCCATCGTTCCATTGGTTCTGCTGTTTGCCCCGTCCGTATTGGTTGGGTGCAAGAAAGATGAACCTGCACCCACACAGCCGGAACCTTCGACCTCCACAGCAGCGCTGCCGAGTGCGAAATCGCGTTTGCCTTTGCGCAACGCCATGGCTCCAATTCCAAAGATCGAACCTCAAGCGATGAAAGAGTACCGTCTGGAGGTTTGTTATTTTGGAACGTTGACCCTGCGTCAAGCCCGAGATGCGTATTTGGCGAGTTTGGGCAAAGACGAACCCAGTGAGAAGAAGATTCCCAACTTCGGGATGCCCTCGCCAGCCCCAGCGCCAGCCTTGGCTCCAGGGCTCGTTCCTTCGGCGGGTCTTGCGGCCAAACCAGCGCCGAGCAGTTCGGCGAAGGCTCCTGGGGTTGCTCAAGCAGTTCCTTCGGGCAGTGCAGGTATCGGACGACGAATGGCGGATCTTGGCTTGCGTGCGCCGCATGAGCGTAATGCGCGGGCATGCACGGTGGCGGCAGGGTTGAAAGAACCCGTCATGGCCGACGTCGACGCGGCGCTGAAAGATTTTGCGCCGTTTGCCCTGGAACTGAGCCGCAACATCGCCGCCGCGAGCGTTTACTACCAACGCGAAGAGTACACGAAAGACAAGTTCGAGAAGGGCAAAGAGCTACACAAGAAGCTCCTCGCCGACTTCGGCAAACTCGACGAACTTTCTTCCAAACTCGGCGATGCGATCAACGCGTATCGCGAGAAAAACCCCGTTGATGCCAGCAAGCTCGACGACAACGAGAAGGGCGTGCTTCAGGCGTACACGGATGCACGAACGATCATGGGGCTCCTGGTCACGAAGAAGATCGACGCGGCGGCATACAAGAAGTCGCTCGAGAGTTTGGACAAGTCCGTTGGCGCCGTGAAAGAGTTGGGCACGAAAAACGCGAACGACACGTGGTCGAAGATCACGATGCCGTCGTTCGAAGCGTTTCTCAAAGGCGCGCGCGATGCCGAGGCCAAACTGAGCGACAAGGGACTTCCGCCCGATGTTTTCCTGCAACTCGTCAATACCTTCACCGCGGTCATCGAGGCCAAGCATCGTGCGCTTTCGCGAGCGCTGATTGCAAAGGGACAAACGATGGAGCCACCTGCTGGCGGTCGACCGCAGATGCCCAACGTGCACCCCGAACTGCCGAAAGAGTTGCCGAAGGAGCCCCCCAAGGAAGCTCCTCCGATCGACCAGCACTGATTCACTCGCCTCGATGCCGCGACATGGCGAGGCGATACATCGCCTCGTACTGGCGGCTCGCATGATCCCAACCAAGCGGTTTGCCCATGGCCCGACGCTGCATCGAGTATGAGCACACGATTGAACTCCAGTCACACAGCGCTCCTCTATGCCGTCTCCTGCTTGAAAACATACAGGATGCAGTGAACAGATTTTATCCTTCATTTGCT
>DAOMZH010001169.1:0-3370 GCA_035437985.1 Polyangium sp. (in: bacteria) | reverse complement strand
CGATGGTGGATCAGGCGCGGATCATGGCGGCCGCCGAAGCGATCGGCATCGCGCGGGCGGCATACGAGCGGGCGGTTTTGCACCTGAAAATGCAGCCCAAGTCGAACGAACCGGGACTTCAGGGCGCGCAGGTGCACGTCGCGGACATGTGCGTGGACCTCGAAGCTGCGCGTCTTTTGACGCTCCGGGCAGCGCAACAGGCGGACGATTACGTGGTTTCGAGTTCCGAACGATCGATGGCCAAGCTGTTTGCCTGCGAGATGGCCAATCGGGTCGTGCACAAATCCATGCAGGTCCTCGGTGGGCGCAATGTTCTTTCCACGCCGAGCCTCGAGCGGAACCTTCGAGACGCGCGGATGATGGAGCTATCTGCGGATAGTTTGTCTGGACAACGTACTTTGATTG
Source organism: Polyangium sp. (in: bacteria) (assembly GCA_035437985.1). Classification (GTDB taxonomy): domain Bacteria; phylum Myxococcota_A; class Polyangia; order Polyangiales; family Polyangiaceae; genus Polyangium. The sequence goes on along the minus strand of DAOMZH010001169.1, from coordinate 2,965 downwards.
CTCGAACGATGTTGAAGTGAAGTCATGAAGACAAGGAGTGATGAGACAGTGAGGCGAATGGTTTGTCGCGGCGGCATAGCGGCTGTCATGTTCATCGTCTTCGCGGGGTGTGGGGGCGAAACGACAAACAAGCAGGGACCGAACACGGGGAACTCGAATTCGAGTTCCGAAGAGACGAACAAGAACGTCAATTTCGACGCGGATGTTGGCGCGCTTGATCAGACCAAGGTCAACCGGGCTTTGGATCGGGCGTCGACGAAGCTGACGGATTGTTTTACGCAAGGTTTGAAGCGCGTGCCGTTCATGGGCGGCAACATCAAGTTTGCGATGCGCATCAACACCGAAGGCAAGGTCAACGTCGCTTACATGAAGGAATCGACGCTTGGCGATCGCGTCACGGAATCGTGCATTCTCAATGCGTTACGGGCTTCGAGTTGGCCGGCGCCCGTAGGTGGGCGAGAAGGTTTGGCCGAGGGAGGATTTGGGTTCGATCCGAGTCCGGATGAACGGGCGCCGGTGGAGCTCGACGCGGAAAAGCTGGGCAAGGAGCTTCCGAAGGCGCAGGCAGCGATTGGGACGTGTCGTTCGGCGGCGGGAGCAGGTCCCGTTACGGTGACGATGTACGTGGGAACGGATGGCAAGCCGCTTTCGGTTGGCGTATCGACGGCGGACGCGAAGGGTGAGAGCGCTGCGGATTGCATCGTCGATGCGGTCAAGGGCATGACGTTCGCGTCTCCGGGCAGTTACGCGGCAAAGGTGGCGATCGAGTCGAATTGATGGGTGTCATGGGCCCGCGTGAAGAAGTGTGCGGTCACGAGCACATCTGCGCGGGTCGGGCTAAGATCGCCGCGTGTGGAAAGTCATTCGTGAGATTCTCGCGCTCATCTGGAAACTCCTGCGCACGTTGTTGAAAGACAGACTGCGCGCCATCCTCAAGCGAATCATCTTCATCACTCTGCTGCTGGCGGCTGTCGTCGCGGTGGTGGTGTTTGTCGTGACGAGGTTTCTCTATTAAAACCGGCCCACGATATCGCACACATTTCGGGGGTTTGGGGGCAGAGCTGTTGGGTCAGTCTCTTTGGCGCAGCCAAAGAGATTGTGAGGGCCCCCCAACCCCCAATCGAAAACAAAACCTCGCGTAGCGCGCTTGTTAGCGCGCGAAGCGAGGGTCCAAGTCAGACCTGGTTGCGAAAGAGCGCCCTACTTCGTCGCGTTCCGCGCGATGACCAACCGCTGCACTTCACTCGTGCCTTCGTAGATCGTCGTTACCCGCACGTCGCGCAAGTGCCGCTCGACGCCGTATTCCCGCACGTATCCGTAACCCCCGTGCATCTGTAGCGCCTTCTGACAAACCCGATTCGCCGTTTCGCTCGCGTAGAGTTTGGCCATCGCCGCTTCCCCGGAAAACGGCCTCTTGCAGTCTTTCAGCCACGCCGCACGAAGCGCCAAGAGCCGCGCTGCATCGAGTTCGGTACGACAATCGGCCAGCGTCCACTGCAGCGCCTCGAAGTCTCCGATTGGCTTGCCAAACTGCTTGCGTTCCTTCGCGTATTGCGTCGCTTTTTCCAGCGCCGCCGTGCCAATTCCCACCGCTTGCGACGCTATCCCAATACGCCCACCATCGAGCGCCATCATCGCGATCTTGAACCCCTCCCCTTCATTTCCCAAGAGGGCGTCCTCCGGCACTTCGCAATCGTCGAACGTCAACGGCACCGTGTTCGACGCCCGCAAACCAAGTTTTTCCTCGGGTTTGCCCGGGAAAACCCCCCTGGTTCCCCCCTCGACCAAGAACGCCGACAAACCTCGCGTCCCCGGCCCACCGGTCCGCGCCCAAACCACGAAAATCCCCGAATACGTGCCGCTCGTGATCCACTGCTTTTGCCCACGAATGAGCCATCCCGACGACGTTCGTTCCGCCGTCGTCCGCATCGACCCCGGATCACTTCCCGCTTCTGGTTCGCTCAAGGCAAACGAGCCTGCCGCATATTCTCCCGAGCAAAGTCGCGGGTTGTACTTGTTGCGCTGCTCCTCGGTCCCGAACTTGGCAATGACCTCGCCCACCATGTTCGTCACAGCCATCAAGACCGCCGTCGAACCACAAGCTCGCGCGATTTCCATCATTGCCAGCGAGTACGAAACAGCTCCTGCTTCAGAGCCTCCTAACGCCGCGGGAACGTTCACGCCCATCAACCCAAGATCCGCCAAACCTCGTAAAATCTCGTGCGGATATCGCTCGGTTCGATCCAGCTCTGGGGCCACTGGCGCGATGACCCGTTCGGCAAAATCTCGCGCGGTTCGGGCTACGAGCGCTTGCGTTTCGTTCGGTTGGATATCCATTCGCCGGTTACTCGCACTTCTGCGTGAAATCGCAAGCGTCGGTGCTGCCACCAACGACGGTGATCGTGTACGAGGTGCACGTGATCGGAGCAGCCGGATTTCGGCGCACGATGACGAAGTACTTCGACGAATGGTCGTTGCACTGGTTTGGCGGTCCACCCGTATCGGAGCAAGGGCTCTCGCCGGTCAAACCATCTTCGCTGGTGCCATTCACGCACCAACTGTAGGACTGAATGTTTGTCGAAGTGCCTGTTGGCATGTCCGTGCACATGTCGCCGTGAATCACGTCCATGATCACCGCGTCGTTGGGCATGGGCGAAGTGATGTCGATTTTGAGGTGATACGAGTTTGTCGTCATCTCATCGACGTCGACTGAATCGAAGGTCCAAACGTCGACGTCGTTGTCGCTCGAGAACGTACCCGTGAGCATGAGCGTGCTGCTTGGCGCATCGGTCACCATGCCCGCGGCAGTGGCGTTGGCGCAGAGTTCGTTGGGTTCACCCGCATCGACTTGACAAGGACAGCCGTCTTTGGGTGGTCCTGGCGGGTAGCTGATCCAGCCCGGTTCGCATGGAGCAATCTCGCACGTGCCGGTGGGCGTGCAGATGTACCCTGCGTGAGGCGGCAC
>DAOMZH010001168.1:0-3370 GCA_035437985.1 Polyangium sp. (in: bacteria) | reverse complement strand
ATCGGCGTCGATTTCCCATTTCCGTCCCCAGGACGAACACCTCCCCAACCTTCCGGAAGCGGCGGGTCTGTCCAGCCAAACATGAACGCTCCGTCCTCGGGCGACAGATTCAAACACTCCGCGCTCTTCAGGTTTCCAAAGTCCTCGTGCCAAAACGATACGTGCATCGCCAGCGGCGCGCGCAAGTATTGAATGTGCGGCACTTCGGAAATCCAGAGCTTCTTCGGTGGCCATTCTTTATCGGGCGACATCACCGACACGTGATCCTTCCATTCAATCGGGAAAAACCCCGTCTTCGTCATGGAATGAATGTACGGATCGTACCCCGGAACCGGCGCGCCTCCTTTGCCCGGGGAAAACATCGTCGCAAACACCGGCGTCGTTCCTTCATACGCCGTAATCGTCCCCGGAATGATCTTCGCCTCGATCCATTTGTCCCCCGGTTGCACTCCCGTGGGCAATTTCTTCGCCAAGCGCGTTACCGTCACGTCCTCGTTTGCCGCGACGTACACGCCCGCCTCGTTCCGCAATGCATAATAGGCTTGCTTGCCTACGCGCACGACATCGTCATTGATTTGTATTGGTGTTTTTGGCGGTATGGTTTCTCCATTGGGAACCATTTTGCCATCCGCGCTCTTCGTGAACTTCTGAATCGCAGTTTTCGCTCGATTCCAAGCTAGGGGAAGCCTTACGTCATCCCCGAGCCGCACTCCATGAAACTTGGACCGTCGAAACGGACGCATGCGATCTGCCGGAACAATCATCAAATCCGGCGTCACGAGCCACACGCGCCCGTCTTGCTCGAATGCGCGCGCGTATGCGATCATCGAGCCATTCGGAATGACGCGCCAAACCAATTTCTTGGGGTCGTAGGCTCCATTGCCGCCCACGGTACGATCATGATTGGCAAACACATTCGGGACTTGATCCTTGCCCGGAATCTTTTCGCCCCTCGCAATCAATTCTTCATGTCCCGCCGACCATTCTGCCAGCTGCACGAAACTGCCCGCTGGGCCAAATTTCTTTTCCGCTTTTTCCGCTTCCGCGACCGTCGGCACATGGCTGTACATCGGCGCTCCATTCGAGAACGCATAACTGTACGGAAATGCCACGCCCTTCGGCGGAGCAAATTGCGCCAGGGCTTGGAAATAAGGATCGCTCAGATCCAGCGTCGTTTTTCGCGGATCCAGACAAACATATCCCCGCGGTTTGACCTTGTAATACCCGCGCGCACAATCTTTGCCCTCGACAATCTCCGTAGATAACAGCGGCGCCGTCGTTCCCATGCGAATGTACCCGAGCGGCAAACCTTTCGCTTCGGGTTTTTTATAAATGTACGCCCGCTCGGCGATCGCCCCGATCGACTTCCCCGAAGTCGACGAACGCGTCGGCGTCGCTCCCGGAGCATCATTGGATGCAATCCGCTTCACGCTCGGGGTCGACTTGTCCGATTGCGGCGTTTCGATGGGTGCAGCTGGGGTCGCCTTGTCGGTCGTTTTTCCCGTATGCGAGAGGGGAATCGGCGGCGAAGGCTGGTTGTCACAGGCGGGAACCATGAGGATCGACAGGGCAAAAACGTGCCGAAGACTGAGCATGAGAAAATCGTACCGAGGTTGACGACACAGTGCAAAATTCCTCGCGGATCCTTTTTGTTTGGTGCACCCTGAACAGCGCGGTGCGACGTACACGCGCGAACTTTGTGGGCCCTGGTGACGACGAACGAGCGATGAACGAACGTGAGAACATGCGCCGATTGAGCTGCGTGCTGGTGGTCGTGACGACCTTTTTGGCGACGTCTGTGACGCAGGCGCAACCGAGTGCGAACAAAGCGGCGGCCGATGCGTTGTTTGCCGAGGGCCGAGCGCTGATGACGCAGAACAAGTATGCGGAAGCATGCGCGAAGTTTGTGGAGAGCGAACGATTCGAGCCGGGCGTTGGCACGTCGTTGAACCTTGGCGAGTGTCACGAAAAGCAAGGGCACACGGCGAGTGCGTATGGCGCATTTGGCGAAGCGAAGCGGCTCGCGATGATTCGCAAAGACACGGAACGTGAGGCGGTTGCCGAGGGACGGCGGGCGGCGATCGAACCACGTTTGTCCAAGATTGCGTTCTCGCTACCCAAGAATGTGGCGCAACCAAGGGTGCTCCTCGATGGTCAGGAGCTGGGTGCAGGTGCGATTGGCGCCGCGATTCCCGTGGACCCTGGAAAGCATGTGGTGGAGGCGTTCGCCCCGGACAAACTACCGTTCGCGAAGGTGTTGCAAGTGCCTTCGGGCCCCGTGACGGTGCCGGTCGAGGTGTTTTTTCTCGACAAACCTCCGCCGCAATGGAGCACGACGCGTAGTGCTGGGGTGCTCGTGGGGGCCGCGGGGGTCGTGGGTGTGCTGGCGGGTGGTGTGTTTGGGAGTGTGGCGATCGCGAAGAACGACACGTCGAAGCAAGAATGTTTGCCCGCGGATCCATCGATGTGCAGTTTGCGCGGCGTTTCATTGCGCAACCAAGCGGGCACGTTTGCCGATGTCTCGACGGGCACCATGTTGGCCGGTGGCGCAATGGTGGGCCTCGGCGTGGGTTTGTTTTTGCTGGGCGGGAATGTCGAGGCGGAAAATCCGCGGGCGGCGGGTTTTGGATTTTACCCGGTGGTTTCGCCGGGGTTTGGCGGAGCGGTATTCCAAGCGGAGTTTTGACATGAAAACGATGACGAAAATCGCTTTTGCGGCGGGATACTTGGTTGTCGGGACGTACGGTTGTCGGCAAGTGATTGGGTGGGAGGAGCCGACGTATTGGGGCGATCAAGGCGGTTCTGGTGGCTCTGCTGGTTCTGGCGGGTCAGGTGGCGCTGCTGGCGGAGGAATGGGCGGTATGGCCGGCACTGCGGGAATGGGGGGAGCTGGTGGAGGGTCCGGCGGCATGGGCGGTGTTGGGGGGCTAGGGGGGTCCGGTGGTTCTCCGCCGCCACCGGAATGCGTGGTCCCCGCTGATTGTGGTCCGTTGCTGAATGCCACGCGTACGTGTACGGACGGGAAGTGTGGTTTTACCTGTAATACCGGATTCGACGATTGCACGTTCGTCCCCGGATGTGAAACGAATGTGGTCGACAACCGGGCGAATTGCGGCATGTGTGGCAATGCGTGTGCGGCGTATTGTACGGGCACGACGTGTAACAATCCGGTGAGCATCGCGGGCGGGTATCATCATCATTGTGCGGTCATGACGAACGGGGATGTGTATTGTTGGGGTCGTAATGAAAAAGGCGAATTGGGCGACGGGACGTTGGCGTCGAAATCCAAGCCGACGAAGGTAATCGGATTGCCGGGGCCCGCGGTGCAGGTGGACGGCGGGGCGAGTGTGTCGATGACGAGCTACACTCC
>DAOMZH010001167.1:0-3371 GCA_035437985.1 Polyangium sp. (in: bacteria) | reverse complement strand
ATTGGGCAACGTAATCGTATGCGGTCGACCCGCACTGTCAGGCGTGTAATCGATGACGCTACCACCGGGCAACTTCACCAGATCCCGAGCGCCATCTGCATCATATGTCCAAGACGTCGTGCTGGGCTCGTTGTTGACCATCGGTGCCGTATACGTCGCGAGCTGGTCGATCGGCGTGTACGTCATTTCGTGTGATGGTTGTCCTGCGGGCGTTACTGCATCCGTATTGCCATTGGCGTCGTACTCCAACGTCGTCGTTTCCTGCTTTGCATTCGTCTCGCTGGTCAAACGCCCGATCGCATCCGACCCGAAACTCGACGTCTCGAAAAGTGGGTTCGTCATGGACGAGACGTGCCCTCGGGCGTCATACCCAGGATCCCAAATTCGATTCCCCGAGATGATTTGTTCAATCTTGCCTTCGTTGTCGTACACGTAATCGATGGGCGTGAGATTACCCAATTGTTCACGAATTACGCGCCCCTTGGCATCCACATACTGGACGAAATGACGCCCCTCAGGGGTTACCGTTTCTTCTTTGCCCAAATCCGCCGTGAAGGTCGTCACGAATTCATCACCATTGACCTTCACTGTGTCGATCTGCGTTTGCAAGCTCAACGGCGCGTTTGGATTCATCGTCACGACGCGTGAACGTTCAATGTGCCGGGTGAGCGTTCCCGTGACCATGTCTTCCACGGCTGCAATCGGTGCTTGTAGGCCAAATCGAGGATCCCCGGCCGATTTTGTGGTCACGGTCGTTTGATCGGGGAACGTCAAAAGCCGATCACCATTGCTGTAGACATTCGCTTGCGATACGAGCCCGCTTGGTGCGGTGACCGAACGCAACTTCGCCCCTCCTGCAGATCTCGTCACTTCATAACGGGTTGTCCTGCCAAGCGCCGTCGCCAAATCGACGCGATAACCATTGCTGATCGACGTCTTATTGAGCGTCTTCGACCCGCCAGCTGGGTTCGCATCGGTCGTCAGTCGTCCGGTGAGGAAGTCATATCCAAACATGCGCGCCTGATTCTTTGCGTCGGTCCACTGATACAACAATCCCGTCCCTGGATAATAATGCATCGTGACTCGCTCGTTCGCCGGGTTCGTTAAGGTATTCAAGTATCCTTCGGGATTGACGCTAAGAGCCGTGGTATGCCAAAACGGCCCCACGATGTACGTCGGTTCCCCGGTTTGCGCATTGCGCTCGATGCGGGTGATCAACCCATCGCGATCCGCAATCTCAAACAATCGCCCCTGCGGGTCATACGTAAACGCATCAATGATAACGCCCGTACGCGCATCCTTGGTGCGCAGATGTTTCCCATTGGGATCGAACTCGTAAATCTCGGTTCCCGCGTCATTCATGATGCTGTAGAACCCAGCGGAAACGAATGGAAGCGAGGGACGAACTCGCATGATGTTGTCCGAACTGCCATCAGCGATCCACACGCTCCCATCGGGACCTGCTGCGAGTGCAGTCATTACATAAAATGTCGCACCCAGTGCCGGACCATTTACGCCACAGATGGTCGGACAATTCGGGTCTTGCGTTCCGGCCACGGTTATGACTGTCGTGTCCGACGTGATGGCGCGTATGACGGGATCGCCAGCCCTTTCCGCGACATACACGGTACCGTCGGCGCCAACCGTGATCGCAGTCGGATTTCTGATGACCTGCGGAATCTTGGTTATGGTTCCGTCGAGAAAAACGTGGTAAACAGCGCTGCCGTTCGCGTCCGCGATATACAGACTTCCGTCGGGAGCCGATGCAAGGGCCCCTGCCTCGTCAAACGTTATCGTTTTGGCATCAATCGGTCCACTCGGCGAAGGCGGGTAAAACACGGTCCCACCTCCAGCAAATCGAGTCAATCTTCCGCTCGTGTCGATTCGATAAACTCTATTCGCGGTATTGACGAATAAATCGCCGCTCGTGCTCACGGCAACTGCCTTTGGTGTTGGGAGGCAGGTGGTTTTTGCGAGTGAATCCTCTACAGGAACACTGCAAAATGTGCCATTGCCGGCGACTGTATCAATTGTCCCATTGGGATAAATGCGCCGAACTCGACGATTGCTTGGTTCGTTAACATAAAGACTTCCGTCGGGGCCGACGGCTAGGTCCGTCGGCGCTAGTTGTGCCTGTAGCGCAGGACCACCGTCGCCGGAGAATCCGCATGAAGTCCCGGCGATAGTCGTCTGGGTACCATTGCCATGGAGGCGCCGGATGGTACAAGTCAATGAATCCGTGAAAACAATCTCCCCATCGGGCATTACCACAATCGATTTGGGTGACCACCTATTGGCTGGAATGTTGAGGCTGGATGCAACCAGATCCAACATCGTGGGAGTCACACGCGCACTTACGCGGCTGCCATCCCCACGATAGAGCACGCGCCCATTGGGATCGTAAACATGATGGCGATCGAGCGTGAACCCTCCAAGGCCCAACGATTCGGCGCTGAATGCTCCTACGGTCATCTGCCAACGTTTCCATCGCGTCGCTTTGGAGCGGCTCGCAACGCCAGGCATGATCGTATACGACGGTGCACCGAATGATTGTGTCGTGGGTGGTGGTGCGCCATATTCGGCGTCGTATTGATAACCAACCGAGACTTTGGCTGCTTGCGCGCCATGGAGAATGCGCCCTTCGGAATCTCTCCCATCCCACGTTAATTCATAACGTTTGTTCGGGCCACACGACGTTCCCGGACAATCGAAATTCTCTCCAAAACTCCGCCCCGCAACTTCCAAGCGCACATAAATCTTTTGCAGATTGGCAGGCAATTGTGCCGGACCAGTAATCGGTATACTGACGGAATACGCATCTTTGCGTCCGATCGCTCGATCGCTACGATAATTCAAGACATACGGCGTTCCAGCAATTGCAACCTGCTCGCCTAAAATCTGATTTTCGCATTCGATGATGGATCCACTTTGCTTGCATGCGTCGTCTTCTGGATTGGGCCCTTCAGGTCCCCCTCCCAAGGGACATCGCGAATCGTCAGGTGCGCACGAGCTTGCAGGGGGCACAGGCCAATTCAAGTCCACCGTCGAGAAATGCTGCAGCTGCACACGCCACAACGTCGTGCCTACTGGATACAGCGTGGCAAGTTGCGTGCGTTCTTCAGCCGAAAACGTGATAGTTGGCGAACCTGAATCGATAACGGCGCCGCTCGCATCGACACCGACGATCTTGATGACCCGACCGTCCGGTTCTGGAATCCATCGTCCCCCAATTCGATCATAAATGCCAAGAGGAACCTGCGTTCCCACCGGCATGCCGAGGAAGTTTTCCACGTAAAACGATACCGGTTTCGTGAACTCGACGCTCGTCGCCCCTGCCGCAATTGCTTCGTCGACGCTCAATTCCACCGCAT
>DAOMZH010001166.1:0-3371 GCA_035437985.1 Polyangium sp. (in: bacteria) | reverse complement strand
GATCGCCTCGGCCAATTTGCAAAATTCCATCCCTTCGACGACGCGCCCGCGAATGGCCGCGAGCATATAACCCGTGCATACGTAGGGATTGACGACGAGTTCGGTATTGCCATGAACGAGGGCGATATTCACTGCGCGGAGATTGATGATGGAGAAGGCGACTGGGCCAAGGTGATGGGCGCCATCGCCAATCGAATCCAGAATTGCCAGCACGGCGCGAATGACCGGATCTTTGGTCTCGGGGGCATCGATGACGTCGGCAATGCGCCGGCCGCGCAGATTGGTTTGGATTTGCGCAACCTCGGCCATCAACACCTGCGGCGATTGAATGTCCTCCATCGACAGCGGATGTCCCAATGCCGCAAGCGCGTCGATAACGACTCTGACGGCGTCGTGGAAACGCCCATTGGCTGCAAGGCTATAAACTTGTTGGCGCTGAATTTCCGCTCGTTCCACGTTGGTTTTGGCTCGGCGCATCAATTCCGCAAAAATCGCCGCGGTTCGCTCGGGTTCGCCGGCCAAATAGGCGCACTTGCCGGCAACCAGGTACATTGCGCGACAAAGATCGTAATGGTCTTCCCAATCGTCCTCGCCGAGCATTTCCATACCCGCGCGGGTGTACGCCGTGGCCGCATGGTAGGCTGTCGAAGCCATCGCTCTTTCGGCCGCGCGGATGTTTTTCCTGGCTAGATCGAGTTTTTCCTGGTGATCCTCGATGGCCGGAGCGCCAATATTGAGATGATGCACCAAGTCGAGCAATTGTTCGTCTTTGGAGTGCTTGGCCAAGAGACGCCCAATCGCCAAATGCAGCTTGGGCCGCTGCTCTTCCGGCAAAAGCTGATAAGCTGCCTGATGCACTCGATCGTGGACAAACCGATAACGTACTTGGAATGGCTCATCTTCGTCGCGTCCGGCGTGGCCATCGAGCTCGACTTCCAGATAGCGATAATCTCCGTCCAGGGAGACGACGGCGCCCGCTTTCATGGCTTCCCAGATGGCCAACGCGACATCACGCCGGTTTTTCTCGGCAATGACCACCAGGGAAGCAAAATCGAAGGAATGCCCAATGCTCGCGGCCAAAAGCAAAATGTGCTGCGTTTCCGCCGGCAAACGCTTGATTCCCTCGATGACGAGCTCGACGACGTTTTCCGTTACATTCGCCGCGCGAATCGTGCCGATATCCCACGTCCAAATCCCTCGGGCCGTATCGAATCGAAGCAATTCCCGTTCATTCAGCGTGACCAGAAATTGATGCGCGAAGAATGGATTACCACGGGTCTTTTCATAACATAGTTCCCCGAGGTCGCGAATCTCGTCCAGCTGGCTCGTCAACGTGTCGGCCACCAGGCGCTGCACCATTTCGTGACCCAGCGGTTCGAGGCGAATGTTCGTCGGGCGAAACCCCGCTTCCGCAATCTCCGCAAGAAGCGAGAGAAGCGGATGCCCCCCCTCGACTTCGTTGTCGCGATACGCCCCAATGATGAGCAAGTGTTCGCTAAAAGCATCCGTGAGCAGAAGGTGCAGCAGCTTTCGCGACGCTGGATCCAACCATTGCAAGTCGTCGAGGAAAAGAACCAGCGGACACGTCGAGTCCGCGAAAGCATGCAAAAAGTCGAGAAGCGTGAGCTCGAAACGATTTTTGGCTTGATCGGGCGTCAGCTCCGCAACTTTCGGCTGCGGACCGAGGAGAAATACGAGCTCGGGGATGAGGTCGGTGAGTAGCGCACCATTACCCTTGAGCGCGGCAAGAAGTTTTTCTTTCCATAACATTACCGATTCGAAAGACTCCGCCAGGATCTCGCGAACCAGCTCCCGAAGCGCGCTGAAAACGGGAGCGAACGGGACATCTCGGGCGAGCTGTTCGAACTTGCCGGAGATGAAATACCCCCGATGTTTGGAGATCGTTTTATGTAATTCGCGAACGAGGGCGGATTTTCCAATACCTGAATAACCGGACACGAGCACCAATTCAGGGCCCCGTTCACGCGCGCGCTCGAATGCTTCGACGAGGGTCGCAATATCGCGCTCACGGCCGTATAACCTCTGCGCGCGGCGCAGTTCGGGGGCCCGATCTTTGGTGCACAAAGGAAAAACTTCGATGGCGCCATGCTCGTAGAGCCGCCGCAGGCATTCAGCGAGATCGAAGGCGAGTCCGGCATCGCTTTGGTATCGCTCCTCGGGGGTCTTCGCGAGGAGTTTCATGACGATATCGGATACGGCCAGGGGAATCGACGACGAGGCGGTATGCGGAGGCGTGGCGGTTCGGACGAGGTGGCCTTGAATGACGTCTTGAACTTCCTCGCCATCGAAAGGCACTTTTCCCACGAGCATTTCGTAAAGAATCACGCCGAGCGAATAGAGGTCCGCGCGGGCATCGACGCCGCGATTCATGCGCCCCGTTTGTTCGGGCGCCGCATAATATGGGGTTCCTTCGATGGAGCGTCCGGCCGCTGGCGCATTGAGCTCGTGCGCAAGGCGGGCCGAAATTCCGAAATCAATGAGAAAAACTTTCTTTTCTGCCAAATCGACCAGGATGTTTCGTGGCGACAAATCCTTGTGGATGATGCGTTTGGAATGAACCGCCGCGAGGAGATTGGCGACGCCAATGGCAATGAAGAGAATCGTCTCGAGGTCCAGCTTCTCTTTTTCGAGTATTTCACGCAGGGTCGGCTGCTGAATATCGGCCATGACGAGACATAGGCCGCGTTTGTGCTCCTCGAGGGCCAGGGCACGAGGCGTATTTTCGAGGGCTATCTCGCGCAGGATGACGAATTCACGCCGTAATCTCGCGATTTCTCGGGCGCTGGGATATTCGTTCTTCGTCCGTTTCAGAACAACCGGCGTGCCGCTGTCGGTCTGCCGCGCTCGATAAACAAAAGTTTCCGCACCTTCGTAAATTGGCGTGACCGACGTATAACCATCGAATGGCTCCGCCACCGATGCCTCTGAGCCGAATTGCATGCCGATGTCTTCTCCTGAGACGCGGGTCTCATTCCAACAAGCGACGTCAACCCTATCAGACCTCGACCGCGGGCGCTATCATTTTGCAACCCAGCGAAGCGATTTCTCTTCGCCCATGCCGACTCGCCACCCGCGGCATGTACCTAGATCAACAGCTCCATCAGCAAAATCATCGGCTTGTCCCTCCCGCACAATGTATAAAATCACGAACGAGGGCTCCCTGGACAGGTGAGCAGCCGTCATCCGTTCGCCGTGCAGGGAGATGTCCATGAAATTCGTATAAATACGCAAACTCCAAGAAGTTTCCGCGCCCATTGATTCGGCATTGGTTTTTCCCGGCAGCACCACCTCGTCGACCCTGACCATTCGTCTCATCTCCGAGTCTGCACAACGCCCCAGAAACAACGCCC
>DAOMZH010001165.1:0-3373 GCA_035437985.1 Polyangium sp. (in: bacteria) | reverse complement strand
CCACCATCGTGAGCGAAAGAATCGAGCTCATTGGGTCACCTCTTCCACACCGACCGTGGGTTTGTCCGCGGGCGGGTTTGTCTCGATATCATCTTTTTTCGCCGCTTCTTCTTTGGCCGCCACCCGCGTCGCCACCGCGACCAGCACGATGAGCGCCGCTTCGAGCACGTCCATTGCTTCTTTCGGCACACGCGCATTCACGGCCAATCCGGCTTGCTCCAGCGTGCCCAAGAAAATCGCCGCCAAGACGATCCCGATGGCTTTGCCCCGCCCCAGCATTGCCACGGCAATGCCGCTCCACCCCGCCCCCGCACCCAACCCCAATTCGTAATAACCCTTGTAACCGAGCGCCGTCGAAGAAATCGCCAGCGCGGCAATGCCCCCGGACAACAACATTGCCAATAACAATCGGCGCTCCACCGCAATGCCTTCGGCGTGACACGCTTCAGCTCGCAATCCCACCCATCGAATTTCCCGCCCCGCACGCGTCCGGTGCAATAGTTCCATCACGACAAACACCGCCGCGACCGCCAGAGGAAATGCAAAACTCGCCGCACTTCCGGCAAATGACGGAATCACCCGATCGAGGCGCGGCAACGCAGCCCCCGGCACGATGTCTGCCGTACGCAACGACGTCGAACCAAGCACTGTCGCCAGTGCCCAAGGCAAAATCGCATCGACGATCCGATTGACCATGATCGCCGTGATGATCTCGTGGACCCCCCGGCGCACGCGCAAGATCGCCGGGACAAACGCAACCGCTGCACCCGTGAGCGCCGCAACGACAAGCACGATCGGAAGTGCAATCACCCAAGGCAACGTGGGCGGAAGCTTTGTCGCGACAACCGCTCCCACAAGGCTCGCGAGACCGAGCTGCCCCTCCGCACCGATGTTGAACATGCCCGCGCGCAGAGCCACCTCGAACGCGAGCCCCGTAAACAAGAGCGGCGTCGCTTTGAACAGCACCTGACCAATTCCATACGGCGTGCCCCACGATCCCTCGAACGCGAGGTAGAGCGCAGTTGATGGCGCCTGACCAAAAGCAAATGCTATGAGGTCAAACAATAAAATCCCACCGGCGATCGCGAGCACGATTGGCAACGCCGCGCGAAGCGTTTGAGATTTCATGCCGCCTCCATACCAAGCATCGCGCGACCGATGACGTCTTCTGCCGTATCTGGCGGCAACTCGGCCACGATACGTCCTGCCGAAAGCACGATCAGACGATGGGACAAACGCTTCAATTCTCCAAGATCCGCGCTGATGACGAGCACCCCCAATCCCTTCTCTGCGGTCGCCACGATCGCCCGATGAATCACCGACGCTGCACCAACATCCACGCCCCGCGTAGGTTGTCCGAGCACCACGGCCGCGCGCTCGGGACTCGCCTCGATGCGATCAAGAGCTCGCGCCATGACGATCTTCTGCTGATTGCCACCGGACAGCGCCCCAGCTGTTCGTTCAGGATCGGTAGGAAAAACCCCAAAGTTCTCAATACGCCGAGCAATGACTGATTTCTCCTGAGCCACGTTCGGCAATTCCGCGAGCTCACCGAGCACCAAGTTGTCCCCCACCGAACCTTCGAGCATCAAGCCCTCCGCGTGTCGATCTTCGTGCACGACGGCAAGAGCTCTCCTGCGCTCCCGCATGTCTTCGGCAGATCGTACGGGCTCAAAAGGTTTTCCCCCGAGCAGAACTTTTCCTTGCAGCGTGGGTTCTAGCCCCGCAATCGCGCGGATGAGTTCACGCTGCCCATTGCCTTCGATCCCTGCCACACCAACAATCTCCCCCTTCTTCACGGACAAACTAAGCCCATCGAGCACTCGTTTTCCGTTCGCATCGATCACCACGAGGTCTTCGATTCGCAGCGCTTCGGTTGGTTTGTCTGGAAGCACTGGAGCTTTCGTCGGCTCGGGTGGTTCGCCGCCCATGATCGCTCGAGTGAGTTCGTCTTCGAGCGCCGCTCCGCGTTCACGTTCGATGTTTCGCGACATCACCGTTCGCCCACGTCGCATCACCGTTACTTGGTGTGCAAACTGAATGACCTCGTCGAGGTGGTGGGTCACGACCGCGATTGTTGCTCCGTCTTTCGCGAGTTTTCCCAGCGTTGCGTACAGTTCTTCGGCTTCGAGTGGCGACAGGACGGCAGTAGGTTCGTCAAGAAAAATGGCCCGAGCTCCTCGGTACAAAACCCGCAGAATTTCGAGGCGCTGACGTTCGCCCACAGCGAGATCCCGCGTGAGCGCATCGAGGTTCACGGTGAGGCCGGTTTGTTTCATCAATTCGGTGGCGCGTGTCCGAGCCAATGCGAGATCCAGCCTTCCAAACGACTGCGTGGGTTCGGCTCCAAGAACCAGATTTTCGAGCGCGCTAAACGCTGCGACGAGCATGAAGTGCTGATGCACCATGCCGATCGTCGACGCGTTTTGGTCTCCTTCCACGTTGATTTTGCCCGTCGCGCGCGGGACGAAACCTGCAGCAGCCTTGAGGAGCGTCGACTTGCCCGCGCCGTTTTCCCCGACGATCGCATGAATCGCACCCGGTTGGAGCTTCACACTCGCGTCGCGCACAGCCCAAAAGTCGCCGTAACGAACACCAAGCCCCTCGATTTTGATGACCGGACCGCGCACGGTCGCCAGGATACCCGGTCGCGTCAAACACGGGGAACGTTTGTCTCGGGAGCAAGGTCTCGTGGTGCCGGGTTTGTCTTTGCAGCCTGAAGATGAATGTTGACGACAAATTCGATCGACCTACCGATCAATGCGCTACATTCGCGGCATTCCGGGAGCGGATCGATGATGGCGCTGGTTCAGGAGTGGTTTGCGTTTTTACTTCGCTGGTTGCATTTGATGGCCGGCATTGCCTGGGTTGGAACGTCATTCTATTTCAACTGGTTCGACCTTTCGGTTCGTCCCCCAAAAGACAAAGTCCTCAAAGAGAACATTCGCGGCACGCTCGACGAAATTCACGGTGGAAGTTTTTATTATCACGAGCAATATTGGCCGGACAAACACCCGGAACGATTGCTTGTGCATGCGTGGCCCGCAAAAACGACGCTCATTACCGGAGCGTTGTTGCTCGGCATGATTTATTGGCATGGCGCGCGGACGTACATGATCGACCCGGGGATTGCGGATATTCCCTCGTGGGCGGCGATTGGGATTAGTTTCGCCTCGATTACGGCGGCCTGGTTTTTCTACAATGAGGTTTGTTTCTTCTTCGAGAACAACCGCACGGTATTCATCATCATGGCGGCGTTCGTGTCGCTGGCGACATACGGCTTTCAGAATGTCTTCAGTGGCCGGGCCGCCTATATTCATGTTGGCGCAATGCTCGGCACTTGCATGGGCCTGAATGTGTGGACCGCAATCGT
>DAOMZH010001164.1:0-3379 GCA_035437985.1 Polyangium sp. (in: bacteria) | reverse complement strand
TGAAACGCCTGGAAAACGTGCCGATTTTCATTCCGGTGGCGAACGGAGGCATGGGCACGGTCGTCCGGGCGGGCACGTTGATGGGGTCCATGTCCGCGAAGATGCATCGGTATTACCTGCGCAAAGCGTTGGAAGTAAAATTGAAACGGAGTATGGCGGCTGGTGAATCGACGCATCATATTGTGCCAATTGAAAGCATCCGAGAAGGGGCTGACAAGTGCCGCCAGCTCTTCGCGAAGTTCAAACTCGATATTGATAAAGAGTACAACGGCGTCTTTTTGCCCGCTACGAAAAATTCACCCAATCCCAGGGGTTCCATCGTGCATGCGACATTAGATAACCCTACCTACTACAAAAAAGTTGCAAAGTCCCTGAACGAAGCAAAGACACAGGCCGACGCGCTCGAGCGGCTTAGAAAAATTCGAAAAACCCTTCTCGACGGAACATTTTACGATGCGGTTCTATGACCATATAGGCACAACAGGTTATGAAGTCCTTCACTGCTCCAACGAGCGCTGGGAGGAATTTCTCGAACTCGACGGCACACCAAGGGCTTCGACTTGGAAACCAATTCGAGTTCGTCGGGTCCGACCATCGCGTCGGGAGGGATTTCGCCCCTCCGATAGCCCTGCTTATGGAGGTGAGTGCCTCATCTTCCGCCGTTCAGCGGTTGATGCGCTTCGCGATATGCTGGATGCGCACGGCGAATTGTTGCCGCTCGAAGACGAGGATGGGGTGGAGCTGTTTGCGCATAATACGTGGGCGCTCGACGCCTTCGATCATGAACGTACAGTTGGTTCACGCGACGAAAACGGGCGAATTTCGCTCGCAAACAACCACGTGTTTATTCCCTCTGTGGTGAAGGACGTTGACATCTTCAAACAGGCCTGCCCGCGAGCTGGCAACATCTACGTCTCCGAACGCTTCCTCCAGCGCTGGAAACAAGCCAAACTCAAAGGCTTGGATTTCATTCTCGCCTGGGATTCCGACTTGCCCCCCGAAGCGCAGCCAAACGTGTGGACGTCCAAACCCGTCAAGCTGAGCACGATTAAGTAGACGAAATGGTTCCAATAGGCACCGTGGTTGTCCTGAAGACCTATCAACACTCTATGGCCCCCGCAGGCCAGCGGCCTTGACCTGCTCGGCATTCGGCCCAGATAAACCCCCCAAGCTCAACCCAGGGACACGAGCGAACGACTCAACCTCTTGGGCGTTTTCGCTTGACGCGTGCAAACACCCCGCGTTACTGTCCACCGACCATTTCAACAGGCAGGAGGGTTGGCATGGGTGTCATTCGTGAAGTCACTGTGGATCTGCCCTTGGACGACGTCGAAGACGAGATTGTTTTCACACGAGCTGCTGTAAAAGCCGATCCAGACGCTGCGGACCTAGCGCCCATGACCGATGATTGGCTCCCCTTGCTCGATGCGGTCAGAGCAAAAGAACGACAAACGCGCATCGCCGAAGCTGAAGCCACCGCAGGACGCGTCATTGCCAACTTTCACCTCGACCGTGCATGCACCCGTTTTGGTGACGACCTTTTCCTCGCTGTCGAAAAAAATCGCGAATCAGCTCGCTGGACGCGTTTTTTCCCTATCGCCGTCAGCCGCTTCGTCAAAATTCGTTTCGACAAACAAATTCAAAAAGTCAAAAGCTGGCTCGATTCGAGTGTGAATGACCCCGTTGTCGAGAAACACCGCCCCGACCTTACCCAATGGTCCGATTCTGCTGCTATGGCCGTAACAAAAACCACAAACGGCATCATGATGCGGAGCAATACACGCGTGGCTCGCGAGCAACTGGCCGAAGATCTCACGCGGGAACGCGACGGCTTGTACGATGCCTTGTCCACCCGGGCGCGGGAAAAAGGACTCCCGCGCGATTGGCCCCGCCAATTTTTCCGCGTTTCGACACGCAAAACAACCGCCGACGACGATAGCGACACGCAACCGCCGCAACCAGCCCCGACCACTCCCTGATTTCACCGGCCAATTACGCGAGTGTCGCCGTCCAGCAACGCTTTGCAACGCTGGCAAAGCGCTCCCTGCATGTACCGCAACCACTTTCCACGCTGCCAAAGTCTTCCTGTACACAACCCTATCGACTTCACGTGCCGTGCAAATGCCCTCCTGCACGTCCCGAAATGCTTTTCCACGGTGGCAAGCACCTCCTTGTACGCACCCAATGCTCTTTGCATCATAGGAATTGCGCTGCAGGTCACGTCTCGATCTCGTTTGCACACGTTGCAAACGCTTCCGGGACGAACACGGGAGAGGTTGCCAAAGCTCCGTCCGTGCGCCGCGCTTGATCCAGCGTTGCGCCGTGCTGATCCGCACCAAGTAGGTCCCCGGCGTCAAACTTCCGGACGGGTGATCCCATACGCCACCTTCATTCACCGTTTACAGCCGTCATCGACCAGCCTATCTTGCGTTCGTGGTCAAACTCGACGCGACAGTAGAGTCGTCGACAGCGGATTTCGGGCCGCCCGAATCCGAACAACCCGCATTGTTGGCGCTCATGATTGCATGGGCCCCCGCCGAGCCGAATCGACTCGGTGAAGTCGCGCTTTTCGACCGTGACGCGGGTCCTTATGTTCTCGGACGAGGTGCGCCCGAAGATGCACGCAGCGCCCGGGTCAAGTTTTTTCGACAGCGTCCTGGTTTGACCGTACCCGGCCCGCCCCTTGCGAGTCCTGGTTTGTCGCGGGAGCAACTGCGCATTCGGGTCGACGGTGAGAAATTGCTGATCGAGCAGATTGGAAGATGTTCGCTGGAGGTCGATGGGCAGCGGGTCGAACGATGCGAGGTTGGTCCGGGCGCTTCCATTTTGCTCAAAGGCCAATTGATTCTGTATTGCACGAGGCGCCCCCGGAAATTCGAATCGATGCGGGCAGTGACCTCCGAGATGGCGCCCGATTTTGGAGGTCCGGATCGGTATGGAATCGTCGGCGAGAGCCTCGAGACCTGGCGTTTGCGTGATCAACTCGTTTGGCTCGGCAAAGCCGATGGGCACACCTTGCTTTTGGGGGCGAGTGGCTCGGGAAAGGAGCTTTGCGCCCGCGCTTTGCACGCATCATCGTCGCGCGTCCAAGGTCCGTTTGTCGCGCGCAACGCGGCCACGATTCCTTCTGGGATCATCGACGCGGAACTCTTTGGCAATGTCAAAAATTATCCCAACCCCGGTATGGCGGAACGCCCAGGACTCATTGGTTCGGCCGACGGGGGCACGTTGTTTTTGGACGAAATTGGTGAATTGCCCCAAAATCTCCAAGCCAACCTTCTTCGAGTGCTCGACGAAGGTGGCGAATACCATAACCTCGGCGGAACGGCGCTCAAACGGTCGAACTTTCGCTTGCTTGGCGCGACAAACCGAGATCCAG
>DAOMZH010001163.1:0-3385 GCA_035437985.1 Polyangium sp. (in: bacteria) | reverse complement strand
CGAGTCGGCGAAGGTGCATGTTTGTCCGTCCTTGTAGAGGCACGATACGCGGGACCGCGAGGCACCGCAAGAGCGGAGTGCCGAAGTGGTTGCGGGGGCCTTGTTTAGCGATTCCCGCAAAAATGGCGTCGGAAGCACGATAGAAAGCTTCGACGCACCTCGAACGCCAACCTGGGTCCCTTGTCCTCAGCGGCACGGCTGACCAGCGCTACGGTGCGCGTCGTAGCCATCCGCTCGCTTTGGTCAGGTGCTGTATGGTAGCTTCGCACGAGGCTCCATGAAACAGGCGCAGAAAGAACTAGAGTTGTGGAAACGATTTTTCGAACAAGGGCTCAACGCATCGCCTCGAGAGTTGGCCCCCGCGTCTAACGAACCGCCGCCTGTAGCTGTCGAACGAGGGCTCAACGCATCGCCTCGAGAGTTCCTCCACGCGCCCGACGAACCGGCTGCGGCGATCTCATCCCCGGGCGAGGACTACGCGCTGGTCATTGGCGTCAATCATTATCCCCAACTCCGTCCATTGCGTGGTGCGATTGCAGATGCGCAGGCGTTTGCAGATTGGTTGCTCGAGCCGAATGGGGGGTGCCTGTCAACGGCCAACGTACGTGTCCTCCTTTCGACGGAGTCCCCACTGAGCCCGATTGGTCATGAGATCGATGATGCGCTCGAAGACATTCTCAAAGGCGCCGAGCGCACCGGCGGACGCCGATTTTATTTTTATTTCAGTGGGCATGGAGCTGTTGGCGATAGGGCTAATGATCTCGCACTTTGCATGGCCAATTGGTCCAATTTGCGGCGGCGTGCGGCATTGAGTGCCGACGCGTGGCTCGATGTCGTGGTTCGCTCGGGTATGTTCGACGAGGTAGCGTTTTTCTTGGATTGCTGTCGAGTCTGGGCGACACGTGTCGTGGGTTTGCCTCCGCGGATCGATTTCGTGAAACCGACGAAACGGGCCACGGGAACACGTGTATTCATGGCGTATGCGACGGAGTTTCAACGAACGGCAATCGAGGTAAACACCCATTCCGAGGGCGAATCATCGGAGAGCCGTGGAATTTTCACGCAGACGGTCTTGGGTATTCTTAAATATTCGGAAAAGGTGGTGACTGCCGCATCCCTCAAAAGAGACATCGAGCAAGGAACTGAGTACCGAGCTCGTGGGGCGGGGTTTTACCAGCGTGCCGAAGTATTGAATGGTTTTGACGACGGGTCGTGCTTCGGCTCGGGCCCCCGACTTGGACCCGCCAACGTGCGGGGAACGACCCCATTTTTAGAGTTCAAGAAAGTGCAGCATATAGTACAGGAATGGGGGCAAGCATATGAAGAATTTCGGCAACATGCGCAGCATCAGAGCCGGCGCCCAGCGAAAGAAGTTTCCACCGGGTCGAGCCGACTGCAGTTGGTCGTATGTCCACGAGGACGCAGACCGCGCATTTCATCCGACACCGAGTGGTCGATATACACTCAATTCCAACAAGAGCCGATAGAGATTGCAGCTAAGGCACCTGAAATTTCGACATTGGATGCGGGGTTCTTTTTCTCGGGAAATCTAACTCCTGGCGCGTATGTGCTTCGGCACGAGGGGAGTGATGTACGAGAATTTGCCGTCCACCTTTTCCGCGACTGGACGACATTAATTATTATTGACGAATCGCACGACATTTTCTTTGAAAATATTAAAATCTTATTAATCCCCTACAAACCTGAGGAGAACTTGCCGACGTGGAGTTCCATTGAATCTGTCGCATTTGAGCAGACTATCATGAACTTGAACTCGAGCTTGTTTGCACAAGCGTATGCAGGCACCGATTTTTCATTCAAGAAGAACCCTATACTGTTGTTGTTTTATGCTCATCTGCTCGCGCGTCAACCAGATCCGTCTCATACGCATATTGAGTCAATTGCCAGTCAAATCAAAGCCATGATCGGCCCCTGTCCTGACGTGGATGCTCTACTATTGCGCGCAGCACTGATTCGAGGCGGCGAGCTTCCTCCTGTGCGCGTCACCAGTCTGCCAATGTTGCGAGAGGGTCTGTTGGCCATTGTCGAGGCAAGCCATAAGATGCCAGAATTGATTCCGCCGGACAGCTTGCTCGAATATGTTTGTGTCGAACGGCTTGTCGATTCGCCTCTATCTAGCTGGTCCGTTCAACCGAGCCGCCTCAATCCTCGATATCTCGATAACGATGATTGGTTGACGATTTCACTCGAAGACCTTGCCACGCAATCTCACGGGGATATGGCTACGTTGGATGCTACGACGATCGCTCGAGAACTCGGCGTTCCTACGCACGCCGTGACGACCCGCATCGAAGTTACGCGTGAGCGCATGACGCGAAAAGGTGGGAGGTCGATCTCGTCAACGGCAGACACTTCGTCACAGGAAACCAAGCCGATCAATGATGGGATGCGATTGGACGCATCGATTCCTTCGCTCCCAGGTTACCAGTTCGAGCGAATGATTGGAAAAGGAGGAATGGGACTGGTTTACCTTGCCAAACGAATAACCACGGGTGAGCGGATTGCAGTGAAAATCATCCACCCAAATGCTGGGGCTTCCAAGAAGGCTATACGACGCTTCTTACGCGAAATCGATACACTGGCAGTCTTGCGGCACGACCGCATCATTGAACTGATGGATCATGGTTACGCAAACGGCGGCTTTTTCTTCGCAATGCCTTATTATGAGCGAGGCAACGTTGTCGATTGGGTGCGTCGGCATGGTCGACCGAAGCTTCAAGATGCAATACGCATCATTCGGGACGTTCTCGAAGGGCTCGCATACGCACATGAGCAAGGATACGTTCATCGAGACATCAAGCCGCAAAACCTTTTATTGGACGATCAGAATCGCGTTCTCGTTGCAGACTTCGGGTTGGCGAAGGCGTTCGAGAACGGTGACCAGGTTGATGCCATTGAAAGGTCTGTCCGAGGACCCATTACCACGGTGCCGCCGCACCGAAAACCCAGCTGGATGGGTACGCCGGCATTTATGCCCAACGAACAGGTCGTCAATTTTGGCGGCGTTCGTCCCTCTGCTGACGTATGGGCTCTCGCAGCGGTATTTTATTGGCTCCTTTGCGGCGCCACGCCCCGCGACGCATGGGGCGGACATATTGTCACAAGCACCCGTATCATTCCGATTCGTGAACGCCGACCGGACCTGCCGCTCGGCTTGTCCAATTTGCTCGACATGGCCCTTTCCGTTGACCCCAACAAACGCCCGCCAGACGCCACCGCATTTCGTTCATTGCTCGAGGAAGCATTGAAGGGTCTGGACATCGAACACCTCGATAACAGCAGAACTGCGTCGGCACCTGCAATCTATGATGCCGTCGATACTCTCTACGATGCCGTCGATACTCTCAGATGGCGCAGGGAGGAC
>DAOMZH010001162.1:0-3388 GCA_035437985.1 Polyangium sp. (in: bacteria) | reverse complement strand
TCTGGGAGCATAGCGGGATTGTCGAGGAACGTATTTACCTGGGCGGATTCGAGATCTACCGGCGACGCGAGCTTGGCGATATCGTTTTGGAGCGCCAAACGCTGCACATCATGGACGATACGCGGCGCATAACGATGGTCGAGACGAAAACGATCGACACGGCTGCGGATCCCTTCACGGTGACGCCGCGTATTCGTTATCAATGCAGCAATCACCTCGGTTCGGCGATTCTCGAGCTGGATGGCGACGGGCTGGTCATTTCGTACGAGGAATACCATCCATATGGAACGAGCGCGTATCGGGCGGTGGACGATAGCATTGAAGTGAGTGCGCGGCGATATCGGTATACGGGCAAGGAGCGCGACGAAGAAACGGGGCTGTCTTACCACGGGGCGCGGTATTATGCGTGCTGGCTCGGGAGGTGGACGAGCGCGGATCCGGCGGGGATGGTTGACGGGCCAAACCTGTTTCAGTATGTGCGGGGGAGGCCCCTGACGCATTGGGATCCGGCGGGATATGATGCAACAGCGATTGCAGTAACTGCCGCAAGAGCGGCGCTCACTGCAGTAGGTACTGATGTCGCGACGCCTGAACCCACCGATTTAGCGCCACAAAAATGGCTCGTGTACGGTGGGATCTTGATTGTTGCTGGAGCAATCCTCTATTTTGCGCCGAGTCCAGTAAAGCCACGACCTATCGCTGAAGCCCCACCCAAACAAGATCCGAGAGTCGACCCAAGGCCGTCGCCAACAACTGATACCGGGCCTAAGTCGCAACCCAAGCCGCAGACGTACGACCCACTGCCGGAACCTCCGACCGACAAGAATGACAAACCCCGTGAGACTGTCAATCTAGGTAGGAGCGCTATTGTAGCGGCAACGTCGACGTGGGATCCCAAGATGACCGCTGCGGTGCAAGCCTACTTGGCCGACAAGGATCTAGTCGTCACAAAGGCAGGCTTAGAGGAGTTCACCACTGGCTCTTTGAAGGCCGCTGGTCCTATTGAGAGGAAGATGGTCGAGGCACTACTTGCGCGAACTAAAGTGATACCAAACGACCCGTCCGATCGCGTTCTTGTATTGAAACTCCGTCGAAAAACAAGATAAAGTTGTTTGGCCCGGTTGACCGCATAATTTGGGGTGCGGGTGACAAACTGAACATTACGACCGTAACTACTGACGACAAATTTGGTAAGGAAGCAGAAAAACAAGGGGTTGTGCTAAAACAGAAAGTTTTTCCGCCAAATCCCTATGCTACGCAATGACGAGGAGACAACAACGACCATATGGAAATATTGCTTTATAACATCGACAATGCCTGCCTGATTGTCGAATGCAAGACTGGAATCATATATAGAAATCAAGTAGGTGGACAGGTATGCTATCAGGCACAGTAAGAAGGGGCGCTCGCACCGCTTGATGTTCCAATCGCAGTCATGGATTCCCTAGAAACATACGCATTTCCACAGGGCCGCCGAGGTATCGATATCACAACTGCGGATCTGATCGATTCTCTACTTTCAGGGAATGTCACAATGAGTTTTCTCACAGTTGATCGAGAGCGGTTAGATCAATCCTGGGAAGCATGGATTTACGTACGAATCGGGGAAAGTCCTGGGAGGTTTATTCCTGGTGATTCGCAGCAATATTACGGTCCACTCTTTGGTTTTCCCGCGGGAAGGGGAGTGATTACGTGGAACAATAGCGACTGAAAAAACACCCACTTTGTATTCCTCGGCCACACTGCTGTTACGCGGTTCTGAATGCACGAATAATGAAACCCCCCACGTTGGCGATTTCGTCGCGGTGGGTGTCGTTGTGGCCATTGATGACGAAAATGGGCGACGATAGCGAAACGCACGTCAATCGATTGATGCGTAATGCACTACGGGAGCACGCTCTCAATCAAATCCCCACCCGCCCATGACCGCCACTCCTGCTGCAAAAGGAGTTGGCTCGTCGAGCGCCACGGTGGCCTTGCCAAACCGTCGTTGGACAAATGCAAAACGTCCAAAAACGTCGGCACGAATGGAAAAAGGGCCCTGGCTGAACAATTCGGTTCCGACACGGAAGTTGCCGCCGAGCATGAGGCGCAATTCGTCATTTTCTGGTGATTGATTCGAGAAAAATACCGACGCTGAAAAGCCGCCGCAAAATCGAACAATGCCCTGCACCCAGCACAAGGAACCTACGAGCGGAATGGAATGTTCGCGAATGGATTGCGAGGTCTGCGATGTCCACGCCCCCTCGAGTTCCACGTGCAACTGCGACAAACGGCGTAATGGGGCATATCCGACCAGCAGGTAGGGTCCACCGCCAAGCTTGGAAAAAATGCCCGAGCCGACGAAACCGCCAATGCCGATAAAGGAGCGATAAAGCGCTGGTGAAAGCGTTGGTGCTGGTGTTGTGAGACGCAATGGCGGGAATGTGGGACATGGACGTGCTGGCGGACATGGTGCGGATGGCTGGGGCGCTGGGCACGTGGCAGGCTCCTTGGGAGGCGGTGGTTCAAAAGCACCCAAAATTAGTGCAGCATGGCTGGCTACGGTCCAGAGCACCTTGTAACACTCCGTTGCCGTCGCATACAGCGTGCGCCGGTCCGCCAGCGTTACGCCTTGGGCATCGACAAGCGATATGTCCGCTCGTTTGCCTCCCGTCGAGGACCATCGGATGCGTACGATGAGTCGACGTTCCGCATCATCACGCAGCACCGTTGCTGGCACCCAAGCGCCCAGAATCGAACGAAAACTATCTATGTCGTTGCAGTTCTTGGGAGCGTGTGACGCATCGAAGTCGAGCCGTGTAGGAGCGATGATAGGCGGGTCATGAGCGAATGCGGGTTGTGCCCCAGAAGCGAGGCTCAGCACGCTCATGCCCAACAAAAGACAAAACGCAAAACAATTTTTCTGGATCCGGGTACGTTGGTGCCCCGTACCCGCATGCGTAAGACACCGTCGGACAAGCCGCCCAAAAAGCCCGAGGAAATCGTTCTGCCCTCGGCTCCCAAACCAGGCCATGTAAAACGCGACGTCATTCCTTTTGGTTTGTCGGCCGCTCAATTCGCCAAAGTGACGCGAAAGATGCTGGCGGCAGCGCGGTTGGTGTGTCGTCATTCGAGTGTCTCTCCCGGGGACGCGGTGCAACAGGCGTTCGTCAAGGCTATATCCAAGCCCGAAATCGACCGACCGTCAATCGAGAATGAAAAAAAGTTTGTCGCGTGGTTGTGCACGTTGGCGAGATATGAGGCCATGACGAACCGCCAATCACAGCGTCGTCGGGCGCAACGCGAGGTCGAAGTAAATACCGATATGACCGAATTGCTGGATGCCTCGGCCTCCATTGGCGCTGTGGAAGCGCGTAAAATGTTGGAAGACCCGCTCAGAACGCTC
>DAOMZH010001161.1:0-3390 GCA_035437985.1 Polyangium sp. (in: bacteria) | reverse complement strand
GATCGAGCAAGCAGCGTCGCGTGATGAACGTGTTCGTCTTGTACGAACGTTTGTCCAGGAGCTACGCAGCGCGCTCGACAGCTCGTTCGACGACTAGGGCGTGCCGTGTTTGAGCAGCACGCGATTGCGACCCGTACGTTTGGCTTGGTACAGAGCCTCGTCGGCAGCCCCGATGAGCTGTTCGGGCGTTTCGACTTGTAGCTCGGGGAACGCAGCCACACCGACGCTGATCGTGATGGGCATTCGCGTTCCTTCGTGCTCGAACGCCGACAACTCCATGGCCGAACGGAGTCGTTCGCCGAGGATTCCCGCGTTGTTCAGATTCACGCCCCGACACAAAACTGCAAACTCTTCACCACCGTAACGAGCAAAGACGTCTTCGGTTCGAACCGTGTTCAGCGTGACCTTGGAGATCTTCATGAGCACGTAATCGCCCGCGAGATGTCCGTACGTATCGTTCACACGCTTGAAGTGATCGACGTCGAACATGACGAGGGACAATGCAGACATGTGCCGCCGCGCGTACGCGAGCTCGGTCTCGATACGTCCGAGGAAATAGCGCTTGTTGAAGGCTTTCGTCAGTCCATCGCGGAGAGCAGCGTCCAGCATTTGCTGCTGAAAACTGACGTCGAGATGATCGTGGTACGTGAATTTGAGGACGGTGATTTGTCCCAGACTGATCTTGTCGCCGTCTTCGAGAATGCGTTGTTGAACGCTGTGACCGTTGACGAGCGTGCCGTTGGAACTGTTGAGGTCTTCGATGATGAATTTGTCGCCGCTGCGTATGAGGCGAGCGTGTTTTCGCGACACACCTTCATCGTTCAAACGCAGGCTGGCGTTCTGGCCGCGACCAAGGACCATCTCGGCGCCCTCGATCTCGTGCATCTCGCCTACGTTCGAGCCTTGCAGCACGATGATATAGGCGCGATCACGCTGTGACCGCGCCCGAAGCTCGTCTTGGAGCTCCTTGATATGGGCGACTCGCGTGGCTTCGCCATCATCTTCGTGCGGCCCTCTCATAGTGCCAAACCCATCATAGCTGTGGGACGTACTCGTTGGGAACGCCAAAGCCATGGAATCGCGCGCATGTCGTGTTCTACGCCGCTTTTCCTAGTGGAACAACGAGTTGCTCGACATCGATTCCCGCTTTGTGCGTGTCGATGATTGTGAAATCGGCATGTAGTCCGCTGCGGCCAGTTCCACTCGGCGCTTCGCCCACACTGCCCACGTTGATGATGCGGACGCCCGAAACCATGCGGTCAAATGGAACATGCGATCCGCCACAAACGATGATGTCTGCAGGATCGTCACCCAAGAGTGCACCCATCTCTTCATCCGTCATGTCGTGTGAAAAAGGCTCGAAGGGATCTGTCGGCGAACCGTGAATCACGAGCAGTTCGCTGCCGTCTTCCAAGTCGATGCGGTGCATTTCGGGCAAACGCCGCATGCGCGTGAGGATGAGGTCCCCAAGTTCGGTACGCGTTGCAGCGAGTCGTTCGAGACGCGCTCGTTCATGAGGGTTTTTCGGGACCACACGCGCCGTGTCCAGCGTAGCGAGGGCGCGATCGCCGACTCCTTGCACAACGACGGCGCGAATCTGCGTCAAACGTCGCCAAGTCTCGAGAGCATTCGGGCCTGGAAAACAGATGTCTCCAGCCACCAAAACTTGGGCATATCCACGTTGTTCAGCCGCAGCGAGCACCGCTGACAACGCGTCGGCGTGTCCATGAATGTCCGAGATGCAAAGCAGACGCACGCCAGGAGCATAGGAGTTGAAAGCATCTTCGCCAAGGCGATCACTCGCTTCGAATAATGGCGATTTGCGAATCACTGGCGGCTCTAGAAAACGTGGCGAGTGTCCGCACCAGACTGACCACCGAGTGCTACTTTGCGGACCTCGATGCCCGGTCGTTCTCGGCTTTTGGCGCTTGCACAGCGAATTGATCCGCAACGAGCTGCCGTGTACACCACACGCCTGGCCGAGCGTATGGATCCTCATGCGCCAGGCTTTGCCTACGCCGTATTGTTGGCGAGCGCGTACCCCGCGTTGACGGCGGCAATCGAGTCCTCACCCGAGATTGTCGAGACAATCATCACCGAAGGACATCGCACCTCCCGCGATCATGCAGGACTTGCTGCGCGTTTGAAGGCGAGGATCGGCGACGACAAAGATCCGGATCACGTCGTTCGTGAATTACGTCGTTTCGCGGCGATGGAGCGTATGCGCATCGCGCTGCGTGAATTGCTCCCGTTGTCTCTCGGAGGCGCGGACGTCGACGTGACGGCTCAAGAGATCACGGCTCTTGCTGAAGTGACCATCGATTGTGCGTTTCGAGAAGCCAAGGCGCAGTTGGGGGCGCGGTTTGGTTTGCCCCAAAAAGACAACGAAACTCCAGCCCGGTTTGTCGTCATCGGAATGGGAAAACTCGGCGGGAATGAGCTCAATGCGGGCTCCGATGTCGATCTCGTCTTCTTCTACGACACCGACGAAGGTGGGTGCGTGCTCGATGGAACGCCCACGTTGACGCTTCATGATTTTTGGTCGCGTGTCGCGCGTCGTCTTACCGCGATGCTCGAAGACGTGACCGAAGATGGATGGGTTTGGCGCGTCGATCTTCGTTTACGTCCGGAAGGTCGCAGCGGTCCGCTCGTCAATTCTTTGGCGGCCGCGGAACGTTATTACGAACTGTTTGGTCGAACCTGGGAACGCGCAGCTCTCGTGAGAGCCCGGCCCGTTGCGGGCGATATCGACTTTGGAGACGAAGCTCTCGCAGCTCTCGAACCATTCGTTTGGCGCCGTAGGGTCGATCCGTCACTCGCAATTGAAATGACGAAGCTCGTGCAGCGATCTCGGGCGGAGTTGTCGAGTGGTGCAGGACGCGATTTGAAGCTTGGTCCCGGGGGTATTCGCGAGGCTGAGTTTTTCGTGCAAACCCTCGAGTTGATCTGGGGTGGGCGAGAAGCGCGACTTCGAGCACGAGGGACACTCGATGGATTGCGCCGTTTGCGAAGCGCGGGACTCGTGACGGATCGCGAAGCGCGAGAAATTGCCGATGCTTATCTGACGTTTCGCCGCGCCGAACACGTCGTGCAATTTGCGACCGGACAACAAACACATTCGTGGCCCGTGGATGAAGAGTCGTCTGGGCGCCTCGCTCGTGTGTTGGGTTTTTCCGGGACCGAAGCTTTCGAGGCGGATTTGGACCGACACACCGGACGCGTTGCCGTACGTTTTCGATCGCTCGTGCCCGACGGAGCGCCTGCTCCTTCGCGCTGGACCGAAGCGATTGCTGCGCTCGATGATGGCAATTCGGTGGCCTTCGAGCTCGCGTGGCGTCGCGCTGTCGCCCAGACGGATCCGACACTCGCCCCCGATACTTCAGAACGGTG
>DAOMZH010001160.1:0-3390 GCA_035437985.1 Polyangium sp. (in: bacteria) | reverse complement strand
AGTCGCATGTGGTGGTTACGAAACGGGTGTCGAGGAAGTCGTCCTGCCGCAACTCGACCCGCTTACGTTTCGGTCGTTCTCGGCCGTCATGGAGCGGCGTTGCGGGACGCTCGATTGTCACGGAGACACATCCCGGCCTTTGCGTATTTACGGTCAATATGGGCTTCGTCGCCCCGAACCCCCGGATTCGTCGAATGTCGAGAACTACGCCGAATATTATTCCGGCGGCAAAGAATCCACGACACTCGCGGAACTCGAGGACAATTATCGCAGCATATGCGCCCTCGAACCGGAGCTCACGGCTGATGTTTTTGCCAAGAAATCATCGCCTGACGTGCTTACGATCGTCCGAAAGGCACGATTACGAGAAAAACACAAGGGCGGCCTTTTGTGGAACAAGGGCGAAGCGGGCGACGTGTGTATGACGAATTGGTTGACCGGAAATCCCGATTTGTCGAAGTGCGAAGTGGAGCTCGGTCACCCCTGAGTTTGCGGGGATTCCGGGCGTTCTTGCTGCAAACGCCAATGGTGATGAGCCACCATGACCAGACAAATGAACCATGCGCCGTGCGTGGCTCGGTGGTCGAGTAATCGTCCGACGACTTGTCGTGCGTAATCGAGCGCGGTTGGGCCTTTGGGGATTTCGCCGGGAATGAGGCAAAGCACACCTGCGGCGAACATGCACCAAGCTAGAGTCTTCCGTTCCGTAGCGTCGAGCATAGTGGGTAATCGAATGGGCAAAGACGGGACGACAGCATAATCGTTCGTGCGGCTTTCGTGAAGGGTGCATCGAACGTGAAAACGCGCTAATTCGGTAACGGCACCATGAGTTCCGCGAGTGAAGGGCTGGACGGCCGCGAAGCATCGAGCGACGAGGTCGAGGACAAAGAAGTCGACGAAAACTCGGCTGAACCGAGGGAAGCCGACGAAAACGCGACGAAAGAAGACCCAGCTGAAGAAAAGGTTTCTTCGGAAGAACCTGCGGAAAGCGCGGACGACGACGGGGCGGAACCACCTGTGGATGGGCCCATTGAACGGCTGCTCACGCGCAGTGAGAAAACCTATGGTTTGTACGAGTATTGGCTGATCATTCGCG
The DNA here is from genome assembly GCA_035437985.1 of Polyangium sp. (in: bacteria). GTDB lineage: Bacteria > Myxococcota_A > Polyangia > Polyangiales > Polyangiaceae > Polyangium. Next base: position 2,294 of record DAOMZH010001160.1, on the reverse strand, counting down.
ACGTATATTTGTCGATTGATCGCCGAACGTTGGGATTCAGTCGAATTCTTTTGGGTTTCCTCATGATTACCGACCTATTTCGGCGCACGCCGGATTGGTTGGCGATGTTTTCCGACAAAGGGGTATTGCCCAATCACGTGCAGCTTTGGCGCACGAACGGTTGGGGGCTTTTTTCGATCGTCAATGCATTTTCCTCGGCGCCGGATTTATGGGCGCTTTGGCTGGTCATTCTGGGCACGTTTATTTGCGTGTTTGTCGGGTACAAAACTCGCATTGCGCAACTCATGGCACTCGTCTTCATTTCCGGGATGAATGCTCGGATTCTGCTCATCGAAAATGGCGGCTACGTCGTTTATAACTTGCTGGCGCTTTGGACGTGTTTTTTGCCGATGGGCGATAGGTTTTCCGTCGATGCCTTGCTGGCTTCGATGCGCCGCCGCAAGGAAGCCAATGCCGAGGAATTGAATGATCGCTCGGGCGTCATGGAAAAGCGCCTGGAAAAGCCGTATGTGTCCCTGGTCGCGGGCGTGATCGTCTTGCAGATTTGCGCCATTTATTATTTCAACGTCATTCACAAAACTGGGGCCCTTTGGAAAAACGGCACCGCGGTCCATTACGTTCTTTGGGTCGACCGGATGGTCACGCCCATCGTGGCCGATGTACGCGGACACATTCCGCCGATTCTCATCATTGTCGCGACCAAATTCGTCTTGATGGCCGAAGCTGGAATTCCCATTGCATTGGCCTCGCCGCTGGGACGAACCTGGGCGCGCCGTATTGTTCTCACGCTCATGTGCATGTTGCACATTGGTTTTGGTTCGACCTTCGTCCTTGGGCCTTTTGCTTGGTCCATGTGTTTGTTTTCGACGTTGCTCTTCACGACGGATGATTGGAACATTGCTACGCGCACGATGCGGCGTACGCACCGCGCGCGCGTCGTCTTATTTGATGAGAATTCCCCCGGCGCTTTGTGGGTTTGTCGCCTGCTCAAACGTTTCGACCTTTATGAATTGCTCACGTTCCGCAGTGAAAAAGGACTCATTGAAGGTCTCGCCGTCGAGCACCCGGTGACCGCAGAGCGGTTTTTTCGTTCCCGGGCGCTGAGCGAGATCATTGCGGCGTTTCCTCTGGGGCCCACTATTGCGTGGATTTATCGAGTCCCGGGTATTTCGCACCTGGTCGACGCGGTGTGGAAAATGCTGGCCCGTAAAGATGCCGCGAAGGTATTTGGATTGCGTTTGCCCAAGGGTCCGTCCGAAGCCCCCACGGATGACATTGCTCCGATTCGCGAAAAGGGCCGCAAGCTGGTCATCGTTTTGCGCGAAATGGCCGTCATGGTCATGCTCGTTGCGGCGGTGAATCAAGCTTTGGTCGAACTATGGTGCACGAGAAATCTTTATAAATGGCCGCATCCCGAGCCCATTCGCTTGATAGCGCAAAAATTCCGTTTTTTGCAAGGCTGGTTCATGTTTTCCCCGGGACCTGTCACGGATGACGGAACGATTCTCGTGGATGCAAAAACCATCGATGGTCGCAGCATTGATCCGTTCACGGGCCAACCGCCGAATTGGGACTTGGGCAAGGTCCAGAGTTATGCCTACAACCAGATTTGGAGCGATTACTTCAATCGGATGAAGGACGCGGGTAATGCCAATTTCCGCGACTCGATGAAGGAGTACTTGATTCGTTTGCCCGAACGAACGGGTCGTCCGGAAGACACGATCGTGTCTGGGGATGTGTATTGGATTCACGACATGAACCCGCCTTTCGGCAAGACCGAGTCCTATCGTTTCGACAAGCAGAAGCTGTTTTCGTTCGACAATCCTGCGGCTCGTCAGCGCATGACCACGACCCCCGTTCCGCAAGCTCCGCCGGGTGGCTGAACGATCGCCACATTTTTCGACTTGACTCGTGTACCATCATCGGTAGAGTCCGCGGGTCTCGTACGGGCCTGTAGCTCAGTTGGGAGAGCGCTAGAATCGCACTCTAGAGGTCGCTGGTTCGATCCCAGTCAGGTCCACCTCGAACGAAACGAAAGAAGAAAGCGTCGCCTCGGCAATCGATGGCGGCGCTTTTTGCGTTTGTGGCTCCGGCCTTGGCCCGGTTTTCACGCACCGGCGGGACCCCGAACTCGCCCGCTGCGCGGGCTCAGACAGCGGGGCCCCCGCCGTCGCGTGAAAATTCGGTCCAAGGCCTCAATCTTCAGTGGATCCAGTTCATTGGGCTTGGCCCCGGTTTGTCCCCCGGGGGTTTGGGGGCAGAGCCGTTGGGTCAGTCTCTTTGGCGCAGCCAAA
>DAOMZH010001159.1:0-3393 GCA_035437985.1 Polyangium sp. (in: bacteria) | reverse complement strand
GTGAGCTTTTGTCGGTCATGCCGCCATTTCTCACGAGTTGCAATGAGCCCAGCTCGGGCAAAGATTTCGTTTCGTCCAACGAAAACGGCTCTCGATGGACCGAACGGTCACACTACGCATCGCAAATCCTCGGCTCCATCGTCGCCCTATTGCTACTCGTTCCAGCTTGTTTTGAGCCACAATCGCGCGCCACTCTGACCGAGGACGCTCGAGTTCTTGGCGCCGTGCAAAACGCTGTAATGTATAGCTCGGACGAACTATCCAAAGTGCAAGACGAACCCGCGGTCCTTCAGGACGCACCCACCGGAAAACCTGAACCTGCATCTTTGACCAGTGTTCGAGACGTGTCCACTCCCACTAAGTCCCGAGACAAACAAACGTACGTCCAGGATCTCGCGCCGCTCCCACCCTACAAGCACACGCCAGAAGGTTTCGACAATCGACTGCCAGGTCGATGATTTCCAGCGTTTTCGTTGACGCCAACGAGGAAGACGAGCATCATCGCCACTCGATGCTTCGTTGTGCTGCGTTCATCGTCGGGGTTTGTCTCAGTGCTTCGGCCGTCGCTCGTGCCGATATTTCAGCGGCTCAAACTCCCTCGGTTCAAGATCAAGAGGCAAGCTTCGATTTGTTCGTGAGAACAGGCAACCAAGCACGGTTAGCAGGTCGATATAACGACGCGGCTATCGCATACAAAGAGGCGCTCGACATTCATCCTCACCCGGTCGTCTCGGGGCGTCTCGGGCTTGCCCTCTTGAAGCTCGGGCAGATCGACCGCGCGGCTCAACTTCTGCACTTTGCCATGGAGCAAGGGCAAGGGGTGACGTTGCACGAGCGGCAAGAGGTCGCCGCGGCCTACGACAAGGCGAAAGCCGCGACGACGTGGGTCAGCGTGACGATTTCACAAGTCGGCGCGACGGTCACTTGTGATGGCGAGTCGTGGAACCGTGAAGGCATTTCAGGTTTCTGGCGCTTCGCTATGCCCGGCGAACATACGATCCGCGCAAAGCTCGACGGATACGAAGAGGCCGTCGAGACGTTCACCGCCAAACCAGGCGAGACAATCGCAATTTCGTTGAAGCTCGTCCCGATTGTAAAGCTCGAACCCATACCGGAAGACGAACCCATTTTGCGCAAAAAGAAGCGCTACTTTCCGCCCCCTTTCAACAGTTCGAACGTTTGGGGCTCTCCCGACTACGAGCCAAAAGAGGATCCGAACCACGGCGAACCAAAAGAAACAAAGCCCGCGCCGAAAAAGGATGGCCCTCGTTTTTCGGTCAATGGCGGAGTTGTTACCGTGTTTGGCGTAGCGTCGTGGAATCCCGCGATCGGCGGAGTCGTAGGCGTCTCGGTAAAACCAAAAGAGTTTTTATCGTTTGGCCTCGAAGGACGAGCCGCATGGTTGACGACGGGCGTTGCCGATCGACAGATCAACGCAATGACCGCGGGTGGAATTGTATCTACATGCGGTCATTTGAAATGGTTTTTCGGTTGCGCAATAGGTTCGATCGGAGGGCTTAACATAAAGTTTTCAAGCGAAATCTACACGGGCAAATCATCAACCGATCTGATCATGGGCGGTGGTGGTCGTGTAGGGGCACGTTTTTACGCATCCGAGTCGTTTCTTGTGCTTGGAAGCGTCGACATTCTCAAGTTATCGAGTGGTACAAAGATCGCCGTGGCTGACCATATCATAGCAGATATCCCCCCGATCATGGTCGGTGGTCAAATCAGCGGAGGGTGGGAGTTTTGAGCATGAAATCGCATCATCGCCAAGTTTTGCTCGTATCGATATCAGCAGCGATTTTTTGCGGTGTCGAAGCATGTTCTGCACCGGATAATTTTCATTATGACACGTGCGATCCTAAAATTCCCTCTTTGATTGATCCAGATTGTAACAATGATGCAGACGCCGGGACAGACGCCGCTCCTGATGGCGCGTCATTTCGTCCCGAAGGTGCCTGTCTCGATAAAGGCGGCGAATGCGTTGCGCTTCAAGCCGGTCCAAATGCTTCCGATTGGCACGGACCAGATCCCGTTTGGTTTGGCCCGGCAATCGATGCGCCAACGAAATGCCCCTTCGAAGGGGAAATTCAGCTCGTGAGATACTCGGGCCTCCATGCTCCGCCGTTCGATTGTGCGTCGTGTGAATGCGAGGGAGCAACGGGCAAATGTGCGGGCGTACCCGATTCGATATCCGTTGGGACGTCGACGTGCGGTCCCGGAGGGACAAGCGTCCCTTTTGACGGTCCGGGGGGGTGGGATGGTAGCTGCACGAATGAAAATGCAATTCCTGCCGGTGCGCAATGTCCGCCGGGAAGCGGTACTCCATGCGTTCAATCCATTGCATGGTCTGCACTGCCCGGACCGCAAAATGAGGCATGCGCCGTCCATGTAAATCCCGTTCCTGGTTTTAATGGATTCACGACTTCATGGGAAAATGCGGCAGTCGCTTGTCATTCGAGCATGACGCGGGATCTTTGTGGCAATGGGTCGAAAGAATGCGTTCCCGCGTCCCTTTATCCGTGGGCTCAATGTGTTTGGCTCAATGGCGAGCATGATAAATGCCCCGACAATTACACGTACTCGCGGTTCGTGATGTACGAGCACGAGCCCAAAGACTCGCGCTCGTGCACCGCGTGCTCGTGCGGTGAGCCTATCGGTGGTTTGTGCGTCGCAAATCTCCGAGCGTTCACTGATTCCACGTGCGGATCGGAAATACTCAATTTGCCAATTTCGTCGAGCTTGGCAGAATGTAAACCTATTTTTCCGGCGGGTTCCGCGATTGGATCGAAATCTGTTACGGATCACCTGTACGTCCCCGGAACATGCGCGGCGAATGGCGGCGAACCGATGGGAGAGGCCGTCGTGGATAAAAGCACCGCGACGACTATTTGCTGTCGACAAACGTTTTTTTGGTCCGAGTAACGCGTCGAGTTTCGCCGCTCGTGAAGTTCGGCGGACTGATACGCAGCGTTAACAGGGGCACTTTCAAAAATCGTACGTGTACCCCGTTGGAAATTTCGACCATCGGGCAATAAGCACGTGAGCACGGAAAGAACGCGCCGGGCAGGAACTCCATAATCTCCGTCGCGTTCCTTCCGTGACCATGTTTGTCCCGGTCTCGTAGACCGAAATGGCTACGTGTGTCCATCGATCGCGGTTATCAGCGAGCGTTTCGAGGCTTTTACAAGGGTTCAAGTGGGCTTGCTTCGGAACGTTCACTGATAACCGCGATTCGTTCGCGGGGGAGTATGTTGCGCCAACAATACGAAGAGAATTCGCTGGTCTTTCGCGTGGGCATGAGGATCCGCAAATTGCGCATGGAGCAAGGTGTCTCACTTCGCGATTTCGGAAAACGATCGGGTGTGCATCCGTTCCACGTCATGGCGA
>DAOMZH010001158.1:0-3394 GCA_035437985.1 Polyangium sp. (in: bacteria) | reverse complement strand
CTGAGGAGTACACGTCGATGAGTGGCGGAAAATCCCACGGTCCTTCCAAACACCACAACCCGCATGCCCACGTGATTCATCAACCAGGCAGGCGGTTGATGCACGGAATCTCGCTGAAGTTTGTCCAGAACAAGGTCTCCGGCGGCCACAAAAAAGCCACGAACACCGCCCTCAACCTGGTGAGCTTCATCGACTTTTTGATCACCACCGTCATCTTCCTGCTGATGTCGTTCTCCGCGTCCGGTGAAATCACCGTCGACAAGAACGTCAAACTGCCCAAAGCAGAAAACGTCGAAGACATCATCGATGCGCCGATGGTCGCCGTGAACGGCAACCAAATCCTCGTCGATGGCGTGCTCGCAGGATCTACGCGTGCCGTCGAAGAACTCGGCCGCATGCAGAAAATCGACGAACTCTTCACCATCCTGAAGAACAAGCGCGAGCTCTGGAAGCAGGTTCAGCCAAACAAACCCTTCCCCGGCGTTTGTATTCTCCAGGTCGACCAGAACGTTCCCGCACTCGTCGTCAAGAGCGTCTTCCAGACAGCTGCGTTTGCCGGTTATCCGAACGTCAGCTTCATGGTCGGCAAACTCCCCAAGAGCGGATAACATCATGCCCCCCGCGGCGGATGAACGCCCGCGAGGCCTCCCGTCCCTCGCACAATCCAAACAGGACCGCGCTGATGGCAAGGTTCGCTATCCCTCCACCAAGTTCTGGGGTTGGGCTGGCATCGTCCTCGCCGTGAGCGCCATCGTCCATTGGAAACGAAGCCAAGCCGAACTCGAATCGACACGCAGTACGCTGCTCGCCAAGCAACGCACCGTCGTCGCCGAACTCGGGCCACGCTGGCTTCCTCTCCGCGAAAAAGTCGAAGCCTGGACCATCGACCTCGCCAAACAACCAGGGAGCGAAGTCGTCGAAAAAGAGATCCTCGCTTCGTGGAAGTTCCTGGACAAACCAGGCATCTACTTGCGCCTCGACGTCGATCAAGCCACGACTTCCGACAGCCTACGCCAAGCCGCAAACGCTTCGCTTCGCGATGGTTTTACCGCGTGTTTGTTCCGCGCGCAGAACACCAATCAACTCTCCGGCAAGGAATGCAAACGCACGCGCGAGTGTGCGATGGGCGAAATGTGCAACGAACTCGATCGTTGTGCTCCGCCCGCGCAGCCCTACAACTTGCGGGTCGCGTATCGATCCCTCCGCGTGATGTCGGACGATTGGATCCGCGATGTGCAAGAAGCATCGGGGGACTTGAAGCTGCGAACGTTCATCGAGTTCTTCGAGGACACGGTGAAAGACGATTTGCCGGTCGTGATCCCGCTGCTCGAGAAGGCGCAATACTTCACGCTTGTCCTTGACGAACCCGTCGAGAATCTGAACGTGCCGCAAGGCAGTTCGAAGAGCGAAGCGTTGCGTTCGGTTCCGCATCCCTCACGCGTCGGAATCTGGCGCCTGTCGGATGGCAAGTTGGTCGTCCGTCTACGACGTACGGCGGATGTGGACTTGAAGCAGTCCGGCATGCCGCTCGACGATCGGGTGATGGCGGCGCAGAAGCGTCAAGCTTTGAGCTGTGCGCTTGCAGGTTCGGTGCGCGATGCGATGGGCGACACCGACGTTGGTCTAAACAAACCTCAGTAACAAACGAACGCAGTTGCGCTCCGAGGGCTCGGTTCGTCACGTCCGATGTGGTCGGGATGTGGCGTTGTTAGTTGTTTCCGCAGCCTGACGATTAGGCGCCAAAGGCGTCTCGCGAATGAGATCGACCGCCATGGCTCCGAAGTTTGTCACGCCAATCGTGGCGATATTGCGCATTGTCCTGTCCAGCACGTGGCAAAGACATGGATTGGGATACCAAATGGTTGACCACTCGCGCCGTGATACGGATCGAGGCACAGAAAGGCGGCTTGGTCGTTTCCGATCAATGTAACTGCGTGCAAACCCAGATCCTGAGACAACGGACTCCAGTTCGTCTGCAGAGGTTTGGTCAAAGATTCGACGTATTTCCCAATTTCGAGACCAAATACTTGGACGATGATCCACCGCTCGTCGCCAAGCAAGAAGCGCAGGTATTCATAATTGCGAGGATCGTCGGGATCCAGAGAATGGTATTTTCCGCCAATCCACTTTGCAGCGTGTTCGAGTTCAAATCCACGTTTACTTCCGACAACCCCATCGCAAAGAGCATCTTCATCGACCAGTTGACCAATTCGTGACAAAACCATGCGTGCGCAGGCGACAACGCATCGGTTTTTCCGAGATTGCTCGTAATGATGCTCGTGCATGACCGGTCTAGCCGATTTGTGCGGCGCGTTTTGTTGCGTTCACGAATTCGGCCAGTCCGAAATCTTCTTCGTCGGTCACAGCCGTCAGATCGTACGAGATGATCACGTGTCCTGATGGTTTGTACGGCTCGGTTTTACCTGCGGAGCGATAGGCAATCTGGGCTTTCCATCCCCCAGGCACGGGTGCGACCATTTCGACACCGATATCCCAGAGGTCCCAGAAATCAGCATATTTTTGCTGCAAATAGGTCAGGGCAATTAGACGAATCTTATCCTCGACACGACGTAATGGTGCTCGTTGCTCGACTTTCAATCGTGAGTGGGCCGGGAGCGGTTCCGTCAATGGTAATCGTAGGAATTCTCGTGCACGCAAGGCATTGATATGACCATCCGCAAATGCCAGACAGGCCAATTCCGTCAAAATGCCACTGCGTAGACCAAGTGTATCCGGCGCCCAGTCCGAATGTTCGGTTTTCGTCCAGTGCTGCGCGCTGCGCTGTTGCATGCTCTCACGTATCTGTCGGCTCAGCCGAAACACATGACACAGGCGATTGATTGCCGTCGTTCGGCCAAGCCCAAATTCACGACCAATATCGGCAATGGCAATTTCCGACGTAGGATCCCCATTTCCGACGATATCGCGCACCGCCTCGTCTGGAGCGAGCAAACAGGCGCTGAATGCGCTTGCACGCCGTTCTATTCGATCAAACCCGTCGAATAAATTGCATCGTGGATGATCACTGCGGACCATATTATGTGGACTCAACAGCGCAAACCGTTGATTCCCGCCATTCGAGGCGTCAGCCAACAAGTGGCACAATTCATGACCCAATGTCATTCGCGTACGCCACCAACAATGCGGTCCTTCCACCAAATTTACGAGAATCGAAGGCCGCGGCGTATTTGTGGAAGCTCCGTCAATGACTGGATCCAAATCCTCTGGAGTTACCCAGTAAATGTCTACACCGACGCGTTCGACGAGCGTGCGCATCGATGGAATGCGGGCAGTCCCAAGACCCATCTCCCCGCGAAACCAAGCGGCCAAGAGATCACCTCCATGCGGCGGAGGGTCATTGAGGTGATCGAGTAGGCTCGGGGGAGGTATTGGT
>DAOMZH010001157.1:0-3396 GCA_035437985.1 Polyangium sp. (in: bacteria) | reverse complement strand
CGGTCCCAAATCGACGATCCAATCGGCTGCGGCGATGACATCGAGATCATGATCGACGACGATCACGCTTCCGCCGCCGCGCACGAGATCGCGCATCGCTTCGTTCACCAACAAAACTTCCTCGGCGTGCAGACCAGCGCTGGGTTCGTCGAGCAGGAACAATGTGCCCACCGATGATTCGGCCAGAGCTCGCGCGAGCTTCAGACGTTGCGCTTCGCCACCAGACAAGGTCGAAAGAGGCTGACCTAACGCCAGGTAACCGAGTCCCAGCTTCGCGAGTGGACCAAGAGCGCGCACGACCGCAGCTTCACGCGCGAAGATCTCGAGCGCTTCGTCGATCGACAACGCCAGAACATCGGCGACGGAACGACCATCGAGTTTGACATCGAGAACTTCATTCTGAAAACGTTTGCCTTGACAGACGGGACAGGTGAGCGACACGTCCGCCAAGAATTGCATCTCGATTGTCTCGGCCCCTTCTCCGGCACACGTTTCACAACGTCCGAGCGCCACGTTGAAAGAGAAGTGCCCCGCGGAGAGTTCGCGCGTTTTGGCCTCGGGCAGTCCTGCATAGATCGCCCGTATTCGATTCCACGCGTTCGTGTACGTCGCCGGATTGCCTCGTGAGGTTCGTCCGAGCGGTGATTGATCCACGATCGTAATATTTTTGATGCTGCTCGAACCTTCGATGCGCCGATGCGTGCCCGGAGCATCGACGTCCTTGTAGCCACGAGCGCGGGCGATCGCGCGATAGAGGACGTCATCGACGAGGGTGCTCTTGCCCGAGCCACTCGCGCCCGTGACACACACGACTTGCCCCAAAGGCAAACGGACCGTGATGTCTTTCAGGTTGTTGGCTCGTGCGCCAACGACGGAGATCGCGCCGCGGGGAGCCGTAGGTGCGGGTGCGCTTGCGGAGTTACGCACGTGGGCATGAGCGAGGGAGCGCCCGGTCGGGGACGAAAGATCGGCGGCAAGAGCTTCGGGTGAGCCATCGAAGATGACTTTGCCGCCGAGCTTCCCAGCTTTGGGTCCGAGTTCGACGACGCGATCGGAAGCGCGAATGATCTGCGGTTCATGCTCGATGACGATCACGACGTTGCCGCGGGCGGCGAGTTCCCGCATCGCATCGACGAGCGGCGGAATGTCGGCTGGATGCAGTCCCACCGTGGGTTCGTCCAAGACAAACAGAGCCCCGGTCAGGGACGAACCCAAGGCTCCGGTGAGCGTGACGCGTTGCGCTTCGCCTCCAGAGAGCGTGCGGGCTTGGCGATCGAGCGTGATGTAGCCAAGACCGACGCGTTCGAGGTACCCCAAGCGTTGTTCCAGTTCTTTGCGAACGATTTCGCCTTGGCCTGTGGTCGTGACGAGCGACGTCAAACGTGCCCGAGCTTCACGAAGTTCGAGTCCGTGCCAGGAAGCGAGATCGAGATCGCCCACGCGATAACGAAGGGATTCAGGGGACAAACGTTTCCCCTGACAGACTTCACACACATCGTAGGATCGGTAACGCGCGAGCAGCACGCGGACGTGCATCTTGTACGTGCGAGATTCGAGCCACTTGAACCATGCGCGGAGCCCCGGGTACTTGCCGCCGTGAAAGCTGCCGTCGCCATCGAGGATCAGTTCGCGCTGCTCTTCGGAAAGCTGGGACCAGGGAACGTCGACCGGGATGCTCTTGCGGTCGCAGAACTTGCGCAACACACGGCGTTCCCATTGGGTGCTCGATCCGGTCCAGGGACGAATGGCGCCCCCCTCGATGGTCTTGGAATCGTCGGGAACGACCTTGTCCCATGCGATCCCGATGGTGCGCCCAAAACCGCGACAAGCAGGACACGCGCCAGTTGGAGATTCATAGGAGAACAAACCAATTCGCGGAGGGTCGAACGACTTGGCGCACGATGGACAAGCAAGCCATCGCGGAACGAGGACTCGGCGTTTGTCCGTGCTGGCTGCCGTTGCGCCAACATGAAGTACGGCTGGGCCATCGGATCGACGCCATGCTTCTTCAATGGCGGATCCAAGACGGCGTTTGTCTCGACCATCCAGCTTCAAACGATCGATGACGACTTCGATGTTTCCTCCAGCAGCTACGGCATCGCTCGGTGCGACTTCGTCGATGTCCCGAAGTTCACCGCCGACGTAAAGCCTTCGGTACCCGGCGCTGAGCAATGATTCGCGGACTTCGAGCAGAGCTTCGGTGCCTGTAATGGCGACGCGATACGTAACCAGCGCGGCTTGACCTTGATGATTTGCAATGGCTTGTTCCGCGGCCTGGGCTGCATCAACTCGAACGGCAGCAACGTTGCAGTCTGGACAAACCGGAATGGCTTCACGGGCAAACAGCGCGGCGAGATAGGGCTCGAGGTCCGCCATGGTGGCGACGGTGGAACGTGAGCTTTTGATGGGAGCTCGACGATCGACGGCGACACCGGCAGCGACGGGATCTAGTTCATCAATGGGCGGTCGTTCGAGACGCTCGAGAAACTGCCTGGCGTAGGGGCTGAAGCTTTCAACGAAGCGCCTTTGGCCTTCGGAATAGAGAGTATCGAGGGCGAGTGACGATTTGCCCGAGCCCGAGACACCGACGATGCAGACGAGGTGCCCGGGAGAAAAATCGAGGTCGATGCCTTGGAGATTGTGGGTTCGCGCGCCGCGTAAATGAATGGGTCGCATGAGTAGGTGCGGGCGTTCCTAGCACGGCGTGGACGTTTGTCAGGGCGATCTCTGCGCCGGGGTGTGGACGCGGCATGAAGGGCGCGCTACTTCGTTACGAAGTGTGGCTTTACGGATGAGGGTGTACGCAGGTGGGCGAGAAACAGGCAAGCGACGAAAAACTCATCGTCCGTAATCGGCGAGCGAGTTACGAGTACGAGCTCGGCGAAAAGTACGAAGCGGGAATCGTGCTCATTGGTAGCGAAGTAAAAATGCTTCGTGATGGGAAAGCCGATATTTCAGACGCTTGGTGCGCCATTACGAACGGAGAAGCATTCATTCATGGAATGCTGGTGGCCGAGATGCCTGGGGCGGCGTTTGGTCACTTGGGGAAACGCGGCCGGAAACTTTTGCTGAATCGCAAAGAAATCGAAGAAATCCGGCGAGCTGTCGAACGGGAAGGAATGACGGTCGCCGCTACGCGGCTTTATTTCAAAAATGGGTTCGTCAAAATCGAAATTGCCCTGGCGCGAGGCAAAAAGGTCGCCGACAAACGCGAAACGGTCAAACGCCGCGAGGCGGAACTCGAAGCCAAAGCAGCCATGCAACGCGGTCGCAAGGGGGATAGATGAGCGACCACCTGCGGCTTGCCAATGCGGGAACGGCAAACATCGTGGCGGTCGATGGCGAACGGGTGAGTCTGCTCGCGACGCGCGCTTCGGCGCCGGGGTGCCCATTGGC
>DAOMZH010001156.1:0-3401 GCA_035437985.1 Polyangium sp. (in: bacteria) | reverse complement strand
AGCGCGCTTGTTAGCGCGCGGAGCGAGGGTCCAAATCTGACCCGCCTTCAGTTCACCGAGTTTGTCCCGACGTACCCGTGCATGTCGGGGTGCGTCTCGTACGAACCAGCTCCGTTTTTGCCATTCGACGCGTGCGCCGCTTCCTTCATGATCTGGTCGACTTCGGCATCCATCGTGCCCGCGATCATTTTGCCCCACATGATCCAGTCCGCTTTGAACGACCACAAAGGATGCTTGAAACTCGCCGGCTTGTTGTTCTCGATGAAGAAGTGCGAGAACCACGCTGACGCATATCCCACCGCCAGACCCATCGGGATCAAAGACGGACGCTTGAGGGCAATGGCCGCAAGACCAGCAGCACCTCCCGCAGAAGTGCCGACGAAGTGGAACAGGCGTGTCCATTTCTTCGAGTGTTCGCGCACGTAAAAAGGCCAGAATTCTTCGAAGTTTTCGATCGGCTTGTCAGACATTGGCGTCGTATCCCACGTTGTTGGAGGCAAAAGAGCATACCTTGAAGCCTGGGCGTGTCGACGGACTTCGCCGACCGTGGCCAACCGGATTTCCACTGCGCATGTATCTGCCGAACGAACGTTTTCCGAACGCTCGGATTCATGCTACCAGACGCTCGAATAGCCATGAATCTTGCTGAAGTCCGGCAAAAACTAAAAGAACTTATCGTCTCTGAACTCAACCTCGAGGGGAAATCTCCCGAAGACATTGACGATGCGGCGCCGCTGTTTGGCGCGGGACTTGGTCTCGATTCGCTCGACGCCCTTCAATTGGCCATGTCGATTGAAGAGGCATTTGGCGTACGCATCCCGGAAGGCGACGAAGCGCGAAGCATTTTTGCATCCGTTGAGGCAATTGCCGCGCACATCGTCCAAGTGAAGGCGGCGAACTGACGACCCGCCGCGCATACATCGCGAAATACGGTCGAGGATTTCATGCGCATTTGGGTGACGGGCATCGGCGTAGTTTCGCCGCTGGGGCGTGGAGCCGAAGTCACGATGAATCGGCTCATCGCCGGGGATCGGGCGTTTGGCACGGTCACACTTTTCGATACGACCGGGAGCAAATCACGGATCGCCGCAGAAGCTGTGGGTATAGCGGCCGTCGATGTGGCCCCCGAAGGACAAGCCGGCTCTTGGTCGCGAACCGATGCGCTCAGCATCTTCGCCGTCCGTGAAGCCCTGGCCCGTGCGGGTGTTCATCCAGGACAGACCCCCGTGGATCTCGTCGTCGGCGGCACGACCGCAGGCATGTACGAGACCGAAGAATTGCTCGCTTGGCTCTCGCGAGAACCCGACGCGATCAAGCCCATGTCCCAAATGTTGTCGCATCCGCTTTCTTCCACTGCGGATCACGTGCGCGCCGCCATCGGACCGTTTCGCCGCGTGCGCAGCTTGTGCAGCGCCTGTTCCGGAGGCGCCAACGCCATCATTTTGGCCGCGGCCTGGATTCGATCTGGAGCAAGCCGTTGTGTCATCGCCGGTGGCGCAGACGGTTTGTGTCGACTCACCTTTGCCGGGTTTGGCGCATTGTCCGCTGTTGATCCCGGACCTTGCCGTCCATTCGACAAACGTCGCGCCGGACTGAACCTCGGAGAAGGTGCCGGGTTCGTCGTTCTGGAACCCGAAGACTCCGCGCGGGCTCGTGGAGCGCAGCCCATCGCTGAATTGCGTGGTTGGTCCGTTGGTGCCGAAGCCCATCACATCACCAACCCCGAAAGCGAAGGCACCACCGCCGCACGCGTCATGTCGAGCGCCCTCCGTTCGGCAGGTTTGTCCCCAACCGACATCGACTACATCAATGCCCATGGCACCGCGACTCCCCTCAACGATTCCATGGAGTCCGCCGCCATCCGCACGTGTTTTGGTCCGGCCGCGAAAACCATTCCCGTCTCGTCCATCAAGGGCCAAATCGGACACACCCTCGGCGCTGCTGGCGGCATCGAAGCAGCCGTCACGGCCATGTCCGTTGCTCGCGGCGTCATTCCTCCCACGGGCGGCCTCGAAGAAGTCGATCCCGCGTGCGACCTCGAGCACGTCACGCAAGCACGGCACGTCCCCCTTCGTGCAGCCATGTCAAATTCATTCGGTTTCGGAGGAACCGACACGGCGCTCGTCTTCACTGCTCTCGACGCGTTTCCCGAACCGCAACCTCCTCCACATCACGACGTCGTGATCGTTGGTGCTGCAACGATTGGCCCGCTCGGTGTTCTCGGCTCGGATGAGAGCGACGCATATTTCGAAGTGGGGGCCCCTCCAGCTCCCGGCCCTGTCGCGTTCCACGCAGGGGATCACCTCGACATTGGACGGGCTCGACGTCTCGATCGCGCCGGTCGTTTGTCCGCGGTCGTCGTGCAGCGTCTCCTCCGCGATGCGCAAATCGATCCGAAAGATCCGCAACGCGCGCTCGAACTTGGAGCCGTGATGGGTGGAGCGTTTGGAAGTGTCGACGGTTCTACCGCGTATATGGCGCGGATTCATGAACGAGGCGTGAAGTATGCCAGCCCGGTTGACTTTCCAAACCTCGTTCCTTCTTCACCCGTTGGTCATGCATCCATTTACTTGGGCCTTCGCGGCCCGGTGTTTGCCGTGGCCGATCTCGGGGCAACCGCCGAGTGTGCCATCGTCACGGCTGCCGATCTGATTTCGATCGGCGAAGCGCACGTGCTCGCCGCAGGAAGTGTCGAAGAGGTCAGTTCCGTCGTCGAAAGGTGCTTGTCTCCCACTTGTTCAGGTCTCGATTTCGGCATTCGAAGTGAAGGCGCAAGTGCTTTGCTTCTCGAATCTGCCGAGCATGCCCAAGCTCGCGGGGCCCACATCCTGGCCCGTTTGTCCTTCTGGACCTCGTGGCGCGACGAAGCAACCGAAGCTTTGGCCGGTCTTCCGCCTCCTCGGAATCCATCTCGCGCCACGATCATCACGGGGCATTCGGCGACTCGACTCACGATGCTCGAAGGTTCGTCATGGGCTCACGTGACTCGCCGCAGTATCGAAACTCGTGCGGGTTCACATGAAGGCATTGGGGGAATGGCGATGGCGGCTGCTGTCGTGGCTCTTGCGCGCGGGTCTTTTGACGAATGTCTGGTCATCGGGGTTGCTCCGCAACGAGGCTACGCGCTGCTTTTGCGCGCGGATCGGTCGTGACGAACCCTGGTTTGTCCCGAAGAGTTACGTTGCTCGGGGCTGCCCTGGGTCTCGTTACCGCTTCGTGCGGCAGCGCCTCGATGTCTTCCGCTGTTGGATCCTCTCCTGCTCCAACCGTGGAGTCGTGGCGTCACGCCAAACACCTGCTCGCGGACATGGCCGAGCAAGCCAATCGTCCGCGCACCATGCGCATCGCGCTTGCGCTACGCGAGCCCATCTCCGGACGAACCTTGGAATCGCGCGGAGCCC
>DAOMZH010001155.1:0-3402 GCA_035437985.1 Polyangium sp. (in: bacteria) | reverse complement strand
GGTGCAGCCGGCGCTCGCATTTCACAAGATTGCCCCGACAAACCTCATCGTGGTGCACGACGAACTGGATCTTCCGTTTGGCGATGTGCGGTTGAAGGTGGGTGGAGGGCATGCTGGGCACAACGGCTTGCGCTCGATCATGGCGCATGTCGGTACGGGAGACTTCGTTCGGCTGCGGGTTGGGATTGGCCGACCTCCTGCTGGGTTTGGTGGGGAGGTAGCGGATTACGTGCTCAGTGGTTTCGATGCGGTCGAACGCGCGAAATTGCCAGACATCTTGAAGCAAGCGACGGAAACTGTGCTAGAAGTCGCGGCTCGCGGCGTAGCTGCTGCGATGAACGTTCGAAATTCCCGACCAAAAGTTGGGAAAAAACAAGCGAAAGAAAAAGGTGTGGAAGAAGCTGCCGCGCCTGTTGTCGGGTCGGGACAAACTGTTTCGATTCCGGACGAATCCAAGAAGTCGTGATCGGCGGATGGGATTCGCGAGTCTTTCGTACGAAACGTCGGCTGGTTTGTCCTACGTGATGGGCAGCTGACGAATCGCCCTCGCTCCGTGGCAAACGCACACGGGGCCACAGTCCAAGAGGAGCAGCATGAGTCGATTGGTCACGGCGCCGAATCGCGCCAGAGAATACGAGACAATTTACATCATGAAACCAGACGTCGATGCCGACACAGCTGATCGTGTCGGGTCGCGTTTGTCCGAAGTCATCACCCGCGAGAGCGGTCGTTTGACGAAGGTCGAGACTTGGGGTCGACGCCGTTTGTCCTACGACATCCGCAAGCAACGTCGCGGCGTGTACGTCTACCTGAAGTACCTCGGCACCGGGCGCGTCGTGTCCGAAGTCGAGCGCAACCTTCGCCTGCTCGATGGCGTCATCAAGTACCAGACGGTTCTCGTTCGTAACGACGTTGAAGTCGCCGCGATCGAGATCGCAGCGGATGATGTGAAGTTCGAGCGTGTCGAGCTTCCGCCGCTCGAAGAAGAGCGTGACGAGTCGCGTGAGCGTCAATTGGGCCTCATCGAGCCCGAGCGTCGTCAGGAGCGCAGCTCCGAGGTGCCGCTGTCGGATGATCTCGACGATCTCGACGGCGACGGTGACATGGGTGGCGACGAGGACGAGGGAGCCTGAGCATGAATTCGCGAGGAATGGATTCCGGCCGCAACATCGATATGGACGATCGCGATTTTGCGCGAACGCCCGACCTCAATGCCGACGCTCCCGGACGTCGTCGCACCGGTCGCAAGCGGGTTTGTCGTTACTGCGCCGATAAAGCGCTCGTGATCGACTACAAGGATCCGCAAGCCTTGAAATACTTCATCTCCGAGCGTGGCAAAGTCGTTCCGCGTCGTATCAGCGGCAACTGCGCTCTTCATCAGCGTAAAGTCACGCTCGCCATCAAGCGCGCGCGCAACATTGCGCTGCTCCCGTTCACCGTCACAGCATAAGGAGAGCGACGTCATGGCCAACTACATCCGCGTCGTCCTCACCGAGGAACTTCCCAACGTCGGCAAGAGCGGCGAACTCGTTCGCGTTCGTCCCGGCTATGCCCGCAACTTTCTCATTCCCCGTGGTCTCGCCGTTGGAGCCACGGAAGAGAACGTCGCCCGTATCGAACACGAGAAGCGTGTTGCCGAAGCTCGTGCTGCCAAGACCAAGAAGGCGGCCGAGGAGCTTTCGCACAAGCTCACTGGCGTCAAAGTCACGATCCACAAGCCTGTTGGCGAAGGCGATCGTCTCTACGGCTCCGTGACGGCGCGCGACATCGAAGAGGCTCTTGCGGCGCAAGGGTTCACGGTCGATCGTCGTCGCATCTCGGTCGAGACAATCAAGGCGCTTGGCACGTACCAAGTACCGATTCGCCTGGCCACGAGCGTCACGGCGAACGTCGAATTGACAGTGGCTGCGAAGTCCTGATTTTCGACGACAAACCTTAAAATCGCGCGGTTTTCTTCGGAAGGCCGCGCGATTTTGTTTTGTCAATTTGGGTCATCGTGGGGTCGTCTTGGGTTTTGCAACTGAAACCTGCCTCGACCCGGAAAAACTGCTCAAAACTTCAATGGTTCGGCTTGACGAACAGTTTTGAACTCAATCGTTACATTCCGACGAACAAATTGTTTGTCTTGGTGTCGATTTCGTTTGCCCACGTTTCCGTGCTATGGTACCTGCGGCTCATGACATCGGAGTACCGCATGGTTGCACCAGGGCCCTTTACTGCTGACCAGATTCGGGAAGGAGACCCATACGAGCTCTCCAACGGTCATGCCATCTTGTGCATGCCGACAGGACGGCGGGGTGGACAGTCGAATTTGGTTGGAGGCAGTGCGATCGCAACGGACCCGGCGGTAAAGGCTGCCGGCGTTGACATAGGATATTCCGACAGTCCGGGGCATCTGCGAGCTCCGGATATTTCCGTGGGAGATTTCGAGAATGCTCCGGGATGGGCGTCCACTGCTCCGCCTTTGGCCGTGGAATACGCCGACCGCGGGCAAGACGAAGCTGACCTGCAAGCGAAGATCCGCGAGCTGTTCGAGGGAGGCTCGCAGCACGTGTGGGTCGTGCGTTTGCATGGCCCGCATCGCGTGGAGGTCTATACGCGTGACAAACCGATGCGCCTTGCGCATTATGGTGATGTCCTAACGGCTCCCGGCATTTTGCAGAACGAAGTGCCGGTGGAAGCGCTTTTTGATCGTGACGCTGCCCATGAAGTCACGTTGCGAAATTTGTTGCAGCGCAAAGGGTTCGCGAGCCTCGATGCCGTCAAGGAAGAGGGCAAGATCGAAGGCAAGATCGAAGGCAAGATCGAAGGCAAGATCGAATCGCTGCACCAGATTCTTACCGTTAGAAAGATTGTCCTGACGGGTCCCCAACGCCGAAAGATCGAATCTGTAAAAAGTGTCGCGCAAGTCGATGCGTGGATTGCCAAGGCGCTTGTCGTGACCAACGCACGCGAACTTTTCAAGAATTCCTCAAAAGCGTCGTCGTGATCCGTCGCTGAACCAAAGCGATTTCATCCACGACGCGCCCCGCTCAATAACTTGCCCCCCGCTAGCGTCTGTTGATACGCTGCCCTGGCTTAGCCTGAGGCCGAACCCCATCACCATGACGTCGCAAGTGCAAGAAGGCACGATCTTGCTCGGGAAATACCGCGTCGAGAAAGAACTCGGACAGGGCGCGATGGGGTATGTCGTGGCCGCGCGGCACGAGCATCTCGGGGAACTTTTCGCAGTCAAGCTCATGCTCCCCGAGGCGCTCGAGAGGCCCGAAGCGGCAGCTCGATTTCTTCGTGAAGCGCGAGCGTGTGCGCGCATCAAGAGCGAACACGTCGTGCGCGTCACGGATTCGGGCGAACACGAGCCGGGAATGCCGGTCATGGTCATGGAGTACCTCGTCGGTGAGG
>DAOMZH010001154.1:0-3409 GCA_035437985.1 Polyangium sp. (in: bacteria) | reverse complement strand
GTAAGCTAAGTCTCATGACGACGGCTTCTTCTCGAGCCGCACTTGAAGCTCCTCCAAGAATTCCTCCGTCCGCATCCATTACGCTTTTATCTGTGCGGATTCGTTGCAATACTTTGCCAAATATGCTTTGCTTTTCTCCACGTCGACCATCGTTTGCGCATCCGGATCCAGCTGAATCGCAACATGGCGATTACGCGTCAGCCTTTTTTGGGCATCGGGATAACTCATCATGAGCCGAAAAAGCACCCGAAATTCCCAATCCGTCAAGCGGAAACCCAAAAACAACAGCGGATAACGGAGCAGCACACTGGCAACGCGGTCGGGTATTGCTTCTTTCGCCGACATTTTTATTAAATAATCAAAATAATTATCCTCGGTCAGCACCCAGCCTTCGGGGACTCCCGCAAACGTGCCAAACGGGTGGTAAACCAGGGGCTCGTCCAGTGTGGCCTCCTTGCCAGATTTGTCCGGTGCAGCAAGTTTGTCCTCTTGGTACCGCCAGCGGCTCAACACTTCCCGGGGCGTTTTTTTTCGCGCCCGCAGAGCATTTTCCAGGAGCGAATCAAAGTTTGTCGTAACGTACACCGCGGCTGGCAATTCGGCCAAGATCGAGTAGGGATCGACATGGCCATCATCACGAAGTTTATCACCCACGAGTTCGAGCAATTCATTCAGATCCTTCTTCTTGCGTGCGTCCTCGGGAAGCCATCCCTTGTGCTGCTCAATGAGGTCCCGAATAATTTGTCCCCGATAAAACCGCACCAAATCATCTCGCGAGTCCTTCACACTCAAGTATTGGAGCACTCGTGGAAGATCCGTGCAATCGTGTTGAGCCAGCGGAAACGCGTGATCTTGCGCCAGTTGTCGCGCTGTTTGCCGAACATCGCCATGCACCCGCGCCAACAACCCCGGCCCAAGAATCGGCACGATCTTGCGGTCTTCGATCCACCCCACCACCTTGTCCAAGACTCGTTCGTATTCGTTCGGCTGAACCTCCGGGCTCTTCTTCTTGCTAAAATCCCACAATCGCCCGTCCTTCAGCCGCATGAACAACGCCGGCATCCACGCATCGCGGGCCTCCTTCGGAGCAGCCCCACGCGCGCGGGCGAGCGCCAGGTCGATTTGACCATGTGTCAACAAATCCTTGAAAAACACGGGCATCATCTGCGCGACTGTCTCCATGCTGATATTGCCTTGCATCGCCACAATCGCGGGTACTCCCTTTTCGCCCAGCAGCGTCGCCAGCGTCGCCTCCGCCGAAGTCTCCAGCTTTGATCCATTCACCTGCGGCCGAATCTGTTGCCCACCCCCAGCGCTCTGACACGAAGCCAGCACCACGAGTCTCGGAACCTTCTGCAATTCGGCTAATCGATTGACCAGTTCGATTCCAGGAACCGCGACAGCACTGCCATCTTCCTTTTGCAGGATCAATCCCGTGCTGCGTGCTTTTCCGAATATGCCATGACAAACCACATAAAGAACGTCCACACCTAAGTGCAACTCGGTAATCAGTCGATCGATCGTAAACGGTTTGGCTGATTGACCAAGCGTACGGACCTCGGCCCGATCCACCCCCTCGAGCGCAGCCGCGACGCGCGCTTGCTCGGCGGCAAAGTTCACTGGCGCCAAACCATCTCGTTGGAGCTGCTCCGCTGGAGGTGCCGATATCGCCACGAGCACGGACAATTTGGTTCTCGCCGTGCGTTTGACAGGTTCCACGTTTGGCGACTTCGGAATCCGTGAAAACAGCACCTTCTGTGTTGTCGCGACACGCTCATTCGTTATGGGGTGCCGTAACAATTCCCAGCGCAACCATTGGAGTTCCGACGCTGTGTCCTCGATACACAACAGCAAGCGAAGGTAGTCGCCTTTGGCGCGAGTGGCCAAGTCTGCCGTTCTGAAAAACTCCACTACACGCTCGCTTGCAAAAAGCTGTTTGGCAAGGAGTTCACCGTATTTGTCGTAGTTGGTTTGGATGTCCTCCAATGCCTTCAAATCGAAGCTTGCCGGGCCACGCTCGGACCTACCGTGTGCCGCATCATGGAGATTTTCCCATACGACATGAACGTCGTAGGATTCACCCGCTCGATACACTGTGATCCGCACCGTGTGATAAACAGGTTCGTCCATCGAATCTTGCGTCATGACGACCCCTCGACGGAAATGCGTACGGCCGGATCCCCAATGATCGCGTATCCTCGCGCATCTCGATAGGCCCTCCACATTTCGATGAGGACATGGGGGGTAGGTCGGTTGAATCGGAATTCATTCGCCAAAATCGGGCAAAGCTGGTTCCCGAGTTCGGCGTGGCGTTGATTGAAGTATTCCAAAGCCGCGCCCACCCGCTTCCCGTTCATCAAGGACCGCAGCGTACTTTCGAATACGTTCAACAGCGGCGCAAATTCGGGTTTGATGCCCATGAGTGCAATGAACGAGTCATCCCACGTGCGGTCGATGTGTCCAATGGTCGCGAGTGCTCCACCTCGGGAATGACCAAGGAGTTTTTTCGGCAATGCTGCGACAAACGGTTCCTCCGCAATGGGGACTCGCGTTTCTCCGGGCAGCGTGAATTCGTCATGCAAAGGAGTTCCCGCCCCATAACAAGCAAAATGGAACGAAATCAATCCAGCAGGTGGTTTGTCGATCGAGACATCGTCGCCCGAGAAATACATGCTCTGGTCCGGAGGGCCCGAAGTCGGACCTCGCCAATCTTGCAACAAGAGTGCCCCTTGGTGTTGCCGTTGCTGCGGATGTCCTTTGCCAAATGGCATCCCGTGACTGGCCGAAAACAGGAGCGCGGGCGTTCTCGAACCACCAAGCAGTTCAGTCACAGTGGCCTTGCAAGCGTTCTCGTCGAAATACCGAGAGACCTTCCAATTCGGCAAGTTCACTTCGGCCCACGACGCAAGTGGCCCGACGAGATTAAATCGACTGAGCTGCGTAGCCATATCCCCAGAATTGTGGACGCCAACGAAGGCGACCTCGCGTGGCAGTACGAACGCTCCGGATTCGGCCATGACCACACTTCGCGCGTAATGCGCGTATTCTTCCACCGTGTCGAAATGGATCCGTCCAACAGCGTATTGAACGTCGATTTCGATCTGAATGTCGAACGAGATCTCTTCCGGCGACCCAACGAGGAGCAGATAATACGGCACCGCTTCCGGATTGACCGCCCCACTACCACCTCGATGTTTGGCCAGGAACTGCTGTTTGGTCTCTCCGCGGCGAAAGGCATGATCCCCGCGGTATTCTTTGTAAAGGTGACCAGCTTGGGACCGGCGCAGCGCTCGCAACGGACCAAGTGCATCGCTAATGGCTTGTTGGTGCCGAGCCGCCTTGGTGCCCTTGTCCACGGCGGGAAACACAAGGCCCCAACCGGTTTGTCCCAAGTTCGCCGAATCAATGC
>DAOMZH010001153.1:0-3413 GCA_035437985.1 Polyangium sp. (in: bacteria) | reverse complement strand
ACGTACCGTGCACAAACAGGACGGGGGAAGCATCGTTTTTCTCGGCGGTGCTCATTACGCGCACAATGGGTCACCCGTTTGGGCTTCGGGTACAGACGGTCACCCAGGGGCCTACCTGATTATGCAGGACGATGGAAATGTCGTTATCTACTCGACCGAAGGGCGTGCACTCTGGTCGACGAATACGTGGTTGTGATGTTTGGCTAGGAGTGCGCGGTGCCACCCGCCGGCACCGACGAACGCGACTTCTTGCCCCTGAACCCATCAAGAACCCGTCCCACCGATTCCGGATCCCTCCGCAGCGCCTCGAGCAGCCAACCCACATCGTTCGTTTGGGTGTCGTGATTCAAAATATCGAAAGGCTTCACGCCGAGTCCTTGGGCAAGATTTTGCAAAATTCGCGTTGTGAACCCCGAGCGCCCCATTTCGATTTGCCGGATACAGTCGACGCTACAATCAGCTGCGTCAGCGAGTTTTCGCAACGTGAATCCCCGTTCGAGTCGCAACTCGAGCACCCGTGCGCCGATTTTGGCCATGAAATCGCTCTTCACTACACGTTGACGTGCCATCGATAGCTCCTTTCAATGGTTGTACGGGACAATCCAATACAAAAGGCCTCTCTCGTGCGGAATGCCTGCACTGACCTCGATGAATGGCGCGGACTCTTCGACTGGCTCGATGCGCAACATGCCTTGCGATTCAGCCTCGAAAAGAGCCTGATTCAGCAAAACACGAGGGACGTCCGCAAGACCCGCACGGATGACCGAAATCGGTACGCGCTCGGGATAGGTTTGTCGCAATTGCTCAAGGAAGGCGACGACGTGCGATACCAGCTCGGGCGAGGCTCGATCGCCACGGGCCGCGCGCGTTCGTTTCACGAATTGATACACGTCCGCCAATTCGATCACGGTCAAATCGCGCAATTCATCGACGAATTCCTTCAAGGGCCATTCGAGCGGCGATGCAAATTCAAGGCGTTCCATCGCGCTCTCCCGCGTCCTTTCAGTTCTCGACGAGCGGTTTTACCTTGAGCAGGATCTTCTCGACGAAATCAGGCTGTTTGCGCATCAGTTCGACGAGGTACCCAATATCGTCGTATTCTGCGTCGTGATTCAACAAGTCGAGCGGCTTGACGCCGAGGGCATTGGCGATGGCCCGAAGTGTCTTGGTATTTGCCGCTATTTGCCCCAACTCGATGGCCATCACGTGAAACGGGTGTACCCCCGCCCGTTTTCCGAAATCACGAAGCGATGTTCCTTGCTCCATACGCAATTTGCGGATTCTCATGCCAACTCGAAAGACCAGCGAGTTTTCTTTGTATTGTTGACGAAACATACTTCCCCCTTTGTCGCGGGCATGAGTGAACGTCCCAAAGCGCTCCGTCTGAACCGTACGCAACGAAGAATTCCACCCGAAATGACGGTCGAGATGCTCTTCGAGCGTGGCGAAGCATCGGGACGCTCACCGATGCTCGCGAGCGTTGGACGTGCGCAACCATCGCGGCCGATGAGACCGCGAAAAACCTTTTTGCTTCGTTATCGGGCCGTGCTGTTGGCGATCAACACGGCGACGCGTTCCGGGAAAGGCCTGGTGCCCTTTTCAAGACGGAGTTTTGAGCATGCCCGCTTCGAACAGGTCCAGAACAACGACCACCACGCCCTTCTCGGAACGCGTGAGACGCAAAAATGCCCATACGCGCACGGGTTTGGCTCCCGTGCGCGCACGTCATCCTCTTGGCTCATTTGTGTTAATTGCAGGTCGGTCCAAAATTCGGACAAAGTTTTTTGGAAATTTTTGAGTGGCCGCCAGCGGATGGACTCATGCGTGGATGCACACGGTGCGCAACGTGCATGAGCGCCCGCATGTGTTTCGTCAGGTGTCGTTCGCTCGCTTTGATGCTTTGGGGCCTTGCAGGCGTCCACTGTGACGCAGCTCGAGGCGATGCGATTTTCATTGAAGATACGGTGATTTTCTTGCCATTCGCCATCGCGCCCGGCCAAACGGAGGACAGCCCGGCGTACGATGCGGGGCCGCCTCCGCCGGATGAGCACGCAGAATGATTGGTGAAAGCGTCACGGACACTCGGTGCGAAACGTACACGCTACAATTGTGTCATTCGTGGGAAACCCGTATTCGCAGGCGCCTTGCCGTCCATCGAAAGCGCAAGCTTCGAGGCCTCGATAAGGCTGCGAATTCTATCGAGTGCGAGTAGCATCGCTTGAAATGCGTCAACACCGTGCACCTCGTCCTGTGTCGGGGTGGGGTGGAGCCCTTCGATCCGAATCGAACAAATCCAGTCCCCTGAAGGATCTGGATCAGGTCGCGGTTGCGCCATCGAAACGGTGACCATCTTGCTGGGTTCTCCAATAACGAGGAGACGGCGTGTAGCAATCGGTTTGTCGTTCGGGGTCGTCATGTGACGCCCTCTAGGGCAAACACAGCACGGCGCAAGCTACTGTCAAACAAGGCGACAGCGCTAAAAGTTCCAATAACACCAATTCATGCACGCGACGACAGTTGCCAATGTTGCTGCCCAGCAACCAGCTCTGAGTCGCGGATCGGGTGGGAGAGACCGGCAGAAATTCTCCATTGCCGCTCTACCAGCCTGGCAGGACGCAAGGCATTCTGGTTGCGAGGCCGCAATTATTGCCTCTTCGGCAGTTTCCACGTTCTCTCGCTCCTCGACTTCTGCAAAGGCGGATGTTCCCACCGCGGAAATCATGGCCACGAAAAATAAAGCTGTGCCACGTCGACAAACCGATGTTGCCATGGTTGAGCCCCCTCGTGTCATTTTGTAGTCGAAAACTGCCTAGACGGAAGTGGTCGGTCGTCACGGGCTTTTTCCGTTTTCCGGGGTTGGAAACGCTCTCGAAGCGTACGTTTACACACGCGGCATATCAGTCCGCCGAACCCCAGGGGCGAACGATTTTAGGGGACAGGCTCTAGTGGGGGCAAACCCGGCCCACGGCAACAGATCGTCGTGACGCTGTTTTCGTCGTCGTTCGGGATGACCGTTCCGACCGATTCACCACCCGTGACGGCGCACGTCCCCGGTACATACGACAAATTGCCAATCGTCTTGCTTCCGAGCGCAAGGCCGGGTGGAACAAGGTCTGCACACGATGGCCCGCTTGAGGCAACAGGTATTCTGACAAACTCGTTCGAGCACACGCCATCCCTGTAGATACTGAACGAACCCGTGCAAATGCTGTCCTTCGGCGTACCGCACGCACACGCGGAGCAACCTCGATTATCGATCGGGTTGTCCTGGTAGACGAACCGCGGCGCGAAGTCGTTGTAATTGCCTGGACACGCATCCTGTTTGCCAGGGTGGGAGACACAACGAAGCCAACCATCCTCCAATGGGCCGACGCAACGCTCGGGCGTTACCGCGCACGTTCCCGGGAGATCCT
>DAOMZH010001152.1:0-3417 GCA_035437985.1 Polyangium sp. (in: bacteria) | reverse complement strand
CTTGCAAGCCATGCATTGCGCACGACCGTCCAGGCGGTCAAATGTGGGGTCTTGGCGATTGGCTTCACTCGTCGGCAATGAGCGCCGCGGTAATGGGCTACGCCGCACCCACACCTTGGGGGCCGGGAGTTCGCCGTGGCGTTTTTGGTATTTTTTGCGGCGTCACGTAGGCTTCGAGTTCTTGGGGGGAAACATCAATGACCGCGGCCCCGAGTTTCTCCAGGCCATCTCTGGAGACGAGCACACCGACCCAACGGCGTTCGGCGGCCCGCAAACGGCGACCAAGCCGCCGCTCGATCATGAGCGTCAGCAGGCGGAGCCCTTCTTCCCTTCCCTCTTCCCTTCCTCTTGCCAGCCCTTCTTTGAGCCCCTCCTTCAGCCCTACTTTCTTGCCATCGCAAAACCAAGGATGTCGCACAGCTCCCTCCTTCCTCAATGCCGACCTTATCACACTCGGTAGGCCCGGCCAATCCTTTTTTCTCAATTGTGCCATCGACAGCATCGCCGCGACGATCTCGCCAAACTCCTCTTCGTTTGCCCGTATTCGCAATCCCTGGATGCTCCGACGAACCCCCTGTTCGTCCGCGTCGCATGCAAGTGGGACGAAC
This sequence comes from Polyangium sp. (in: bacteria), assembly GCA_035437985.1. Taxonomy (GTDB): domain Bacteria; phylum Myxococcota_A; class Polyangia; order Polyangiales; family Polyangiaceae; genus Polyangium. The sequence continues at coordinate 2,809 of DAOMZH010001152.1, read as the reverse complement.
GACAGCCAAAACATGTGTCCTTTGGCCTCGAGTTGCTCGATGGTTCTCTGGTACACCGGTTCGATGTAAAACTCGACCCCGGTAAAACGATGCGAGTCGTCCGACGTCCGAAGTTCACCAACCTCGGGCCACGGCGTTTTTCTTCCCGTCAACACGACCACGATGCTCGTCACTGTTATGCGTTTTTCCGGCTCGTCCACGCAGCGCGTTCGCCGTGCGTCTTGCCGCGCGACAATCGCGGCTTGAATATGGCAATCCGCAGTTTGTTCCACTGCGACAGCATCCAAGCGTATTGCCCATTCGATATGCAATACGCGCCGATGCTCTGGCGACACGTCGACGTTCACGATGCGGTCGAGCCTCCGCTGGCGAGGGCGCGAAACTTGGTTCTCGCCCCAGTCCACGTCGAGAATGCTTTCACCCGGACGCACCACCAACTCGGTCAGGCCATGCAAAAATAGCCGAGATATACGGCGCAAACACGTATCCGCGTCTTGCACTGCCTCCGGGTCATCCGTTTCACCTGGCATCAGCATGAACAAAACCTCGGACGACAACCAAAATCTCGTCGTCCAAAGGTCCATCGTCACGAGCGGGTTCGAAGTTGCGTAAAAAATGAACCCCGGTGGCGATTTTTGCGCGGAGGGCGGTCTCCCACAAAACGACTACGCATCAACGCGTCGCCTACCCCACTCGACCAGATACCCCAATTCGGTCCTCATTGATTGTGCCAATTCGTGTGCCGATGCAATCTTCTCGCCCATCGGCGACGTCGTTGTCGCCAAACCCCGAGCCTCCATACATGGTTTACGCATTTCGCTCATCATGAAGGGCACGCGATTGAGCATCTCCACAGTGCCGTCAATCGAGGATGCTTCCCCCGGATGTCGCACTTTCTCTAGCTGCTCGGTACCCATGTCTTTCTGGAATTCATCAAAAATACGCCGCGTGTCAGCGATTGACCCTCGCCAGCATTCACCAAACTTTTGCGTGTCTTCCGCGATGGTCCCAAGAATGCGAGCAATGCTTCCAGCTTGGATCGACAGCATCTTTACGTGGCTAAGCGCTAGCTCCAATTCTCCAAAACTCGTTTGCACCTCGGCAAACTTCGTCGCCCATAAAGGCACATGATAACAAGATACTTCCCATAACGATTTACGCAGAATGTGACTCGTTCGCTTGAGTTCGTAATTGAATGGAATTAGCTGCACCGTTGTTTCGTCAGCCTTGTCGACGACGATATCTATTGCGGAAACAAATCCATCGATAATTCGCAGACGCTCGTCCACGATCGAAGCACTTTCATCCTTCACCTGGGCCAAGGGATGCATGAGCTTCAGGCTTGTGTCGACCACCTCGATCAACTCGTCGACAATCGGAACCACATGCAAGATCTGCCCATTCAACTCCTCATTCCATGCAGCCTCAAACCCGGTTGCATCCATCTCTTCGGTCATGGCCACGAGCAAAGGACGCATTTGGTCGAAAATATCGACCGTCAATTCGAGCGCCCGATGACAGAAATTGCGGAGCAAATGGTTTTTCTCGTCTACGTCGCTATCGACCAACGATTGCGCAAGACTCCGAGCTTCCTGGCCCATCGTCATCAATTTTAAAACATCGGTGGCCAGTTGATGGGTCTGCCGCAAGCGCGGGTCTTCATCTGTTGGTTCTTGGGCAATCGCGATCGCCGTCGCCACATCCAGACTTCTTGCCGCGAACGCCTCATCGAGGTACTCGACGCCCTCCGCGATTTTTTCCTGCAATGCCGCGATTTCGTCGGCTGCACCAAGAAACGCTGCACAATGTTCCTCAGTTTGCAAAGCGATGATCCGCGCGGCCATGACGACGAGGTTCAGGCGTTGGTCAATTTCCTTTGTCGCGACCGATTCCAACTTTTGTTTCATTGTTGCGAGGGTCAATTTGATTCGTTCAGCAACGGAAATAGCCTCAGGATGAATGTCGATGATATTCATGAAGTCGTCCATGGCGGTGGCCAAAGCGGACGCTCCTTCTCCGCCATGAGACAATGCTGCATCAAAAAGACGCACCATTTCGCTCGCATTGGACGAGGCACTCGCTTCGGGCTCGGTGCCACTTTCCAGCAACGAATCCCATTCCTGCATCAAATCGAAGACCCCCTCGAAACAGCGCATGAAGGTGTCGCAAACGTCGAAGGCCTCTTTGGGGCTCGCAATGGGTTTTCTCGCATCCAATTGCGCCAACGGCTCATTCACTACATGCTCGGCATTTCGCCGTTCCAGCACTTCGACGCGCTGCCGAACAGCCGCCACCTCGTTCGTCAGGGACTCGATATGGGCCGCCATCATCCGCGCAACGTCAGCCTCACTGAGCGCCGGCGATGGGACACGTTTGCTCTTGGTCGAAGCTCGGACAGGAAGCGGCGAATTACCAGGCGACTTCTTGGCCTGCACGGATTGCTTTGTGGACGAAGCAGTTGCGGTGGTGCGTGACGGCTTGGAAACGGCTTTCTTTTCCTTCGGCATTGCAGGAGCTGCCCTCCACGGGGGTCAACGTACTACGAACTCGTCGTTAGGGGAAGGCTTCTCACAGCGAGAATGAAGCGTGCCTGAACGTCACTTCATCGGAGCGGGCATTCTCCGACCGCTCTCTGCAATCGGGCCTTGACGCGGGTCGATATTTGTGGTGATTCACCACATCATGAAAACTCGACGCAACATCACTTCATACGCTTCGCTTTCCCTTTTGCCCGGCCTTGCATTTCTTCCGATCTGCCCAGTCGCCGACCCGCACACTGCTCCCTGTTCGCGATCGCACACGGGCGAGA
>DAOMZH010001151.1:0-3419 GCA_035437985.1 Polyangium sp. (in: bacteria) | reverse complement strand
CTCGGGCAAATTGGGGTCCTCGGGTGGCGCGGGCAAACGTGTGCTCGCGTGGGCAAACGCATGGGCTACCGCATCGCGCACGGACGAACCTCCGGCCGCAATGGCAAATGCAATGACGCGGAACGCGAGTTCAGCGTGCCGCGATTCGTCGTCGGCGATGCGCAAAAGGACCTGACGAACCGCTGGATCTTCCGCGACCGCAGCTTGTTCGGCCGCCAGAACCGCCGCCAGCGTCTCGCCAACGGCTCCTTCGATGACGCTGGCCACCGCAAGCTGGGTGAGATCCGTATCGACGGGCAAGGACTGCGGCATCGGCAGCGCCTGGGGCGCCACAGCTTCGCCACGATAGGCCGCGGCAAGCGACAAGGAAAGTTGGGCATGACGAACCTCATCGAGAGCCGCTTCGTGGGCAGCGCGAATGAGCTCCGCGTCGGCTGAGGTAGCCAAAAGAGCGAGCGCCAAACGCGAGAACGAAGCAATCGAAGCATGTTCGAACAAGCCGTCACGAATCCAGCGCTCGGCAAGGATCTCCCGCTCGGCGGGCGAAAGGTTCGTCGTGCAAGGAACGATGTTCTGGTTGGACCAACCGCGCTCGGAAGCTTCGAGCGGCGCCACGAGCGGGCCATTTTCGCCGGAAAAAACCCGACCCACGACACAGACAAACTCGACGGTCACGTTGTAACAACACAAATCCCCGCCGCTGGGATCGGGTGAAGGGCCCCCGTTGACCGAGCGCAAGCAGGTGCAGGGATCCAAGCCCATGCGAATGGGTCCTTCGACATTGGCTTTGTCCGGACAACCGCCGTTCGAATCGCGCGGCATGCACGCGAGGTAATCGACGGGCATGCCGTTGCTCATGTCGCACATGGAATTGCCCGAGCTGCTCGAGACCGAGCTCATGGTCGTCCCGCCAAACCCACCTTGGCCGCCGAAATTACCAGCGCCGCCTTCGCCATTGCCACCTGTGCCCAAGCCACCTGTGCCCAATCCGCCCGTGCCAAATCCGCCTTGTCCTCCGCTTCCGGCGTCGACGATGACTCTTCCGCCGCAGCCCGAAACATTTCCTACGAACACCAACGAAATGCCCAGCGCGCTAGCGATACGCGCGGCAAAAGCCTTACGAAATCGAAGTGAATGATCCATGCGCCGAATGATACGCGAGAAACCTGCAACATCGGACAAGGCTTGCACCTGGCTCGCACCACGATTTCGCCATGGAGGTGGACGAGCCTTCGCGACGGTGGCACGACGATGGCCATGGCCGAACCACTGCTTGTCACGATCACCTTCAGCCACTATTGCGAAAAAACTCGTTGGGCCCTCGATCGCGCCACAATTGCTTATCGCGAATCTGGGCATTTGCCGATCTTTCACGCCCTCGCGGTGCGTCGGTCGGGCGGTTGGCGCAGCGTTCCGGCACTGGTGACCGATGACGGCGTGATCAATGACTCCTCGAATATTTTGGGTTGGATTGACAAACAAGCGCCGCACATTCACCTCTACGGACGCAACGCTGCGGAGCGGGAGGAAATCGAAAAACTCGAAGATCTTTGTGACGAACAATTGGGGCCACACACGCGGCGCTGGGCGTATTTTTATCTGTTGCCCATGCGGGATCTCACGTTGCGCATGACGCGGGACAAGGCGCCGAAAATCGAACACGCGGCGCTGACGGTACTTTTTCCGATCGCGCGAAAAATGATGCAGCGCGCGATGAAAATTACGCCGAAAGGTGCGGAGCGATCCCGCGAAAAGATCGAGTACGTGTTTGCGGAAGTGGGAAAAAAGCTCGCAGATGGGCGAAAGTTTCTCGTGGGCGATGGTTTGTCCGCTGCCGATATCACGTTTGCTTCGTTAGCAGCAGTGGTTCTTTTGCCTGAGCAATATGCCGCCACACTTCCGAAGCTGGAGGACCTTCCGGCGGAGGCCCAAGTTCACATTCGGGCCTGGAGGGAACACCCTGCCGGCGAATTTGCGTTACGAATGTTCCGCGACCACCGCTGGTAACAATCGTGATCATATGCACCGTTTGACGATTGCGTTATCCTCCGCGCGTTCATGCCCCCGAAATCTCACAGAGCGCTTGCTGAACGCCGAGTCGGCGCGACGTTGCGCGAGAAATACCGCATCGAGCGCGTGCTCGGCGTTGGCGGTATGGCCACTGTGTACTTGGGCGTGCATCGCAATGGCCACCGCGTTGCGGTGAAAATCCTTCATCCAGAACTGTCGCAAAGTGCTTCGCAGCGCGAGCGATTCATTCGGGAAGGATATGTGGCCAATTCGATCGAGCATCCGGGCGCAGTGCGCGTGCTCGACGATGATGTTGCCGAAGACGGATGTCCGTTTTTGGTCATCGAGTTGCTGGATGGCGAAAACCTCGAAGAACGAAGGCGTCGTGCCGCGGGCAAACTCGAGGTTCGCGAGGTGCTCGCGATTGGTCATGCGCTTTGTGACGCGTTGGCGGCAGCTCACGACAAGGGCGTGATTCATCGCGATATCAAGCCGGAAAATGTGTTCATCCGCGGTGATGGAACGCTGAAGATCTTGGACTTTGGCATCGCGAAGGTCGCGTCGGAAGATGCGGCGCTCGGGGGTTTGGCCGGTACACCCGCGTTCATGCCGCCAGAGCAAGCGATTGGCGACATCATGGGGCCGATCGATGGACGAGCTGATTTATGGGCCGCGGGCGCGACGATGTTCACGCTCCTCACGGGGCGATTCGTTCATGACGGCAGTCGCACGACCGAGTTCTTGACGAGCACGGCGACGAAGTCGGCAACGCCGATTCGTGAAATTTCGGCGGAGATCCCCGAAGGCGTCGCGAACGTCGTGGACAAAGCGCTCGCCTACGATCGCCAAGATCGATTCGACGATGCTCGAGAGATGCGCGATGCGATCAGCGACGTTTATTTCGAGCTGTTCAAAGAACCATTGGCCTATGTAGCGCCACGAGGTTCGGCGAGCGTGCTGACGACGTCGCCGAATTCGCTGATTCCGCCGCCGCGTCATTCGATGCGTCCAGCTGGATTGTCCAAAGAAACCCTCGCTTCAGCTCAAAATCGACAATCCGTCGAAACCCTGGCGGACATGCCGGGAACCCTTCCGGAAACGAGCGACACGTTGATCGATGCGCATCCGATGCGTGAGGAAGCTCCGCCCTCGGTGTCTGGTTCGATCAACACGAGCGGCCCGGAAAGCACAATCGCCCCACCAACGCTCACCGGAGCTCCGCCGCCTCGTCCCGCACGCTCACGGGCGATTCTTGCAGCGGCAGTGGCGTTTGGGATGCTCATGTCGCTCGGCGTTTTGTTCGGCATGCGCAAAGCGCGTGGGCCGCAAAGCGGTTTGTCGGAAACAACGCCACAAGCGTGCGTGGGAGCAGGATGCGCCAAACCCGGGTGCATGACGAACCTCGAATG
>DAOMZH010001150.1:0-3422 GCA_035437985.1 Polyangium sp. (in: bacteria) | reverse complement strand
TACACAGCGCCGTCGAGCAACGCGAGCGCGTGCGTGAGCTGCTCGATATCCTCCGTCGATGCTTGCGTGAGCGTATCTGGCGGAATGCGCGCCAACTCGCCAAGAGATCCCGGCATGTCCGGCGTGAGCGGGTAGCCCGATTGCGTGGTGCCCAGACAACCCGCGACAATTCCCGCAGCAGCACCACCAACGACCAAAACGCCCAAAACAATGCGATGCAATGTACGCATGGGCCCGTAGGTTACACAGCAGATCGCAAATTACAACAGGCACGTGCTCGAAAAATAGACGAGCTTCAGCGCACAGCTCAAGTCCCAGTCATCCCATATTTCATGAGATAGTCGGCCAGCGCTTGCACCGATGAAATGGCCGCTCGGCCTTCTTCGTCATTCAAGTTAATCGGCACGTTGTAACGCGCTTCGACCACCGCCACGAATTTCGGCACCAGAGACGAATACAGCCCCAATCCGTTCTCATCAAAAAGCAACATATCGTCTTTGATATCGGTTTCCTGAAGCAGCAAGTCGAGGTCCCGAATCATGAGGCGCTTGATGTCGACAACGAGTTCGTCCCGGTTCATGGTTGTTCCAGCTCCATCGTCGCAAGGAAAAGAAGGAGCAGCGTATCATGTTTGCGCGCGTTTATGGCCAGCAAAAATGCGCATTGCCGAACTGCGTCAAAATGCCCCATCGACGCGAGCTCGACGATTCGGATCGCAATGGCCTCGCAAATCTACAAACAGGGACTTGAAGCATTCCACGTATTCGTGAGATCGTACAGAAATGATCCAACTTACGCTCCGACACTTCTTGGCCATTCCCCTCATTTCCTGCTGTTTCGGCCTCGTGACGATGGCTTGCGGACCAGCGGATACGAAAACCCCAACCCCCGAAGACAAATACACACTCGACAACGTCTGCGAAAAGACCGCGCCGCTCAATTGTGCCGTGCGCGAGAGCTGCTGCACCCAAGCAACCTCGGGTTACGCGGAAGCTGGATGCATTACGGAATTTACGGCGGACTGTGCCAAAAACGTCGCTGACGTCAATGCGGGCATCATGACGTTCGACGGAGACTCGATCGATGCGTGTTTGGCAGCGCTGCAGCCTTATTCGGACAAGTGTTTCCTCGAAATAGGCGACCTTTTGAAACTCCCCGTGGATCTGGCGCCTTGCTCCCAGATATTCGTGGGCCAATTAAAAGAGGGAGACACATGTGAACGAACAACGCAATGCCAATCTTCGCTCTCCGACCGCGAAATCGTGCAATGCGACGATACAACGAAGAAATGCACGACGACCCGATTCTTGCCCGTCAACTCGTCCTGCAAATTAGGACAAACCGTCACCGAGTTCTGCGACGAAGGGCTGTATTGCGACTTCAATATCCTCACGATGAAAGGCACCTGCAAAACCGCCACTCCGCCCGGAAGCCCCTGCACCCCAGGCGCTCTCAGCTTCGAATGCGGCCTCGGGTACACCTGCGACAGCACCTCGAAAGTCTGCGTGGAAGCCCATAACGAAGGCGAAGCCTGCTCCACCCCCCTCGATTGCAAATCCGCCAAGTGCTCCAGCAACTTGTGCGCGAAAGCCGACCCAATGTTCAGCAAGATGCAATGCACCGGCATGCCGTGACGTTTGTCAGGGTAGAACAGGCATTCGCCGAGTTTGTCTAGGAAATCAAATCACGCAGAATGCGCCGAGGTCGTGTTGACTCGGTCGCTCGGAGCCAACGTTGGGGGTGTGACAAACCGCGCCCCCAAGTCCTCGCTCGGCGGCGGCAGTTCATTGTAACCGCGAAATGGCGCCAGCATGTTGAACCGCCGCGCCATCCAGCCCGGAATGACCAACGAATATGTACGCGCCAAACGCCGCGGATCATCGAGCGTCCGCAACATCGCTTGGTAGGTGTCTTCTCCGTACGCCGCTTTGAAGGCCGCCGCTTGCTCGGGACGCGAAACCCAATTCATCACGCCCGGACGATCGGCCTCGGGATGAAACTGCACCGCTTCCACACCCGCCGTCACGTCGAGCCCCAAGATCGCTCGTCCCTTGGACAAACCATCACGGCTCTCCCGAGCCAACAGCATCCCGCCCAGCGCCGAAAGCTGCTTGGTATCGAGGTCTATCGCTTCCCAGTTTCGATGCTCGAACGCAAAGAGACGATCGCCAAAAGGTCGAAGCAGCGGGTGGGTTTGTCCCTCCGGCGTCGTGTACACCGGCATCACTCCGAATTTTCGTTCGGAACGAGGTTCGATCGCCGCGAGCTTGAAGTGTCGGACAACCATTTCGAACGAGTAACAAATGGCAAACAGGGCGCTTTGGGTCTCACCGCCACAAATGGCCGAGTCGACGACGGTGTCGACAAAACGCGAATAATCCGTGACCCAAGCTTGCCCGTCGCCATCGAACGGTGATCCAGGTCCACCCGTCGAGATGTACAGGTCGTACCCCTCGGGAACGATGTTGTTCGTATCGCGCGGCGAAACTTCGCCGAGTTCACAGACGACGGTGGGGTTTTCCCGACGAACGCGATCGAAAAAACTAGCGACGATGCCGCGCAAGCAACGCATCGCTTGGTTGACATGGCCGTTGTTCATGTCGACCAGACAAACCCGCAACGGCATGAGATGCGGTGTTGTGCTCATGAGGCCCTCGCTTGGTTTTCGCGGCCTTCTGAGTTGGCGACTGACATGTGACGCATCGTTAGGGTTACCTCTCCACCAACCCCCAAATACTTCGACCTGCTTACCCTAGCAGTCACAGCGAGACGAGTGAAGATTCCAGACCAGGACTATTTCATGAGGATTCGTTGCGCGCGCTGCATCAAAACCGGGTTGGTCGCGACAGTCGCGACAGATAACGCCCGCGCCATCGAGCGTGCCCGATCAGCGTCGAATCGATCCAGCATCGTTAACGCGGCAACCCGCAAACTCGTGCTGTTTTGCGCCTGAATTGCGAAATCTTCTGCGAGGTCGAGTGCCCGGTCTCGTTCCGCTCCCACAGCAAATCGCACATACATACCCAATGCCCGAGCGCGCATGAAATCCGGTCGGGTTTCATCGAGCGCGAGGGTGCGAAGCCCCGTTGTCGACGCTCCTGCATGACGCGCCACAAGCGCTTCATAGTCCGTGTGCCCATGCGCGCACCACACCGCACCAATGAGTTGCTCGAGCGGTGTCGGATCAGCAGGCATGAGTTTGTCCGAGCCTTCTACCGCGGAAAACGAACTTTCCGATTTGTACGAATGTTCAGGAGCAACGGCTTTGGACGCAGGATCCGGAGCACCACCTGGTTCGTATACCCCTCGATACAACGCGCTTCCTTGGATCACGCGGATCTGGGCCGTCGTGAGCTCGACGCCTTTGTTCGCGGTCGCGATGGGAAACATGAGGTTCACGACGTCGGGACATGACGTCGCAT
>DAOMZH010001149.1:0-3433 GCA_035437985.1 Polyangium sp. (in: bacteria) | reverse complement strand
GGAAAAATGAAAATGCATCATTGGTTGCGCCGAGTTACTGCATTGGGTTTTTGGGGTTTTGTTGTTATGGGGTTTGGGCTGCATGGCTGCTCGAATCGCCTCGGCCCAGTTTACGCGACGCAGAGGGCTGGTGGCCGCGACAGTCCCAACCTTGCCGATAAGTTCGTCGAACACGCCAAAGTGTGCGTGGAGACGTACGGTCGGCAATTGGAACCAGGGCGCACCGTCCTCGAATCGACGGTCGAGGTAAATGATGACGGCGACAAAGTCGCCGTGGCCATTGCGGGGATTCCGGAGACGGCTCCTGATTTTGGCGCCTGTATGCGCAATGCTTTGCGGGAAATGCCCATTGCAGAAAAACCATTTCGCGCGAGCGTCGACATATTGAAATTCCATCTCGCGCACGCCAAGGACAGCGATGAGGCGCTCCGCCATTTCATCGAAGCGATCCCCGGTGTGCCCAGTGTCGAGGGTGAATTGGTGCTCGAAGTTGAGGGATATACGGTTGTACTTCCGGTCAGCGTAATGGTGCGGGCCGAGCTCGAGGAATTGGTCGGTATCGACGAAGCCGCATTGAAGAAGCTAGGTCAAATGGCGATTGATTCGCTTGGTTACGACGAAATCATGACGCGGGCAGAGCAGCTTGGTTGGGTCAAAAAAGTCCCGATCAAACAAGCTCAGTCAGCGGCGGCGAAGGGGCTGATGGGCGATGGGCCGCTGCCTCCAAACGTCGAACAAATTATCAAAGAAAGTTTCAAGATGGTGATGACCAAGGCTGCACCGACAGCCCTTCTCGTGTCGCAAGTGGACTCACCTGCACCAGGTCCTGCAGATCTTGTGGCGGTAGGGATATTTGGGGTTGGGCTCGTCGCTACGGGGGTCGTATCGGTTTACATTTACGTTTCCAACAAGAATGCGGAAGGTCCTACGGCGTCTGCGGGCGCCCCAGCTCCGCAACCCCAGCCGCCGCCACAACCGCCACCGCCGCCGCCACCACCGCCACCGCCGCCACCGCCAAGGGAGACGTGCGAGGCAAACAGCGAGCTGAGCAGATATATCCGGTGCGACGATCCGAAGATCAGCCACTACGATTCTTGGGGCGAGAACACGGCGTTCGGCAAGATTGTCAAGCAGCAAGGACAGGGGCTGAAAAAATCGAACCCCGATCCGGCCAGGAAAGGACCTTGCATAAACCGCGGCGGATTCCACGTCAACGTGCTACGGCGAGGGGACTCGGTTGCCAGCATATACGGCTGCAACTGCTGCGACGACTCGAGCGGCAAGGCCGTCAAGAAGCAGCGGACGGAGACCATCAAGAAATACTGAAACGGGGCAGACGCCTCATCGGAAGAAGGTACGAAGCGTGATGGACAACCGAAGACAGGATCTCTTGAACCAACTGGAAGCGGCTGCCACGAAGACGGTGCGCACAGACGACGACTTGGTGTCACTGAACGATGCGTTCCATTCGCTGGGCTTCCAGATCGTGTACGGGCTTCCCGAAGAGCTGCAGTTCCGGGCGGCCTTCCACATGTGCGAGCGGTACTTGCCCATCTTCGAGAAGAAGCAGCCAAGCTCGATTTGGGTCCGGCAGCTCCTCGCCGATATCGACGCGTGGCACCGTGCGGAAGGAGATGCCACGCCCGACGCACCGGACGACTCCGATTCAGCCGACGCGCACTACCAAGGCGGCTTCACCGATCTCCTCGTTGGGTACAGGCACAGGGCTCATCCGGCGTGCCTGACAGCGGGGGTCTGCGGGATGATAATCAGCGTGGTTTGGGCGCGAGCCCGGAACGTCTGGCTCGCCGACGATGCGATAGCTGCACGCATCGAACAGGAGAAGGATGCGTTTCACCGCATGAAGGATGCGTATTACCTCACCGAGGATGGGACGTACCGCGAAGAGGAAGAGAATGGGCCGCGCGAGCCCGCATACTTCTATGACCTGTTGAAACCAGAGCACAGTGCGTTCGACAACGTCGCGTTTCAGGCCGTGTACTGTCGCGAGTGCTTGCACGTAGTCGAATGGCTGCGCGCCGAGGAAGTGTGGAAGTACCCGGAACCGGACGACCTGGACGCGATGAGACACGGGCTCAAGCGCTGGGAGGAGTGCGAATGCACGTTCCTGACGCCCACCTATGTGGAGCGCGGCAACTCGCTTGACTACACGCCGGAATGAGCGGCACCCCATCCCACCTTTTCCCCTCCTGGCACCTTTTCCCCTCTGATGAGCTCATGATGGCATCGCCTTCGCCGCTCCACGTCGAAATCCGCCCCCCGAAATCGTTTCGCAAGTCCTTCCGCGACCGTTTCCGCTCACCGACATCGCTCCGCATTGCCCTCCGCGACCGTTTCCGTCTCCCGAAGTCGCTCCCAACGCTGTTGCGTGCACGTTTCTGCATACCGACATTGCTCCCAAGGGTGTTCCGCGCACGTTTCTGCAGGCGGAAATCATTTCCAATCCTATTGCGCGCCCGTTTCTGCAAGCGGAAATCGTTTCCAACCCCATTCCGCATATCTTTCCGCAACAAATCCCTTGTCCAATGTCAGCGCCATCGCTTACGATGCGAAGCATGGATAACCCTCACGAGAATACCAGCGTAGAACACTTTCTCCCCCGTGGCGCTTTTACCATTTCCGCCGTACGCGCTGATCCCGAAACCCAGGGCCTCGAAAGCGCCTTTGCCTCCATTCATGGGCAACTGAAAACCAAATGGCGTGCCATTGAAGACTTGGAAGAAATCGTCGAAGAACACGAAGCCGTCATCATCATTCGTGATCGTCATTGCGACAGAATCGTCCGTTCCTTCGAATTACGTCTGCTCGATACCGTGGGCAAAAATCGTGAAGACCCACGATATCGGCGTTATTTCGCCAATGGCCTTCGCGCCGTCACTGAAGCAGACGCACGCACCGTGGAACCGAAACTCGTCCAAGACCTCATTCGCACCCTCGACGAAGACAAACCAAAACCCGAATTCGATACCCTCCACGCCGAATATCGAAGCAAATTGCAATCGGCTTTGGACGCTGTGCAAACCGCCGACCAAGCGTGCACTCGAGTCGAAACGCAATGCGCCTTCGAAAAGGACAAAGTGCTCGCCGAATTAAAAGTGCAATGGATCGACGAACGTAAAAAGCTTTACGCCGAATTGACCAAAAAGTTTCCCCAAGATTCAGCCCGCGTAGAATCGTATTTCCGACGCTTTGCCAAAACCCGAAAAAAGAAAGAAGAATAAATCGACGCGCGGAATCGAGCACGTCTCGAGTCCAACCCATCGTTGCAATTCACCACCAGCATCATGCGTCCACGACACTCGCACCCCGTCATTCGTTCGTGACAGATACGTTTGTCTTCATTAAACCATTCTCACGTCGTGCGCATGGCTGCTTGACTCCCGCCCCAATCGCGGAACGCTTTTCGCGATGT
>DAOMZH010001148.1:0-3464 GCA_035437985.1 Polyangium sp. (in: bacteria) | reverse complement strand
CGCGCGAGCAACGCAGAATGGACAATCGTACGGCCGCCACGCCTCTTGGACGGCCCCAAGCGTGGTCGGTACGAAGTGGAGAGCGAAAAATCCGCAGGAAGTGCCTATGAACTCACGCGTGCGGACTTGGCGGAATTCATGGTTCGCGAAATGATTGCCAAGAAATTCGTAAAGCAGGCTGTCGGCATTGGATATCCGTGACAAACCAGCCTATTTGCGTACTTCAATCCCGCACATTTCCCGTACTTGATTAAATTTGCCTTTGAGCGCCTTGGCCGCAGGATCCAATTTCTTGGGCTCCTCGATGAGCTCGCCCAATCGAAGCATTGGTTTTACGCCTTCGCCGAGCACGGAAAGCATGTTTTTTAGGGCCGTACGCAGGCCGGAATTCGCCACTTCATATTCGCCAGTGACCTTGACGAATTTGTCGAGTTCGGTACCATATTGCGTAAATCCATCCCCCTCGAGACTCGGGATTTTCGAGATCCGCACGTTCATCGCTTCGCATTCCTCTTTGGGGGCTTTGTTGCAAGCAACGTCGAATTCCTCGGCAACCTTTTCGACCTTCGTTTGCCAAGTCTTGAGCACTTCGTCGATTTTTTCCGTCTCGTCGAAGACGGCATTCATTTCCTTCATCTTGACGATGAATGAATCTGCCTCCGTCACCAGCTCCACCGTTGCCTTGTCGAGCCCCGGCGTTTTGAACGGCGCAGCTTTGAACTCATTCGACATTTTCTCGAGCGCCGAAACTCGCGCCCGCCGAAGCGCCGCACCTTTTAAACCTTTCGCCGCTTCGTCAATCTGCCCAAACTTCTTTTCGACGTCACTGCATTCGGCTTGTTTGCTCGCCGAACCGTCGCCCGCCTGGCCATTGGTCGCGCCTGCATCTCCATCGGCCGACTTGGCATTTGGCGTGCTGCCTCCGCAGCCCGCAACAACGGCGACGAAAAGGGTAACTATCGTGAGTTTCGACAGGTGCATCGAATGGGCATATCGTAAACGCTCGTCGCGGTCAACGCTGGAAACGATCGAAAATCTACATCAATCACCTCGTCCCTTGACCAAACTCGAAGCCCGTCTGATTGCCAGGTGGACGCTCGCACTGGGACGGCCCAGTTCGTACGGAATCGAAATGTTTTTCATGGTGGAACATTCGCAGCTCATCCCCGGATATGAACATGCGCCCGTCGCATCCGTGCTCGCTGAAATTGCATTCCAATCGGGACGCAATTCATTGTTTGGGACACTACAGGCAAATTCTGCAGAGATTCTTCGAACTTATCCGGGTCCGCGGATTTAGTTAATTGCACTACAGATGTCACATTTTCCTTGGAGAGTAACTATTGTTGGCCCCATGGGAAAACTGATTTGGAAGGGCTTCGGAGGCGAATTGGAAAGGCGCGCAGCCTAGCGAACTGGTGAACAAAATTATGGGGTTACGTTTGGTCAGGGTGAGTGATAAGGTCGATCTTGAGGAACGACGATGATTTGGTACCAGCCAGCGATCGACAAGCTCCAGCAAATTCATCAAGGCCCGCCTTTCGAGGTACGTCTATGGAATAACGAGCGGATTCGGATTGGCCACGAAAAAGGTCCCGAACGATTCGTATTGCATTTTCGTACGCGGACATCTTTGATCCGTTCGCTTCTGCAATCGAGTTTGGGGCTTGGCGAATCGTATGCAAATGGCTCGGTGGTTGTCGAGGGGGACCTCGAAGATGTCCTCACGGCGCTCGGTTCGGCATATTTACGTTTGTCCCCCCCTGGTGCGGTGAAACGATTTGTGCGCAAACTATTGAGCCGATCATTGCCGCAGGAAAAGGCTGACGTCGAGCGACATTATGGTCTCGGCAATGCGTTTTACGAGATGTACCTGGACAAGAGGCTCCAGTATTCATGTGGGTATTTTCGCACGCCCCAGGACACGCTTGATCAGGCGCAGGAGCAGAAGATCGCGCACACGGTCCGCAAGCTCGATTTGCGTCCGGGTCAGCGATTGCTCGATATAGGTTGTGGGTGGGGCCATCTCATGTTTCACGCCGCGGAGGAATATGGCGTGGAGTGTGTGGGGCTCACGTTGTGTGACAATCAAGCGACGTACATTCGCGAGCAGGCGGCGGCTCGCGGACTCAAGGTTGATGTGCGTATTGCCAATTATTTGGAGTTCGAAACGCAGGAAAAGTGGGATCGCGTCGTATCCGTGGGAATGATGTGCCACGTGGGTCAGAACAAAGCCGATGCATTTTATGACAAACTGCATTCTTTGCTGGCCCCGGGGGCGATCTGCTTGACACATTGTATCTCGAAGATGAAGGAAGCACCGGGGGCCGACCCGTTCGTCGAGAAACACGTTTTTCCTGGATATTGGTTTTTCTCGCTCGAAGGACAAACACGACGTTCTGTCGAGCGGGGATTAAACGTTATCGACGTGGAAAACTTGCGCCGCCATTATGCGATGACTGCCCACCACTGGCGGCGCAATTTCTTGCGCAATTATGCGCTCATCAAAGCCCGCATGAACTTCGACGATCAATTCATGCGCACGTGGGAGTTTTACTTGGCCAGCGTCGTGGCTGGTTTTCGGAGTGGCCACTTGAACCTGATTCAAATGGTCATGTCGAACGGAATTCAAGACACCTACCCCCTCACGAGGGAATTTCTTTATGCAGACCGGCACGATCCAGCGGACGAACCAATGCCTCAATTTCCCTTGCGCCCGCACGTCGTGACGACGACGAATGAAGACCCTTCATGGCCGGAGCAAGATGCCCGATGAAACCGCAAATTACGAATGTGCTGCGGATATGAGCACAGGGATGTACACGGCATGAATGCAGTAGCCATATCAACGAGTGCCGAACGAATCAACGGAAGATATCGCTTGTTACGGCAGCTCGGCGAAGGCGCCATGGGGAGCGTCAAGCTCGTTGCCGACGTGATCGACGACGATCGACTTTTGGCGCTGAAAACATTGCGTCCGGGAGTTCTTTTGTCCGAGGAGGCACGATTACGCGAAGAATTCCTGGCCATGACGCAATTGCGTCATCCGAACGTCGTGGAAGTGTACGATTTCGGGGTCGTTGCTTCACGTGGAGACCATTTTTTCACGATGGATTTCGTCGACGGCAAAAATCTGCTGGAGGCCGTAGAGACGTTTGGTCGTGATAAAGTCCACGATTATGCGCTGCAAATCTGCAGCGCTCTCGAATACATTCACATGCAGGGCTTCATTCATTTCGACCTCAAGCCCGAAAACATCATGGTTGACCGCTCGGGCGTCGTACGGGTGATGGACTTCGGTCTGGTCGAAAAAGGTTCTTTTTTTGATGCGCAAGTGCTCAGAGGAACTGCTGCTTATATTGCTCCCGGAATGGTCCTGAGTGGCCGTGGCAATCACAGTCTCGAGCTTGATTCGCTTGGTGCCGTTCTAGTTCATGTGCTGACTGGGCACGTCCTATTTCCTG
>DAOMZH010001147.1:0-3466 GCA_035437985.1 Polyangium sp. (in: bacteria) | reverse complement strand
TCGATCCGGATCCAACACGTCGACTCGGCTCGGCGAGACGGATTCTTCAGCTTCTCGAAGCGCAGGGCCCAGCGCAGGACATTACGAACGAAGCGCGCTAGGCTGACCGCCCCTGAGTCCCTATTAACCGCGTGTCATTCACGCGATTTCATCGAGCGACAAACCATGGAGTCCAAAGCTTCGATCGACACGCTGGCCATTCATGCGGGTCAAGAACCTGATCCTACGAGTGGTGCGGTAATGACCCCCATCGTGCTCTCGAGCACCTTCGCGCAATCGAGCCCTGGAGTGCACAAAGGGTTCGAGTATTCGCGGAGCGGCAATCCCACTCGCAACACATTGGAAGCTTGTCTTGCGGCCCTCGAAGGCGGTTCGCGCGGATTCTGTTTTGGCAGTGGTCTCGCTGCGACGACGACGCTTCTCCACATGTTGCGTCCCGGTGATCACATCCTCTGTGGCGATGACGTGTACGGCGGAACGTTCCGCTTGATGGACAAAGTCATGGGGCCCATGGGTTTGTCTTCGAGCTTCGTGGACATGCGCGATCCAGCGTCGGTGCGTGCGGCCCTTCGTCCCACGACGAAGCTTTTGTGGATCGAGACACCGACAAACCCGATGCTCAAGGTTTTCGACATTTCTGCTCTTGCCGAGATTGCCCGAGAAAAGGACATCCTTTTCGTCGTCGACAACACCTTCGCCACACCCGTCTTGCAACGCCCGCTCGATCTTGGAGCGCACGTCGTCGTTCATTCGATGACGAAGTATTTGAACGGCCACTCGGATGTCGTTGGAGGAGCAATCATCACGTCCCACGAGCGTGTACTCGAGCGTATTGGCTTTTTGCAAAATGCGATGGGGGCGGTTCCTAGCCCGTTCGATTGTTTTCTCGTGTTGCGCGGCTTGAAAACGTTACCGCTGCGCGTGCGCCATCAAAGCGCCGCTGCCCTTACGCTGGCGACACGTCTCGAGAGTCATCCGCAAGTGGCGCGTGTGCATTATCCAGGTCTCGCATCGCATCCGGATCACGCGCTCGCGGCTCGGCAGATGCGGGCATTTGGCGGCATGATCTCAGTCGAGATCAAAGGAGGTCTCGACGTTGGACGCCGCATGCTCGAACGCTTGCGCATCTTTGCTTGTGCGGAGAGTTTGGGCGGCGTCGAGTCGCTTGCGGAACATCCGGCGATCATGACGCATGCGTCAGTCCCCGAAGAGGCACGCCGGGCTCTCGGCATTTCCGACGGCCTCGTGCGTCTGTCCATTGGCCTCGAAGGTGTCGAGGATCTTTGGAACGATATCGAACAGGCTCTTGCAGCCTGACGTGCAACCTTCGAGTCTAAAGAAGCGGAACGGAAGGTCGCGGAAGAGTTCATGCGAGTTTTCGTTCCACCACCCGACGTTGGTAAAACCCTCGTCACCTACGGAGCAATCCATGCGCCTCGGTTTCTTTTCTTGTTCGATACTCGTCCTCGCCACGTTTGCGCTCGGCTGCGATGAACCTGTTCCGCCTACGCCTCAGGGGGCATTCCAGGTGAACTTCGTCGACCCCGGCGTTGATTGTCCGCACATGAGTCACAAGAGCACGATGGGCACTGTCTCCCAGACGGATCGCACGACCGTCCTGGTGGACGGCGTGAAGGAGGCAAGTGT
Organism: Polyangium sp. (in: bacteria); assembly: GCA_035437985.1. Taxonomy (GTDB): domain Bacteria; phylum Myxococcota_A; class Polyangia; order Polyangiales; family Polyangiaceae; genus Polyangium. The sequence goes on along the minus strand of DAOMZH010001147.1, from coordinate 1,819 downwards.
TGCGTGTTTGGTCAGTGGTTCGGGACTTGGGCCGTTCAAGCTCGACGCGAGTCTCAGTTTCGAGGGAACCGAGAAGCTCCAATTCAACGTGGCCGCGATCGATTCCAAGGCGACGGAAGCTGCGCCCGCGAAGGGCAACGTGGGGTTTTCATCGTTGGTCACGGGCAAGAGTTTCAGCTCGGATCAGCCGTGTGATTTCTATATCGAATCGGGTGGTGGCGAAGCGGTCAAACCCGGTGCGGCGTGGTTGTCTTTCAAGTGCCCGAGCCTGGTCGAGTCGATAAGTACCTGCTCATTGGGCGAGAGCTACGTGCTCATCGAAAACTGCACGCAGTGAGCCGGATCGACGTCGTCGTGGTCATGCGGTCAAGACGGACCGGATGACCACGACCAACCCTGTGGTTGGTTGACTCAGGATTGGTTGTCGTCGTCGGAGCCGGTGACGCGCTGGGTGGCGATCAGCAGTTGTGCGGCGGGGATTTGCTGGGTTTGTTCTTCGTTGATCTCGACGTCATCGTCGATGCGCACGACGAGCACGGTGATGTTGTCGTCTCCGCCGTTCTCGTTGGCTTGCGCGATGAGGCGCCGACAAACTTCACTCGCGTCGCTCGAGGAAACCACGACATCACGGATCTGTTCATCGGTGATCATCCCGGACAAACCATCCGAACAAAGCAGGTAGACGTCACCGATCTTGGGTTCGTCGCTCATGAGATCGACGTTGACGTTGTCGTGCATGCCGAGTGCCCGAGTGATGACGTTCTTGGGCAACTCGGCTCGTTGCTCTTCGGTCATTTCCGGCATCGCCATCAAGTAGTCGTTGATGAGCGAATGATCGCGGGTGAGTTGTTGAATCGTTCCGCCGCGAACGCGGTATGCGCGGCTGTCTCCGACGTGGCCGACGTACAGGCGATTGCGGCGTCTGGAGAACACAGCTCCGACGACGGTCGTGCCCATGCCCGCACATTCGCGTGAGCGGATGCTGCGTTCGAAGATGCGGCGGTTGGCGATCAGGATGCCGCTGAGGAGTCGGTTCTCGTCCTCGGTCAGGTTGGCATCGAAGGCGATCGGCCAAGTCGCGTCGTCGTTCGCGGTCGATCGGAAAAACTCGCTGATCGAATCGGTGGCGATGCGACTCGCCACGTCTCCGGCGCGGTGGCCCCCCATTCCATCAGCAACGATGAACAGACCGTACTCGTTGAGTACGGCGTAGCTGTCCTCGTTGTGATCGCGCTGGAGACCGACATCGGTCATTCCATATGCAACTGCGCGCATAAACCTCGGCGCCCTTGGTCCGGGTCGTAATGGGCGAAAGTTACGGTTTCATGCAGCGTTTGGGCTGTCAAGCGTGTCTCGCGCCTGACCCCTCGATCCAGTGATGCATCGAGGTTTTCATCCCATGTGCTGGTTGAATATTGCTTGGTTACGTTGCGAAAGTGAAGCCCGCAATGCTCAAACTTCGAGAATATCTTTTTCTTTCGAGGCGATGACCTTATCGACCTGAACAATCCCTTCCGCAACGATCTCTTCGATTTTTTTTCTGGCGCGCTCGGCGTCGTCACCACTGACGTCGCCATCGTTGTCAAGCGAATCGACCATCTCGTTCGCATCACGACGATGTTTGCGAATCGCGACCTTCGCTTCTTCACCGTTTTTCTTGGTCAACTTGACCATCTCTCTGCGTCGTTCTTCGGTCAACGCGGGGATGGGGATGCGGATCAGATCGCCGTCGACTTGCGGGTTCAAGTTCAAGTCGCTCTCGCGAATGGCCTTGTCGATCGTCTTGGTTTGACCTTTTTCCCAAGGCTTGATCGTGATG
>DAOMZH010001146.1:0-3483 GCA_035437985.1 Polyangium sp. (in: bacteria) | reverse complement strand
AGCGTGAGAAGCGCGAAGGTCGTATGGAAGCGGCGCGCTTGGCGATGGCGATTTGGCGCGACAAACTGAAGGAGCCGCTCAAGGCAGAAGCGTCGGTGACGAAGCTTCTCGATGAGGCGAACGACGATGGTGAAGCGCTGGATATGGTGCTGAGCACCAACTACGACGCGTCCCTTCAGAAGCGGCTCTTGGGTCGAGCGAAGTCGGTTCTTCTCACCAAACTCGCCGAAGATCCGTGCGATGCGGATCGCGTCGAGCGGTTGGCGAAGATTTCGCAGTTCGAACAAGACTCGGCGTTGCGCCAAGCAACGTTGGGCACGCTGGTTTCGCTAGGTCGTTCCAATGCGACAATCTCGGCAGAGCTGAAGAAGCTCGACACGCGAGTCGCGGCGCGTCCGCAGATCGTGGTCGACGCGAAAGCGATGGCTGAGATTGCGGATCCTGACGACGGTGGACCGATTGCCGAACTGTTCGTGCAGATGGCCGAGACGGTCACGCTCGCCCTCGGACCAACCCTGGGTGCGTTGAACGTAGGCAAGAAGGAACGCATCGATTCGCGCGGTGGTCATCCGCTACGTGTGGCAGTTGCTGAGTGGATGGGCGCAGTGGGCATCGAAGGAGACTTCGAGTTGTATGTCGGCGGTCCCGAAGCGCATGGAGTGAACGGTATCGCGGGCGAAGTGCCAGCGATCGTGTTGGGCTCGGGAATCACTGCGCCGTTCGATGCAGCAGCACGATCCGCTGTGGCCAGGACGGTGTTCGCCCTTCGTCGCGGCATCACTTCGTTGCGGTCACGTGACGAAAACACGATCGCTTCGATCGTGATCGCTGCGTGCAACGAGGTGGACATCAAGGTCGCGAACCCGGGTTACGCCGTTTACAACGAGATCCAGCGTGCAGTGCACAAAGAGATCTCGCGCAAAGTGCGTAAGTCGATTGGCGAGACGTGCTTGAAGGTCATCTCGAGCAAACAAGATGCACGTGCGTGGGCCATGGCGGCCAGGCGCAGCCTCGATCGCATGGCGGTGATTTCTGCCGGCGACGTTTCAATCGTGCTGAGCGACATCCTTGGAACACCAAGGGATCAGCTTGGTTCGACGGTCCCCGAGAGCGAGCGCGCACGTCGCCTTCTCTCGTTTGTCCTTTCGCCCAACTATCTCGAGCTTCGGAAGAAGCTCGGCATGGGCGTCAAGTGAGCAGCGTATCTGGAGCAAAGGATCAGAGCCCGTGAGCGATCAAGACGAAATCGACATCGCGAGTCTCGACGACGACGACGACAACGAAGCAACCCTTATGGCCCGAGTGCCGGAAGAGTTGCTCGGGGTCACGCGTACGCCGCCCACCGACGATAGTTCGTCCCAACAAACCGAAGTCGGTGACGAAACGTTGCGCCAGGCGGAAGGCGCGGCAGAGGCGCTGATGGCTGCGAATGCTGCCGATGAAGCGCTCGATGCCGCCGACCTCATTGAAGACGAAGCACCTGACTCACGTCCCGAACGGGCAGCTGCTGCCCCCGCACCGACGTTCCCGGACGAACAAGATGCATCGGCGTACCTCGTGGGTACGCAACAACGTGATGCGTGGGCAGAACGTGCGGCCTGGCTTCGTGCCGAAGCAGAAGCGATCGAGGACAAGGGTGCGCGAGCGCGAGCTCTCGTCGCCGTGTGCGAGATGTATGCGATGGCCGGTGAAGAGCAAACGGCTCGCGCGATCGCAGTCGAAGTGCGCACGCTAGCTCCAAGCTCGGCGCTTGCTCATCACCAACTTCGCGGCCTGCTCATGCGCGATCAAGATTGGCAAGGAACACTCGAAGTGCTCGATAGCGAGTCGCGTGTGCTCCCGACAAACGCGGCGCGTCTGCATGCCGCGGCGCTCGGTGCCGAAGTTGCTCGCTTGCGCCTCGATGATGAAGACGGGGCACGAAAGCGACTCGACGCTGCGCAACGAATCGATGCGGCGGATCCACGTCCGCACGTGCAGCGTTTTACCGAAGCACTCGGCGACGTTCTCGACCCGACGGCGTTCACGAAGGTTCGCGCACCAGAAGCCAAAGACTTGGCCGGACTTCGCGATGCTTTCTCGAAGGTGGGAATTCATCGTGGTGTCGTCGCTCGCGGCACGAAAAACCTCGTGTCGACGTACGACGCACTGTTGCGAGCTCGCGCAGCTCTCGAGAGTGGTGATGTGCATTTGGCCGTAGCGATGCTCGGTCGTTTGCAAAGCGCAGCGTCACTCAAGGGTGGTGCTGGGTGGTTGGCGAGCATGCTCGCTGCTGCGCGGAAAGAGACCCGGACAAACGCGATCGAAGCGTTGCGTGGAGCCCTCGATGGCACGCATGACGCCGATGCGCGTCGAGCTCTCGCAGCTCGCGCCATCGAACTCGGTGACGCAACAGCGGCACGATCGGCGATGGAAGGAAGCGACACGATTGCCTTCTCTGCAGCTGATCGCCTGGCGCTGATTGCCTTGACCGGTGGTTCGCAAGAAGGCTTCGACCAAGCTGTCGAAGCTGCTGCAGGCGACGACGATCTCATTCCGCTGCTCGCGGCTTCGAGCGCCGTTACGCGGGACCTCGAAAATCCGGCGGCAAACCTGATTGGTGCTGGCGCTGCTGCCGCACGCGCAGGAGCGGCCCTTGGTCGAGCTCTTGGTGCCCTTCGCGCCGACGACAAACCCCTCACCTCGAACGACACGCTCGCTGCGTCGATCCTCGGGTACACGGAATTCGTTCCGGAGAGTGGGACCGGTCGCGCGCTCACGCTCGAGCTGGATCTCGAAGGCAAAGCAGGAGCAAAGATTGCCAAGGCCGTTGCTGGATGGCGTGGTGAACAATCGGAGAACGATCGTGATGGCGCTCTTGCCGCAGCCCTTCTCGCCGAGCTGGCTGGTAATGCCAAACTCGCGAACGAGAGCTACGACCGAGCACGAGCTGCTGATGCGGCGCATGAAGCCGCAGCCCGAGCAGCCGCGGCAAATGCAGAACCGACAAACGCCGCGACGATCCTTTCCGAGCTGTCTCAGTCGATGCAGCCAGGTACGAGGGCCGCACTGATTCTCACGGAAGCCGCGAATCGTCTTCTCGAGGTCACTGATCCCGGTTCGACGATCGAGGATGAGCGGGACAAACTCCTACGTGGTGCGGCGGAAATGGATCCGCAAATGCCGCTGTCGATTCATGTCGGCGAAGGCATCGCGCGGACGGCAGGAGATCGCGATGGTCTCATTGCTTGGCTCCACGCGCGCCGCGAAGCTGGTGACGATCCGATCGAACAAGCCCGCGACTACTTGCGTGAAGCGCTCATCACCCCCGAGGGTGCAGCGCATGCGACGGGCTTGCTCGTGCACGCTCTGAAGGCGCGTCCGGACGACATTGGTTTGCGGGAACTGTACGAACGTTTGTCGCCGGAACGTCCGACGGATCGAGCTGCGTTCCGCGCGGAACGAGCGGCGGCGTCGAGTGGTCCCGAAGCTGCACGCTTCGCT
>DAOMZH010001145.1:0-3492 GCA_035437985.1 Polyangium sp. (in: bacteria) | reverse complement strand
ACCCCGGGCGTACGGGAAAAACGATGTGGCGAGGTATGAAACGTCCTCTTTAACCGGGGGCGGCGGTGCAGAGATGTTTGTCGCTGCGAATTACGAGACCGCCGCTAAAACCCGTGGACGGCGCCTCAACCGACCCCGCACCCGTTCACGCGGTCACCCTTCACTCGTCTTCTTCCGCTTCCAACCCACGTCCAAGAAAAACGCCGCCACATACACCTTGTCGCGCGGGAATCGTTCCAAGAGCCGTTTTTCCAACGTATACAATACATCCGCAGCCCCCGATATCGCCGCCTCCAGCGTCGCGTCGAGGCTCGCTTCCACCCGTTCGGCCGCCGTACGTAACGCGAAGTTATCGATTTGCCGCTCCGCACGCCCTTTCAAGTCATTCACCACCGCATCGCGATCCCGAAAATCGGCCGCCGCTACCAGTTTGTCCACGCATTGCAACACCAACTGCGGCTCCACGTGTCGCTCGGCACCGACGATTTCATTGATGTCTTTCTCGAAAATCGTATCGGCGACCTCGAGGCCCTTTTCCAGGGTTACTCGCTTTTTGCCCGCCCGAACACCCCGATCGAGGACCGCGTCGCCCACGACCACCCGCGCTTGGTGCTTGCGAGACTCGCGCAGGTCGTGCACCTGCACGGCTTGGGCGGCTGCGTACACGTCATCGAAGGCGCGATCGACAAGGGCCTTTTCGTTGCGAAAAAAGGCTTGGTCATCGGCGGTGCGGTCGACATCCAGCGCAAAGGCGGCGTCGAGGGCGTTGGAGGTAAGGGCGAGAGCCCGCAACATGATGGGACTGGTGCTGTCTTTGTTGGCCAACATCATTTTGGACGTTAAGTGAACGCACAAGCGAAGTCAAGAAAGCAGTTGAAACTTGGTGAAGAGGCGGGAAGTGCGGGTGGTGCGCGCTTTGGGTCTGGCCTGCACGCGGGAAGTGCGGGAAACGTATGGGCTTGGGTGCTGGCCTGCACGCGGGAAGTGCGGGATGCCTATGGGCTTGGGTGCTGGCCTGCACGCGGGAAGTGCGGGATGCTTATGGGCTTGGGTGCTGGCCTGCACGCGGGAGGTGCGGGATGTCTATGGGCTTGGGTGATTCGTGCGGAGTGTGGTGAGGGGGATCCCGGTGGGAGTGGGTGATTTAGGGGGCTTTGCTGGGTATATCGAACACATCTTGCAGTGTTGGAGCGGTGATCACACGCATGGTCATCGCGTCGAGTTCTTCGGTGGAAGCGCTCATGATGCGCGCGATGATGTGCTGAGGTAACTCGCCGAAACGTTGCGTGAGCAGTTTGCGGAGGGTGTTGCGAAGGGTATTGCGAACGCCCTGTTGAACGCCCTGTTGAACGCCCTGTTGAACGCCCTGTCGAACGCCCCGTCGCACGTACAGTTGCTGGAGCTCGTCGAATCGACCTTGCCCCAGAAAGATGATTTCCTCGGCCGCATCATCCAGTCCCTCGGTTGTTTCGAAGCGCATACGAATCTCCTGCTGTGACATCTTCCCTGCGGTCATGAGATACACGATCATCGCGCTGATGACAAGTGTTCCGTCAGGACCATGCCGCACGGCCTCGAACTCAGTCGCCCAATTGGGTAAGTTTTCGAAGAACGCATCGGGTGTTCGGCCAAACCGTAAACAGAACAAGACAAACTTGGCTTCCACCGGCATCAAACGCGCACGCAAAGCCTCGCTGCTGTCCTTGCTGATGTCGTCGAGCACGATGCCAAAGTCGAGCATGTACGGCGCGAGGACCCGCATGAGCGGCTCGGGTACGTCGAAGTAATCGCGAAATCGCATGGGACTGGTCCAGCCCCGAGCACTATGATGAACCACGACGGGCAAGACGATGGGGAGAAACTTGCGGCCCAGATTCGCTTCCTCGGCCAAATAGGTTCGCCAGATCCGAGTGAGGTATTCGGTAAGCTGCAACAAGGTCCAGCGCTCGGATTCGCTTTTATGCTCGAAAAGTACGTACACGAGCACCTCGGCACCCATGACCCGCAACGAAAACAAAGCGTCCGAATACTTGGCCCTCAACTTCGTGTCGACAAACTTGTTGGACAAGAGCGTCAAGGAATCCCAATCAGCCATCTGCACAAAATCCGGCGCCACCGGCCCGAATAGATGCTTGAGCTCGCCAGCCGCAAGATGAGGCTTGGAAAAGGTCAGGTAAAACAAACCATCGTGCGGATTGGAAGGACGCTGGGCGTCTTGTTCTTCCTGCGCCTGCGCCTGGGTTTCGGGTTGGTCCACCGAAACATCGTTCGTCGCGTTCGTCTCGTCCGAGTTGGTCAAGGTACGTGCAGGTTTGGCGCGGACAGCCAAGGGAGTCAAGAGGGAAAACTCGAGCTAACGGCAAATTTTCCTCTTTACACCCACTTGTTCTGTCCAGTACATTGCTCCCGTGTCTTCGTTCACCGCTCCCCGCGAACACCTCCTGCGCGCTTTACACGCCGATCTCGTCGGCCCCTACGCCCTCGACGAAAACAATGCCCCCAGCGAAGTGCTGGAATTGCCCCCATCACGCACCTACCTGACCGGCTTTCTGTGCCCCGAAGAAAAACGCTCGCCCGAAGATACCACCGCCGATGAGGACCTCGGTGCTGGCCCGGACGAACCAGAAGAAGAAAATCCGAGCGGGGCCGAGGTGCGCGAAGAAGCCCGACCCAATCTGCTGCCCGCATCCATGGGCCTGAGCGTGCTTTTGCCGAAAGAAGCGAAATCGGTCCAAGCTATCGTGCGTTTCGCCGAATACCACGCAGAGACGGTGAAACCCGAAAATGGCGGCCGAGGACAACGCGTTTGGAAAAGAAATCCCCGGCAAACCATACCCGTCCCCGTGCCGCTCGATCCCGCCACGCTCGAAAACGGCATCACCCTGCCCAATACCGTGGGTATTCGTTTGATTGGACAAATCAAACCCGTCGAGCACGCGCGCGGCATTCCGGAAGGTACACGAGCGCTGGCGCTGTTCGTGGTCAATCGCCGCGGGCAAGGGGACCGAGGACGCCGCGACGAAGAAATGATTTTTCAGGTCGAATTGGAGGTCGAATGCGCCGAGGGGATTTTTCCGCGCCCCAATGTGGCCGATGAAGGCAGCGAGCAATGGGATGCCAATATCGCCGATTTGCAATTTCGCGATCGCGTCGAATATGCCGTGGGCCATGGGGTGGCCATTGCGCAACCGGAGCAGATACCGGGCAAACCGGTAACCGCGGTCAAAACGACGTGGATCCCCGAATATGAAGTGCGCCGCGTGGTGCCGCGCGACGAAGCTGGCGTCACCGTGGCCATGGATGACTTGGGCCACCTGGAAACGGCCGAAGACGTACGCGCCAAACTCGAAAGATTGCCGGCGGCTTATCACGAATGGATAACGAAACAACGAGCCACGGAAGTTGGCGGCGAGAGTCGCGTGCAGACGCGTGATGCCTTGATGGATAAAGCGAGCGAAGCGGGGCAACGAATTCGCGACGGCATTAAACTCT
>DAOMZH010001144.1:1324-3493 GCA_035437985.1 Polyangium sp. (in: bacteria) | reverse complement strand
GACAACCACAACCACACTTTCACGCGCGCCCACGCATTCTGCGCCCGTGCGCGCTCGAGGCGCCCTCGCGCATTGGTGAGATTTCGCCGCGCCGTGATGACTTCGAGAATCGTCGATTCCCCGCCCTCGAAAATACGCAATCGATTGGCGAGCGCTTCTTCGAGCGCGGGAATCAGCGTCCCTGCCATGGTGTCCACGACCTCTTGCGTGTGATCGACTTCGTGCAATCCCAGCGCCAAATCAACCGCCGCATTCGCCGTTTCCCGTTTCGTTTCTCCGGACAACTGGGCCACTCGCGCCACGGTCACGCTTCGTTCCCGTTCACCTTGATCAAACAGCGGCAAAGTCAGGCCCACGGCTCCATACGCGACAAACCCGCCCGGAGAATCGCGCTGCAAATACACACCGAGCGACAGGGACGAACCACGCGCCGCCTTTTCCTCGGCAAGACGAGCCCGTTCGACATCCGCCTCGAGCGTTTTTGCTTGCACTGCGGGCAAATTCGATATTCGTTGCAATGCTTCTTTGCGGTTTGTCCCGACAGGAATCGGGGCCGTCGGCAAGTCCCCGGACGAACCCAACGCCTCTGGTCCGGCCGCCAAAACTCGCGCCAACAACAGCCCGCGCTCCGTCATTTCGCCTTCGGCCGCAATGACGGCCAGTCGCGCTTCCGCGTGATAGGCCCGCGCTTCGGCGAGGTCCGCTTTCGTCGCCGCCGAAGCATTGGCAGCTTTTTCGACCAACCGTGCGAAGTCGCCACCAAGCGCCGCTTCGCGCTTCGTCAATTCGAACACTTGCTCGGCACTCCAAAGGTCAATCCACGCCCGCGCTGCTTCGAGGCGTTGTTCGAGCGCCCGCGCCCGTGCCCGCACCGACAATTCAGCCTCTTCCAAACGCGCTGTCGTGAGCCGCGCCGACGACGAACCCGCCAGATTCCACGATTGCATGACGCTCGCTTGCACTTCGACCCCTTGGTTCGGCGTCGGGGCCAAGCGAAAACCAGGCTGCAAATAAAGCTGCGGATTGCTCGTCATCGTCGAAATGCGCCCAAGCATTTCGTGCTTGTCCACGACGGCTCGTTCAGCCCCGCGAACGTCGGGTGTCTCCACGGACAAACCGATGGCTTCGTCGAAAGAGACTTTTTTGGGTGGTGCTGATGCGGTCAGCGCGACATTCGCGGCGATGGAAAACGCAAGCCACGTGCTCATGCGTGGACCTTAGCGCCAACCCGGAAAAGAAATCCTGAAGGGATTCTGAGAGTTTTCTCAGAAAGTATCGATTTGGATTAGGCCCGCACGACAGTGATTTCTTTGCCGCTTGGTGTGCCTTTATTTTGGTCATCGTGCTTGTCACGTACGGATCGTTGGAGTACAACGGCGCGCATGATCACCCGCATCGAAGTCGATGGATTCAAGTCGCTGCGTGGTTTCTCGCTGGATTTCGAGCCGCTCACTGCCGTGGTGGGCGCCAATGGGGCGGGCAAATCGAACGTCTTCGACGTCTTGCGTTTGCTCTCGTGCCTTCCGCGGATGAACATCGTCGACGCATTTCGGTCGCTTCGAGGGAATGTTCGGGATCAATTTTCCCAAACCAAAGACGGGCCGGTCGAACAATTGACGATTACGACCGACTTTCTTTTCGTGCCATTGCCGAATGACGAAGAGACCAATCGATGGCGACACTTCATTCGAGTCGAACGAATGCCGACAAACGCGACGATCACGGAAACCCTCGAAGTCACCGAGGAGCGTCTGTGGAATCTTCGCGAAAACGAAGACGATTGGATGATGCGTCATTCTGCATTTCGTCCACTGGTGCGGTACCGCGATTCAGTGATGACCGCAGGACGACCTGCGGTACCAAAATCGATGTTCCCCATGTCCCTGCAATCGAGCATGGCAAGGTTGGATCAAAGCGGTGTTCATCCTTTGGCCACGGAATTGACCAATATCCGCCTCTTGCATCCCGATCCGGGCAAATTGCGTCTTCCCAGCGACCGCGCAGCAGGAGCAACTCTTTTGGCGGACGGTTCGAATTTGCCTACGGCGCTCGCCGCAACGACACCTGAAATTCGCGCCCAAATTCGCGCCGATCTTGCCGACTTGGTTCCGGGGTTTCGTTCATTCGAGGTCGTTCCTCATGATGACGAATTGCGTCTCGAAATCGAAT
>DAOMZH010001144.1:0-1224 GCA_035437985.1 Polyangium sp. (in: bacteria) | reverse complement strand
TTTCGTTCATTCGAGGTCGTTCCTCATGATGACGAATTGCGTCTCGAAATCGAATTCTCCGATGGCACTCGCACACCGGCGCGTGTTCTTTCCGATGGAACGTTGCGCCTTTTCGCCGTCCTTACCCTGCTCCGCACACAATCCATCGGCAACATCATCGCCATCGAAGAACCCGAAAATGGCATTTATCCCGGCCGTCTTCAAGCGTTGATGAAAAAACTCGAAATGGCCACCACGGTACGTGGTTCATTGCCTCCACAAATCCTTCTGAACAGTCATTCCCCATCTCTCGTGGCTGGATTGCATCATCGCCCCGAATGCCTCGTCTTCGCAGATTTGGTTCGTATGCGTGACGGTTTGCGCTCGACACGTATGCGTCACGTACGTACGGACCAAACCCCTGCCCGCGATGTTCAAACCGTTTCTTTGCGCGAAATCGAAAACTACTTGGATTCGGCGCGGCCCGCGGAGGAAGCATGACGCTCCCCTATTTCTGCGTGGGCATTTATGCCGAAGGGTCCACGGACGAACGATTTCTCTGCAAACTCGTCGATCGCCTCGTTCATCCCTTGGCCCACGAACTATGTCCGGGGAATTTTTACCTGGGTCCAACGTGTGCCATTCGCGAGCCCAAAGACAAACGACGCGAAGACCGCGCCACGAGAATTGCTGCCGCCATCGAAGATCATTGGGATACCTGCAACGTCTTCGTCATTCACGCCGATGCAGATGGGGATCACGAGCGAGCCTTCGACGAACGCATTCGACCCGGCCTCGAGCGTTCCCGTTTGTCTCGCCCAGACCTCGCGGCGGCCGCCTGTGTTCCAATCCGAACAACCGAAGCTTGGATGCTTGCCGATGCCGAAGCATTCCGAAAAATATTCGAACGACCCGTACCGCACGCATTGCCAGAAAACACCGAAACATCGCCCAACCCAAAAGCGTTACTCGAACAAACTTTTCATGTATTGGGCGTAGCTCCCGGACGAACCGTCGAAGGTTACGATGCACTTCTCGGCGAATACGTTCGCCTCGAGCTGTTGGAACGTTTGTCCGCATTTCACCAATTCGTGACAAACCTCCGCGCCGCTATGACCCTTCATGCCCACTAATATCCAGCCGATGACGATGGTCCTTGCCTACCCATAACCCAGGCACACCCGTCGACGCCCGCGAACGGATCGTTCTTTCAGCCACCATCCCCTCAGGCCGTCAAGTTTTTTT
>DAOMZH010001143.1:2015-3497 GCA_035437985.1 Polyangium sp. (in: bacteria) | reverse complement strand
CATCAGGACGCGGTGTGGTCCGCCGAGTGGAGCCCAGATGGGAAACGTATTGCGACGGCATCGCTGGATGGGGCAATGCGCATATGGCGAATGATGGGCGACATCGTTTGGCTTCGGCATCCTACCGCAGTCAATTCGGTCGCCTGGAGCCCGGATGGTAGCCGCATTGCTGCCGCTTCGTCCGACAACGATGTTCGAGTTTGGCAAGGAAATGGTGAGGGAAATCCTGTGGTGATTGGCCGGCACGACGCGCCGGTCAATTCCATCGCGTGGAGTCCGGATGGTCGAAGCGTAGCGACCGCATCTCGGGACAATTCGGCAAGGGTTTGGTCGGTGGATGCGAAAACCGATCCCGTGGTGCTGAAAGGCCATGAAGGGTGGGTGTTTTCAGCAGCTTGGAGTCCCGATGGCAAGCGCATTGTCACCGCGTCATGGGATCACACGGCTAGGGTCTGGGACGCGGACGGCCACGGGGATCCCGTGGTGCTAAAGGGCCATGAAGGGTGGGTGTTTTCGGCAGCTTGGAGTCCAGATGGCAAACACGTCGTTACAACATCGTGGGACCACACGGCTCGGGTCTGGACCTCCACGGGCGTGGGAGAACCCGTCGTGCTCCAGGGGCACGACAACTATGTGAATTTCGCTGCATGGAGCCCAGACGGTAAACGAATCGTCACGGCATCTTCGGACGAAACTGCCCGCATCTGGGCTTCAGATGGCCAAGGGGAACCGGTCGTGCTGCGTGGTCATAATGAACCGCTCACGTGTGCTGCTTGGAGCCCCGACGGCGGGCACATCGTCACTACGTCATGGGACGGGACAGCCCGTATCTGGCCTGTGAAGGACAAGGGTGAGCCAGTTCTCCTCAAGGGCCACACTGCCTGGGTCAATTCCGCCGCCTGGAGCCCCGATGGCACACATATCGTCACCGCCTCGAATGACAAAACCGCCCGCATCTGGCCCATCTCCATTCCGCTCCTCCAGCAAGCCCTCCGCAAGGCGACGACCGATTGCCTCACGCCGACTCAGCGACAAACCTATTTGCTGGAATCGGAATCGGACGCGCGCACCCATTACGAAACATGCGAACGCAGCTACGAACGTACGCCCCGATAACCTCCAGCACCAGGCCCAAAGCCTTCAATATCGAATGATGTCGTGCTTATTTGTCATCGTCCGTGAGGTAGAGCTCGTCGAGAGCGAGCAGGCCGCCCAGGTCGCCAAGGTCGACCGCGCCCTCGTGTAGTCTCGTGACACTCCACGGCCCCTCGATTTTTCGATGATAATGTTCAACGAGGCGGGTTGGCTGGTCGATTAGCAGCAGATGGCGCAAGGTTGGGATTTGGTGGTAATGGTCGCGCTTTGCGCCACGATCGTAGTCTTTGGTCGCGGGCGAGAGGACCTCGAAGAGCAGTATGGGGTTGAGCCATTTTACCCAGGTGCCAACCACTTTGGTAGATGGTGCATGAGACTACATTTTAC
>DAOMZH010001143.1:0-1915 GCA_035437985.1 Polyangium sp. (in: bacteria) | reverse complement strand
TACATTTTACCCAGGTGCCAACCACTTTGGTAGATGGTGCATGAGACTACATTTTGCCCAGGTGCCAACCACTTTGGTAGACAGTGCATGAGACTACATTTTGCCCAGGTGCCAACCACTTTGGTAGACAGTGCATGAGACTACATTTTGCCCAGGTGCCAACCACCTTGGTAACGACCTATAACCTCCAACATGCCCGCTCGCTCGGCCATCGGCGTGACCCAAGGCTCACCGCTGCCCGCTCGCTCGGCCATCGGCGTGACCCAAGTCACCCCGCTGCGCGCTCGCTCGGCCATCGGCCTGACCCAAGGCTCACTTTTGCCCGACCGAGCGCACTTTTCCCTTGCCAAGCTCATCCAGTCCGTTAGCATCCCCCCATGTCCCGCTTTCGATACCTAACACTCGCCGACTTGAAACTCGGCCTCGACGACTTGCTCAACCGGCGGCAATCCGCCCTACGCACATCCAGCTTCGGCCAAAACTACGAGCCGCTCCTGGTCACCAAGCAAACCGCCGTCAATGCTCTGCCCGCAGCGCTCACCGGCGGCAAACCCCTCGCGGAAGCTTTGGCCGAAACCGACGACCAACACGATCGATTCGGCTCGGCCATTTGGCACATCACGGAAGCGTATCTGCAATTGCCCGTGCCCAACGCAACCACCGTGGCGGCGATTTCCCGTGTCCGAGCCGCTCTGATTCCCAGCAAATCCAGCTTGCAAGACAGTTATGCCGACGAAGCTGAAGCAGCGGCGCGCCGCCAAGAAAACCTCGCCACGCTCGAACGCGATTTGCGCTCGATTCCCGTGAGCATGGGGGGCAGCACGCTGTTCGACTGGGCCGAAGGCTTCCTCGAGGCTGGTCAAAAGCTGGCCACGTTGCTGAGCGATCGCGCGGATGCGTCGACATCGGGCCGAGCGGGCGCGCAAAAGCTCCGTTCGGAGACGATTGCACTATTGAATCGGGCGCGCCGCACGATTGCGGACGAAATGGCGAATGCGAGCGGGCTGCCCGCGGACCTGGACCAGCAAATCTGGGGCTACTTCGACGAACTCGAGGCGCATCGGGCGGACGCCGTAGCGCGCGGGCGCAAGGATCCGGCGCCGACGCCCCCCACGCCGTGAAGCTTTGTTGGCCTTGACCGAGGCAAACGTGGTAACCTCGGTTCGCGTTTGCATGGTTCCCCTTCGATCCCTCGACATTCTCATCATCACCGCATTGCGCGAGGAATACGACCAGGTTCTTTTGGTCGATGCTGGCGCTTTCGAGGGCAGCACGTGGCAGATCCGCCCCGGCCCGCTCGGATACGACATGGCATTTCGGGCGTTCCGAGCGCAAAACGGGCAACCGTTGCAGGTGGCGGTCACGTGGGCGACGAACATGGGGGGCGTGGCGGCGGCGAGTTTGGCCGAGCAAGTCCTATCGGCATATCGGCCGCGATGCATCGCGATGAGCGGCGTATGTGCAGGAAGGCGCGGCGCCACCAACATCGGGGATGTGATCATTGCGGATCGCGTGTGGATGTACGATGCGGGCAAGCTCAAAGCCGAATACGACGCCGAGGGAAAACGCACCGAGCGCGTGCAGGGGGACGTCATCACCTACAACTTGCGCGCGGATTGGAAAAAAGCCGCGGAGGGATTTTCCACTGCCTTTCCCGAATTGATGCGTGATTTATCGAAGAATCGACCTCGCCCGATGGAAACACAAGCCGATTGGGTCTTGGCGCGGTTATTGGCGGGTGAGAGTCCTCGAAAGCATCCCGAGGTCACGACCAAAGCGCCGAACTTCCCGCAAGTCATGGATTTGTTGTGGAAGATGGGGCTCGTGCGTGATGGCGACGTTGAATTGACCGACCTTGGCAAGAAACGAATCAATCGATTGCTCGTGACATACGACGACGTGACCGAATCTGCCG
>DAOMZH010001142.1:0-3498 GCA_035437985.1 Polyangium sp. (in: bacteria) | reverse complement strand
CGAACGAAAGCACCTCGAAAAACAGCGGCGTTGGGGCAATTTTGAGGGGAAAGACATCAATTACGTCACCAGCCAAGCTTTGTGCACGACGAACTATAACGCAGAATGGACCGGCGGAGCCCTCGCTTTTACGGCGTCCGAATCACAATCCTTGACCGGCTTGACGCAGAAATTGCCCGGCGAATTGTCGAAATACACCAATGACGCCGGCCTCTTGGAGTTTGCCCGCAATATTCTCCGGCAACGCGAGCCTGAAAATCCTGATCCGCAAGTTTCCCTCGATACGCCCCAAGACATGTTCTGGACCAAAGTCGATTGGCGCAAAGACAGCCACGCTTGTTTGGCGCGCGACGACGGCAAAGTATCTCTGACCGGCGTGATTCGGCTGCCCAACAACAGCGCACGAAGCAGCGAATGGGTCGTGCCAGTCCGGGATGCTCCGGCCGAATTAGCCAACAATTCCACGCCAGCTTTGCCTTTGAGCGACGTGAAAAGCGCCTTCGCCGTTCCCAAGCCCATCGATGCCCTCGTATCGCCTCGAAAAACCATTTTGGTCACTCAATTCCCCGATACGTTCGTCGTGTACGATGCCCGTTCGGCCACACCTCTCTTGTCGATTCCGCGCTCTGGAAGGATTGTCATGGCCGAATGGGCCAGCGGAGATCGCGCCAATACCTGGGCCAAAGTTGGTGATCCGCCCAAACTTGGCCCCGCAACGTCTTGCACCTGTGACTTGGGCGCGATTTGCTTCGAATCGAAATGCGTCAAACCCAAAACGGTCTTCGTGACGAGCACCATTTACAAAGGCGATCTCGGTGGATTGGCAGGCGCCGACGCCAAGTGTCAAACCCGCGCCAAAGCCGCGGGGCTCGACGGCGAATTCAAAGCTTGGCTCAGTGACTCCAAGACCTCCGCAGCCAGTCGGCTCACGCACGCCCAAGTGCCTTATGTGCGTGTGGATGGCAGCGTCTTGGCCAAAGATTGGACGGAATGGACAAGTGGCCAATTACGCGTTCCGTTGCAGCTCACGGAACTCGGCGGCTGGCCGACCATCATTCCTCATCCGCCCGGATGCGATAATTCGCTTGTCTGGACAAACACGAAGGAAGATGGCTCGCTCGTCTCGAAAACGCGCACCTGCAACGATTGGACCGACGGCGCCTCACCTCCAGGACCGGACAAAGGTGGTATTTGGGGACAAACTCACAGTACATCTTTGTGGTCCAACGAATGCAAAAGCGAACTCACGGGCTGCAAAGACGAATTCCCATTGTATTGCATCGAGCAGTAAAGTTTGCTCGAGCTCTACGATTGTAGTTGCGTTCGGTGCCAAACTGGTTTAGCTGCTTTTTGGCTGCAACCCGAGTCCCCACCATGGATGCCCAACTTTTTCTCGCCCACGCCGACGATCACGAGCCCATGCTCAAAGATGGTATCCCGGTGGATACCACGCTCGACGCACCTTTACCCGAACAAGCGCGGCTAGAAGTCAAACGCTCGGCGCGACTCGGTGTCGAACCTGATGACTTGCAAGGCCAGCAATGGGCAATTGTCGCGCCCAAAGGGCCTGTCGGCGATCGCTTGCTCGAGCTCGTTGCTCCATTACGCCACAAACGAGAAAGCGAGCAAAATCGTGAAGCCCACGTGTTTCGCGTGGATCCGGGCATGAATGGCTGGGCTGCGTCGAATTGGATGCAAGGCGAGTATCGAGACGTTTTTCAACGCCAAGAATCCGCGCGCCCCCGCTATCTCATGGTTCTCGGCAATCCTGACGTCATTTCTTGGGAGCTGCAACAAATGCTCGCAGCAGATGGCTTCGTCGGACGAGTCGCCTTTGATCAGGACGCGGACTACGAGTCGTATGTGGACAAAGTGTTGCGTTTTTCCGAAAAAGACGAAATGCCCCGGGCTACGGCCTTGTTTCACACGGTGCTCGATGGAAGTTCCGCGACCCAAGAAGGTCATCGGCACTTGTCCCGACCTTTGCTCGAATTGGTGCAAGCCTGCAGAAACGCAGGAACGTTCGATATCGACGACCTCCTCGACATACCGATGGATTCTTCAGGCTCGACATTGGATCCGGTCACTGCGGTCAGCACTTTGTTACGTCAAGCAGAAAAAACTCGCGCCGCGATGTTATTCACCTTGAGTCACGGGGCCGGAGCGCCCAAACCGGGCTGGAAATCACCTGACGAACAACGCGCGTATCAAGGCGCCGTGGTTCTTGGACGCAAAGGAGACCTGCTCACGGCAAACGACATCGCGCATAACGCCTTTTTGCCCGGCGGCGTGTGGTTCATGTTTGCTTGTTATGGGGCCGGAACACCAGCACGAAGTGCATATATGCCTTGGCTGGAAAAACTCCATCACCTCGGCGTATTGCGGCAAGTCCCCAGCGAAGTGCTTGGCTCTTTGCCAGGAGAAGGTCAACCTCCGTTCGTTGCGGCATTGCCGCGCATGGCTTTGGCCAATCCCAATGGTCCGTTGGGTGTCGTTGGTCATGTGGATCTTGCGTGGTCGTGGAGCTTTCTCGATTATGAAGTCGTGCGCCGAAACTTGGTCGCGAAAAGCCGCATGGAACGATTCCAAGGCATCGTTCAAGGATTCGTCGATGGTCATCGGTTTGGCGTGGCGCATCACGAGCTCGCCAGTTTTTTTCAATCCGTGGGCACCCAATTGACGGCGATGTACGAAGAGCGGGCGCAAAAAGCTCGCGGATTGCCTGAATTTGCCGAAGATCTGCCCACTCAGGTTCGTCGCGCCAATCTTTGGATGCAGCGTCAAGATTTGCAAGCCTACGTGCTGCTCGGCGATCCCGCGGCTCGTTTGCCCATTACGCGCCGGCCACGAGGAATTCCTTTATCGGCTCCTGCGCGTGTCCAGACCCTCGATCCAGATCTGGCCGATCTACGTTACGACGTCGTGCTCGCGATCCTGCGCGGCACGGACACGCCCGAGGCCATGGCTCGACGGCATGGCCACTCGCAAGCCGAAATCGAACGCTGGGTCGATATTTTCGTGGAAGCGGGTCGGGCGGCTCTGGGACAAACCCCATAATCACGTCAAATTGAACTCGCGAACGCGACGGCGGAGGGCTTTTTCGGAGACCTCGAGTTTTTCCGCCATACGGGCCACGTCACCATTACAATCCTGATAACCTTGGCGAATCTCTTGTTCGCTCAAGTCTCCCGCCACGCGGAACCAGGGAAAACGTTCGTTCAGATTGTACATCGACGCGCGAGAAATCCCCAAGCGTTCGGCGGTCTCGTTGAGCTCCCAACGACAAGCGCGCAACACTTCCCGCAATTCATTTTCCGAGATATCCGCTGGTTTTCGCCGCGCAGCTGCAGGTGCGGGAAGGTTTGGCGTGGGAGGGTTTGGCGCAGGAGGGTTTGGCGCAGGAGGGTTTCCCGTTGAAGCGACATCGACTGGAGGTGCAATCAGCGGGGCTACCGCGACCGGGGTTCGCACCGGCTGGGCTGTCAAAAGCCGCTCCAC
>DAOMZH010001141.1:0-3504 GCA_035437985.1 Polyangium sp. (in: bacteria) | reverse complement strand
TTGGCGACAAGGGAAAACTCGTCGCGGCGATCGAACAGTTGGCATCGGAAGACATCTGGATGGCTCGGACAAACGCGGATCAGGGTGGATCTCGAGGTTTGGCGAATGTATCGAACGCGAAGCTCTTGCGTTTGCACCAAACTCTTTCGGTCGTGAAGGAAAAGTTCGGCTCGCGCGCGACGCTCATCGACGCGATTTTGATCCTCGAAAATCGCTCGAAAGATGCCGGTTGGCGGGGGCGACTGGAGACGTATCCGGTTCCGCGGCTTTATGATCGCTGGCAGAATTTGGACAAACAGGCGAAGGCCGAAGCGCGGAAAAACAGCTCGAAAGGTTGACGAGAGCGTGGCTCGCGTCCCGAGGTGATGTAAAATCGTGACTGCTTGCTGGATGGCCGTATGAAACACATGGAGCGGTTTTTTCGGCAAGCAGCGACGATTGCGGGCAAGGATCTCGCGATTGAACTGGCGACGGGGGAGATTGTCACGACGAGCGGGTTTTTCGCGGTCCTCGTGGCGGTGATTGCATCGCTCGCATTTCATGTGGGAATCACGTCGACGCAAGGAGTTGCTCCGGGCGTGATTTGGGTCGCGGTGGCATTTGCGTCGGTTTTGGCCATTGGGCGAAGTTGGCAACGCGAGCGCGAGGACGGGGCGCTTTTGGGGCTGCTCGTATTGCCTTTGTCGCGTGCGGCGCTTTTTGCCGGCAAAGCCCTCAGCATTGCAATTTTCGTGTGGATCGTCGAAATCATCGTCGTCCCGGTGACGGCACTTTTGTTTGCCGTGGATTTGCTCGAAGTGGGTCCGGGACTCCTTTTGATCTCGCTCGCGGCGACACCGGGCATTGCGGCGGTGGGAACGCTTTTTGGAGCGATGACGGTACGGACGCGGGCGCGAGATTTGGTATTGGCGAGCGTATTTTTTCCGCTTTTGGCGCCGACGTTATTGGCGGCTGTGGCGGGGACGCGGGAACTGTTTGGCGGCGCGTCCTTGGGCGAACTATTTGATTACGTGGCGATCATGGGCGTATTCGGCGTCGTGTTTACCGCGGGCGGCATTGGCATGTTCGAGACGCTGATTGATGGTTGATGGTTTGTCGGAGGGGATGAGCGGTCTACGAGCATGCGCGAAAGAGCTTGCCAACGTGCTTGCGAGTCCTCCTGATATTTGATAGGGTCGGGAAACGGAGATCAACATGCCGCCCGAGCTTCAACGTATAAAAGACGAACTTCTCTCCTTGCCTATGTCGTCGCGTGCGCTGCTTGCTCGTCTGCTCCTGGATAGCCTGGAAACACCGGAAAGGGACGACGAACTCGAGCGTAGGTGGGCGGGTGAAGCCGACGAGCGCGTGCGGCAGATTGAAGCGAACGAGGTCGTATTGCTCGATGGCGACGACGTTCTCCGCGAAATTCGCACGATTTGCCGGTGAAACCATTCAAGTTCCACCCGGCGGCTCGTCAGGAATTGCGTGAGGCGATTGCATTTTATGACGGGCGGGCCATCGGTCTTGGTGCGCAATTCATTGACGAAGTGGAATTTGCAATTCGTAGGATTCGGGAAGTCCCGACGGCCTGGCCGAAATTATCGCAAACCGTTCGTCGTTGCGTATTGCATCGATTTCCGTATTCCGTACTCTACCGTGAATCGAAAGGCGGGATCGAAATTGTGGCCATCATGCATCAGCGCCGCCACCCCGATACTTGGAAGGGCCGCTAGTACGAATCAATTCGGCGTCGGCATTCCGCAACCGAAGACGATGTCGACGTCTTTGATGATTCCGGCCTTGAGGTTGTCGCAGGCCATTCCGTAAAACGTGACCTGGTTGTTGGCCACGTCGTAATCCCAGCCTTCCACATGGTTGCCATCGCGCGGAATGGCTGTCGGGTTGTTGTCGAAAAAGACGAATAGCTTCGTCGGATCCGGAGGAACCTGGCCGAGCTTGAAATTGCAGCCCAGCGTTTGCGACGCAATGGCCGCAAGCGCCGCGTCGAGGCTCATTTGATCTTCGGCCTTGTAATAATGCGTCATGGGATCGTTGTTCGGCACGCCGCCCGCATCGGCAAACGTATTCATTTGCGTTGGATCTACACCATTGCCAAATCCGAGCACGAACGTCGGCACATTGCGCATTTGGTAGAGATCCGTAATGATTTGCGTCGTTCCGTTGTCGCCGCCATCCAGCGAACATCCAGATTGTTTGCCATCCGTGATCAGCAAAACGTAGCTTTTTCGTGTGGTATCATCGAATGCGGTTTCCGTTGTGGCTTGTTTCATCGCCGAATCGATATTGGTGACACAAGGCCCGTTCGGGAAATACGGATCGGTGTTGACCAAGGATGCGGTGAGCAATGTTTGAATGCTCATTTCTGTGCCCGGAGCGGTGGGAATGATGAGCTGCCCCTGAGCGCAATTGCCGCCCGTAATGTCGGGGAAGAGCCCCAAACCGAAGCGGATTTGACCATTGAAATCCATCGTCATTTTGTTGATTGCTTGCACCGCGATGTCCCACTTCGTCAACGTGCCGGTGACGACGTCCCGCATCGAGCACGAGCGATCGAGGACGACGAGCACATTCGGGGGAATTGCTTCGGCCACGGCTTCTTGCGCCCCACAATCGCCACCCGGGACACACATTTTCGCCATCGTGTCGCATACCGTTCCGGCTCCGCAATCGGCGTCGGCCAAGCACGTTCCGGAATCGATACAAACGTTTTGCATGCTGCAAAATTGCGGCGGCGTACAGCTAGGATTGCAGCCAGTCGTAATGATCTCGCCACCCGCTCCCGCTCCACCGGCTCCCGCTCCACCCGCTCCGCTCTTTCCGCCTTCGGTGGTGCCGCCTTGATTCGTATCGGTTCCACCGCAAGACGCCACGAACAACCCCACAAGAAACACCGACAAACCCAAGATTGAAGACTTCATGATCTCGTCCTCCTCGCTCAGCTCCACAAGATACGCGCGTTTCCAAATTTTTTCGATAACTCGTTTACGCTCCGAGCAAAAGCTTCCACCCATTGCAACTTGTCGTCAGCGGCATGGACACGATGCAGCATTTTTGCGATCATGCAGGTATTGCCGAGGAGGCTGCGCCATGTCGATTCGAAACGTTCGCTTTTCGTTCCTTGCTGCATTGCTGACCGCATGCGTATTGCCCGCATGTTCGGATTCTGCTCCCGTCCAACAGGAACCCGCACCGGACTACACCGGCTGCGACACCGTCGTCGAAACTTCCGCCAGCGATGGCGAAAAACTCCAGGAAGCCCTCATCAACGCGGCGGAAGGAAGTACGGTTTGTCTCGGACGCGGCACGTTCAAATTCGATACTGAAGTCTCCATTGCCAAAAAAGGTCTCACCCTTCGTGGTCAAGGCAAAGATACGACGATACTCGATTTCGCGGGACAAACAGTCGGCGGAAACGGGATGCAAATCACCAGCGATGGCGTGACCGTCGAAGCGTTTTCCGTGAAAAACCCCCCAGGCGATGGTATTCGGGCCACGATGGTC
>DAOMZH010001140.1:0-3512 GCA_035437985.1 Polyangium sp. (in: bacteria) | reverse complement strand
TTTTTCACACAGCGCCGCGGGATCAACGAATCGATTTGTTGCGCACGGGGGTGCCTCTCGTCCTGAACAACGTATTGCCCAATCAAGCTCGGGTCGAGACGACCTTGCCGACGAGAAAACCGCAAGCGTTTCGGATTCATCCGCAAACGGGCAAAGCATCGGAAATCATTTTGCGTTGCGATACGTTATGCGTCGATGCCGCGCGGAATCTGTTTGTTTTGACGTTTCGCGGCATTGCGGACATGGCGACGGCGGATCTGGGCAACATGGGAACGATCGTCGTTGCGGCGCATTCGACCGGGAAAAAAATACGCGGGGATCGTATCGAACGGTTTTTGCGAAATGGTGAGCCTATCGAGGGCGATACGCACGATGCGCGACATCCGCTGGAAAAACGATACGATACGGTCCTAGCGGCGCCCAAAGGCGACACGATGGCGCTACCCGAAATGGAGGGTGGTTCAGAAGTTTGGCCGGCCCAACCAATGCAGCAAAACGATTCGGGCTTGTTTCGAGCTGGAGTTGGTTTGCCATTTCAATCAGCACCCATGGACGCTCCCCCGCCGCTCGTGCCTCCTGCGCCATTGCATGCTCCTGGCGGAGGTCGGCGATTGGCGACGATTGCTACGCCAATGGAGCGTGACCGGGCCGCGGATATGCCGTTTCATACCCCCCTGAACCCCCCTGCTCCTCCGCCCGATGGGGTTTTCCCTCCCCCTCCGGCATTTTTGCCCATTGCCCCGGCGCTCGAGCTGCCGCCGTTGATTCGGCAACCAGCAATGCTCGGGACGTCTTTTTCTCAAGACGAAAAGACAGCCGATTTACCGCCGGGGCACGCACAACCATTGGCGGAAGTGGAAGATGCGACGGTTGATTTGGTGCCCAAAGCAGCTGCAGCCATGCGTTTGGAAATGCCCGCATCACCGCCGGTGGTGGAACCGTCCGAGCCTGCCACGCCGGCGCCTGGTTTGGCTGGAAAATCCATTGACCCTCCGAAACCAGCCATTGTTGCTCCGGCAGCCCCAAAGCCTGCGCTGATTGCCCCAAAGCCTGCGACGGTTATAAAACCGGCCGATGCTCCGACGCCCAAGCCGACCGCGCCCGCAGCGCCCAAGCCAATAACGCCGTCTACTGCTGCGAAACCGAGCGCAGTTGCACCCGCAGCGCCAAAACCGGTCGCGCCGAAAGGACCCATCAAGGTACCAGCACCGCTTGGTCCGAAGCTCAAGGCCGAAGGTGCCGCCAAACCGGCCGTATTGGCGCCTGGCGCGGAGAAGAAAACGACAACGGTAGCGCCTGACAAACCTGCCCGTGTTGCCGTCGAAAAACCTGCATCTACGACAGCGGACAAACCTGTTGCTCCTACCAAACCTGCGCCAGTACCATTGCGTCCTTTGACCGCGACGATGCCGTTTCCTTCAATGGTCAAACCGGGAACGGCTGCAGGGGTAGTCGCACAGTCAGCGCCCGTGGTTACGGCTACACCCGTGGTTGCAGAAAATGTGGCCGTAGCTACCCCAAAACCACCCGTGGTTGCAGAAAATGTACCCGCAGCTACCAAAAAACCACCCGTGGTTGACAAAAGCGTGTCTGAGGTTGCCAAGGATGCGCCCAATTCATCCGAGGCAAGTGTCGATGCGCAAGAGCCTTTCGAGGCGGCGAAGGCGTTGAAGTTGGAAGAGTGTGCGGCATTGGACGCGGAGTTGCGGCATCGTCCGACTCAGCGAAAAACATTGCTCGAGAAGAACAAGTTGACCGAGGAGCAATGGCAGGCGACGCAAAAACATTGGACTGAATCGATAACGCGAGAAACGGAGGTCGGCGAGCGCAAACTGTTATTGGCGTATGATGGGGCGTATGTAGCAACGCAAGAACGGCTCGGGATCAACGTGGGAATTGATACGCATGCAAAGCTTCAGGTGGCGACGGAGCGAGGGACGAGTGCAACAGCGCTGAAGGAGCTGGGGCTCGAGCCGACGGATCAGATGCGTTTGGGGCGGGTTTGGACGCAAAAACTGGCGGACGAACCTACGCGTATGCGAGAGCTTGCGGCGGCAATTGAAAAGGCACGGGCGGGTTGATCTCAGGTTCCGCCTGGAGTGTCGGCCACTTGGACGACTTGTTGAGCGGCAGTTCGTTGAATCTTTTCGGCTTGTTTGCGGACGCCAGTGACTGCATTTTCCGAGGCCGTACAAAGCTCGGGGGTCACAAGGCTTGCTGGCGCGGGTAAGCTAGGATCAACGAGCAATTCCAATTTGACGATGGTGTGTTCTGCGTCGACGGCGCGCAAACGCCAAACTGCACGGAAATCATCGACATTACCGCGAAGCATGCGGGCGGTGATTTTTTCTTCATTGCCTTCGATGACGGGTTGACCAATCACGGCAACAACCCATACCGTGGCCGCACCGTGCAAGATAGGCACCTCCAAGTAGACTTCACTTACGCCTTTGTTGCGGGAGAGGAGTTTGCTTTTCTTGAACGATTTGATAGTTTTTTCGTAATTGCGATAATCAGTGACGACTCGACGAACGACATCGATGGGTGCATGCACATAAATAGCCGCGCCGCCCGTATCAATCGAGTTTTTGGGGCTGGTGGTGGCTTTCGTGTATCGCTCGGCACGCCCTCGATGCTCGAGTCGCGTTGCTTCATCATCCGCGGCACGAGAATCCGTGGGAATTGCGAAAAGAACCGTAAAGATAGTTACAAAAACAAGGAGAACTGTGCGAAAGCGGCAAAGCATGGGAGTCTCCAAGGTGGACGATGGTGCATGATGCAGAATCCATGCCGGTGTTGTAGTCGCTGACGCGCTAGGAAAAACGCTTGATTTGATGCTAGTTTGTCAATCCCTTGCACACCGTGGTTGACCAACTGTGACGCTCCGTTCACTCCCTTCCGGTCGGCGGTGCCGGGGATGCAGGAGTAGGCGGAGCCGGAGTCGAGGGGGGCGGGGGAGCCGTGTTGGAGGGAATTGGTAGCTCATCTAGCGGCGCCATTTTACAAGTTCCGTCGAAAAGAACTCCACGATCGATGAATATAGCTGGGGCGTGTAATGCGCCGGTGACACGGGCAGGCGCGTAGAGCTCGATCGCATTGCGCGCACGGACGTTCGCAGAAACTTCGCCACCGGTAACAATGCAGGCGCCGACGAGGATATCGCCGGAAACGGACGCGCCATCACCAATGACTAGTACGTCATCGCCGCGGATTTCGCCTTTAAATTCGCCGTCGAGTCGCACGCGCCCCTCGAAGAACAGCTTGCCCTCGAAACGAGTACCGCGGCCGAGTAGCGCGTTGATTTCGGTAGGGCGATGTGCTGCACGTGTCGTCGAAGTGTCAGAGCGCTGCGCTTGCTCGTCTTGGGCTGAATTCGATTCCATAGGGACCCCTCCTTTACTCTAGGCAAGGCTCGAGGCCAACCGAGATTGCGGCATCAAGCTACCGCGCCGAGCATACCCAGAGTGACTGTGGCAGGTGCCATAGTGGAATTGTCGAGCAGAGTGAGACAC
>DAOMZH010001139.1:0-3512 GCA_035437985.1 Polyangium sp. (in: bacteria) | reverse complement strand
GGCAGTGGAGGACTTTGCCATGTAGAGCCCCCGGTTTTAACCGGGGGCGGGGCTTCGATCGGAGGCGGCTCCCATACCCCCGAAGATCGACGCGAAACGTCAACTCGTTTTACACGCCAAACAATGTGAAACTCATTCGTCGGCTTCTTCTTCGACCGCTGCGGGCGTAGCCGCGTCGTCTTTCTTTTGCTGCTGCGCCCACATGACGGCTTGCCTGGGTCGCAAAAGCCCCGCGCCTTGTTGAATCTTTGGATATTGCGTCATGGGCGAGGCAGTGGAGAGCAGTCCTTCGCGAATTTGCGCGGGCGTGAGGGCAGGATTGGCTTCGAGCATTTGCGCAGCGACACTGGCCGCGATCGGAGCTGCGAACGAAGTGCCATCGACGTGTTGGTAGTCGACCGAGATGTACTTCTGCCGGTTGATGCGGGCCGATACTGCTTGAATGAGGCCGTTGACCGACGAGATTTCCTCGCGGGTGGCGCGCTGTTTCTGTTCGGAAAAACCTTGCTCGACGGAGAGTTCTTCGAGCACCGAGAGCAGTTGAAACAGGGTGCTCGCTTCGCGGGCGACGAGCGTGCCGGGGATCATGGGTGCAGGAACCCAGATGGCAGGAGCGACGAGGTCGGGTTTGTCCAGACCATCGCGGATGGTTCCGTAGCTCGAAGGCCAAAGAGAGGCATCTGCTTCGCCTTCGCGTTCGCCTTTGTCGTTGAGTCCTCCGACGGTGATGGCGAGGGGTGAAGATGCGGGGGGCCTGGGGGCTCTTCCGGGCATGTTTCCAGCAGCGGCGAAGACGGTGACGCCAGCGGCGACGATTTCTTCGACGGCGGTTTCGACATCGGCTTGATCGGGATCGTCTTTGGGTGTCGAGAGCGACACGTTCATCACGCGGATCTTGAGGTGCGGGTAGCGCAGGGGAAAACGGATCGCGTGGGCGACGTCTTTGCCGCGGATGCGTCCTTCGGTGGACATGGCTTTGATGAGGACGACGTCGGCATCTGGGGCGAGAGCGCGATAACGACCGCCAGAGATGTAGCCATTTCCCGCGGCGGTGCAGGCGGTCATGGTGCCGTGCCAAGATGCAGCGCGCGGGGTGAAGAATTCGTCGGCGACGGCTTCTTCGCGCGTGGCATCGGCATAGGCCTTGATGCGGCGCTTGGGGCGCATGAGGTCGGGATGGGGGTAAAAACCGCTATCGACGAGGGCGATCGTGACGCCACGGCCGGTGAAGCGGGGATAGGCATCGAGGCGTTCGGTGAGGGAGAGGAGCTGGGGTCGAGCCATTGAGGGGGAGGGTTGTGCCCCGAGACGGAGGTGGAGGCAAAGTTCGCGGTGAAAGGAGCTTGATTTGGGGGCGAGTTTGTCGGGTGGGGGAGGGTTTGTCGGGGAGGAGCAGTGATGTGCCGTCTTCGAGGGTTGTGGTTCGAGTACGTCGTCGAGTGACGCCACGCCGCGAGATCGTAAGAGTGTGCTCGGTTGCTTGTAGGCGATAGGGTTACCCGGCGATTTCGCGGATGGCGGAAGATTGTCATAACAAACCAAGCGTCCATCTGGCGAGGGTGTTTGTCTTGATGAAATACGAACTCGAAGGATTCGTCTGAGCAAAAGTCTGTTCGTTCAGTGAAGTTTGCAAGTGGTTTTGGGCCAGTTTGGTGATATCGGCAGGGATTTGTGCGATTTGCGCTGTAAAAGGCGAGGTGGCAAGCGTGTCGATGGTGGCGTAGAAAGTGGAGTTCGGAGGGAAAAAGTATTTATGGGTGTCGATTCGCTGGCAGTTGGCGAATGGGGCAGCGAATCGCGGGCGAGCGGAGGACGTAGAGGCAAATGAGTGCATACCGCAATAAAGGTACGAGAGGCCAGGTGCGAGGCTCGTCGTAATGGAGCAGTGAACGGTGCCGAATGAGCAGTCTCGTATTCGAGCTTTGCGGACGGATTCGGTGGTTGGGCCGAACCTAGGAGTCAAACCATTCGGCAATCAGTCGCGATCCTGCGTCTTGCGGGAGTGATGGCGCGCTGGAGGAGTGGGTACGACATGATGATCTCAGGCTATTCGTGTGCTCGCCATGATCAACTACTTTGCGGAGCAACGTTTCACAAGATGCTTGTGTCTCGTCCGGGGTCGTGATACGAGGGGCCGATGGAAGCATGGGCGACTGAGTTCATTACGGTGTGGGAAAAGAATCGGGTTCAGTTTGCGCAGGCGGGCCTCGACGCCATTCAAGGCAATCCCCTGCTCCCGGTCAAGGAATACAGCCTTAGTGATTCACTGCAATTTTTGGATGGCACGACGGCGATGATGCGCGAAGTGCTTACAGGTAGTGGTACGGATGTTCGCGATATGTATTTCAACTCGGTCATTCCTGGCATCATTGCGCAGGGACAGCCGGTATCAGGGTTTGTCGCACAAGTCACCTTGGTAGCAGTTGTTTTCGCCTCATCCTTGTTGCCGCAAATTCGCAAGAAGCATCGCGATCAGGCTGCCAAATTTCTGGCGGAGTTTTACATGGAGTTCAATTACCAAATTGTGAAGATCGGGATGGAGATGGGGGCGAAGAGCTGAGGGCAAGTCACGGGATGAAGGTTGCGAAGCAAGTGGCGGTCCGCTGATTCATCAATACTGTGATCATTTGAGTATTCGACGAATGGTCCTCGACGAGTGACCGTAGCTTTCAATCGAGGGAATCCCGCCATGAGGCGACCATGACGGCACGACAGCCTGCTGGTGGTTCGACGCTCGAGCGTGCGCTTTCGGCTCTCGAGAAGATGGAGCGTAAGCTGGCGGCGGTCGAGCGCGCGCAACAAGAGCCGCTTGCGATCGTGGGGATGGCTTGTCGATTTCCGGGTGGGGTAGTGAACCCCGCGGATTTTTGGCAGATGCTTCATGCTGGCACGGATGCTGTTGTGGAGGTGCCTGCGAATCGTTGGAATCATGGGAGCAATCCTCAGCATCCCGCTGCACGTTGGGCGGGTTTGATCAATGACGTCGATCAATTCGATGGTCCATTTTTTGGTCTTGCTCGTAACGAGGTTGTGGATATGGATCCGCAGCATCGGTTTTTGCTCGAAGTGGCTTGGGAAGCGCTTGAGGATTCCGGAATTCCTCCCGAGCGTCTTGCGGGGACCAAGACGGGCGTATTCATTGGTATTTCCTCGCGCGATTATGCGACATTGCTCGCTTCTGGGGCAACGTCGGCTCGACCTTATGTTTCGACGGGAAATGCTGGTTCATTCGCAGCGGGTCGGATTGCGCATTTGCTCGGTTTGCAGGGGCCATGTTTGAGCATCGATACGGCATGTTCTTCGTCACTCGTTGCTTTGCATCTCGCGTGTCAAAGCCTGCGCAATGGTGAATGTGACATGGCCATCGTGGGCGGAGTGAATCTGCTGTTGGCGCCGGAAGTATCGGGTATGCTCGCGTCGTTACAAATACTGTCACCAGATGGTCGTTGTCGCACTTTCGACGCACGTGCGAATGGGTATGTTCGTTCGGAGGCGGCGGGGATCCTGGTTCT
>DAOMZH010001138.1:0-3517 GCA_035437985.1 Polyangium sp. (in: bacteria) | reverse complement strand
GAATATGCCGGCGGTCAACATTCCGGGAACGGGAATGCCGCATCCGATGATGACGGGGTCGAACATGCCGCGGGTGGCGATTCCAGGAACGATTTCGCCCATGATGACGGGATCGAATTTGCCGATGGCGAACATTCCGGGTACGACAGGGCCATTACCGACAGGCAATATGCCGCCGTCGTGGATGGCGACGTCGTATTCGGCAGCGCCCAAGCCCCCCGCTTCGACGGGGGACAAGTTATCGGCGTTTTGGAATCAAGCGCCGCAGTCGACACAAATTGCCATTGCGGCAACTGCGGCAGCGGTATTCGTATTGGTGGTGCTGGGCTTGCTCTGGGCGCTCGTCAAGTAAAACGCGTTTTCGCTGGTTTTCATTAGTTTTCGTCAGCGATACGCGCCCATTTTGACACCCGATAGTTTCAGCACCGTCGCCACGAAATGCTCACAGAGTTCATTGATCGCGACCGGATCGTGCACGACTGGCAAGGCCAAGCCAAACCGTTCGTCGTCTTCCACGGCACGAACTTGCCCAAGAGCCTCGAAGGCTTGTTTCCATTCCGCATTGAGGACGTTGTCGTCGGCTGGTTTGGAGGTCCATAAACACGTTTCGATTGGCGCGGCCCCATTCCAACGATGTTCGAGCGTCAAAGGAACTCCCCGCAAAGTCCATTGCGGCAATGCGCAATCGCCGCGACGCAATGAAATGCCTTTATGCTGGGCAAATTGTTGGTAGGCCGCAAATGCTTCCGAAAAGGCACCAGGTGGAGGAAGATCTTTGGTGGCCATCCGCAACTGCTGAGCAAGCTCGTAAGCGCCCGCAATGAACCGAACCAAACCCGCGACTTGATACACGCCGCCTTTACGCATTGCAACGGTGGATTCGTCGTTCAACCCGACTTCATGAAACCAGCGCAGAGCCTTGGACAGATTGAGGTTGAAAAGAACAGAGCCTTGCGCTTCCTCGCGCGCCGAAATGGTGAACCGTTGGCGCAGTTTATGGTCAATTTCCGCCCACTTTCCGCCAAAATCAATCCACCTACGCTCCGCCAAACGTAATTGCATTCCGAGCGATGGATAAGTCAACGAAGCGACGAGACACGGGCCGACATCGCGCCGCACTTCTTCACGAATCTGAACGGACATACCTTGTATGTCCAAACAAACCGCCGGCGACCCAGTATCGAGCCGAAGATTGACGTCCGTGGGCAAACGCGATTGTCCGACCGCGGCTTGCCATACTGTCAATTGACGTTCTTGACCGACGATCGGGAGAGCTTTCTTTTCAGTCGGTTCATCCTTCGCTGGTTTTCCTCGACAAACAAACGTCGGAATACGGAGGGAGACGTCGAGCCCAAAAGCGACGACGGCCGTGACTTCCAAATACTGGGTGACCTGGATGAATGGAGATCGAAAGGTGGGCGGGACATCGGCAGGAATTTGGAGCAAAAACGGAATGGATTTCCCATTTTCCGGGGTCCCATCGAATACTTTCCAAGTGCGTTTGTCCGTTTCCTCCGAGTGGTTGGTGCTCTCCACCACGGGTTGTTCCACCGAGATGAGCGCGATTTCGACTCGCCGCAATTTGCGTTTGCCCAAATCGGAAATCGCGATCGCGCCTTCGAGTGTGCCTCCGATGAAGAGCTTTTCATCGGCGAGCGAGAGTTCGATGACGGGCTCGCCGTCGCGGGTTTCTCCGCGTTGAGTGCCATAAAGACCGGGCCTTACCTTTTGACGCGGAGCTTTTTGGAGACGCACCGGAATCGTGTAAACTCCCGTGCGATCCGGCCACCAAGGAATATCGACGCGGACGGAGAGTTCATACGCAATCGTACTCAACCTGCTTTTGTAGGTCGGAGGAAGATCAGCGGGCAGATCAATCGTGACGCTGCGTTCCCACGGTCCTTTTTCCAAAACGCCGCCCTCGAATCGGGCCCCGAGGTTGACGACGCTGCGCTCGTGATAATGGGTCTGCGAGGTTTTTCCGTTGGACGAGGTGTTCTTGTATCGTTTCTCGCGTCCGGTGAAGTACACGTCCACCGAATGGAATGGGGTGACGTTATGGCTGTCCAGACAAACTCGGACATGCAGGCGATCGCCTGGAGCTGGGCTTTCAGGCTCGACGTAGACGCGAAGGTCGGGACGGCTGCGCATGGGTGCTTTCGATAATCGCCGATTCCGCCACGAATGGCAAACCCAATTACCTACGTTCCATCCGGCGCAATGGCATCCCAACCCGTCGCTTTGGCCAAGCGGCACATGGCCATGTCGAGCTCCATCGTGGCATTCATCCAGGCAAAACGATTCGTGGCATAAGATTTTGCCGGATCCAAAACGTCTTTTTCCTCGCGGGTGCCGACATCGATGCCTTGCTGTATGGAGACCAGCCATTTTTTGGCATACGACGCGGCTTTTGCATACGCATCGACGCGTTTTTGCCAATCGGCCACTTCCGCATAAGCCGTTTCGACTTCAGCCCCTGCCCCGCCCGTCGCAAAACGTTCGAGTGCCCGGACTTCTTCGAGTTGCGCCTGGGCGTAACGAATACGCGCCGATTGCGACAAGAAATCAAGTTTCCAATTAAAGACGACGCCCGCGCCATACCAAAAGAAGTTCGCCGTATCCGCGCCGAAGGGATTGATTTGGTTCGTTACTTCGGGAGCTCGCGCATACCCTAAATTCAATCCCAAGCCAATGTCGGGAAAAACTTGCGCGCGCGCGACCGCGAGTTGGGCCGTGCGCGCTTGCACGCCGAAGCGCGCCATTTGTATTTCCGGACGATTCACATGCGTGGCCAATAAATACCGTGACAAACTCGCCAATTTGTGCTTTGGTGGACGCAATGGTTCGTCCGGAATGTCCACTTGGGCAATACCCGTGTAAAACCGGAGACCCGCGAGGGCCACGATCGCAAAACGATTCGCTTCGGAATTACGAACCTCGATCTCCGCCACGTAGGTTTGCAACTTGTAAAGCTCGATGGGGTCGGCGTCGTCGTTTTCCACTTGCGCCGTGACCTTGTCGAGCGCTTTGGTCACCGATTTGCGCACTTCCTTCAAGAGAAGCAAACTATCGCGCGCCAGTTGCAATCCAAAATAAGCCCGCCGTACGTCGAGACGCACGGCATCGCGTTCTTTCTCGACCGTCGCTTCATTCAAATGCACATTGGCTTCGGCTGCCGCCCACAAATTCGTGATTTTGCCAAATGTATAAAGCGGAATAACTCCGTCGACGCTTGCCCTCCACGCCAAACCCAAACTGCTCGTGAGGGAAACGTCGGTATTGGGACTGAAAATATTGTTTCCCAAAACCGTGGGAGCAAGACCAACCCCACCCGTCATTTTGAATTGACCAAATGGAGCGCTATGAGCTTCGTCGAGCTGCGAACGCACCGCGAGGAGTCGTGCCCGCGCGGCCACGATGTTCGGATGATTTTTGTCCGCCGCTTCGAGGATCTTCGGCAGGTCCAAGGTAATCACCTCGGCGGCTCGAGCAGCCGTGGCGACGCAGAGCACCGCAT
>DAOMZH010001137.1:0-3520 GCA_035437985.1 Polyangium sp. (in: bacteria) | reverse complement strand
AGAGGCAATGGATATGGCCGTGACCGAGCCTTCCCCCAATGCATCCGAAGGGCAAGTCACGGCTGATCCTGCGCCCCCTGTTTCTCCCGTTCAATCTCGATTACGCGCCATGGAGATTGCCACGCGGCTCTTGCTTTTGGCCACGGCGGCGAT
The DNA here is from genome assembly GCA_035437985.1 of Polyangium sp. (in: bacteria). Taxonomy (GTDB): domain Bacteria; phylum Myxococcota_A; class Polyangia; order Polyangiales; family Polyangiaceae; genus Polyangium. The sequence continues at coordinate 3,367 of DAOMZH010001137.1, read as the reverse complement.
TTTTGCGTGGGCCGCGCTTTCGGTATTTATTCGGCCGTTTGCCCGTAGCTTCCTCGACGAACCCGTCCGTATACATGTTCCGGTCGATAATGGTTCACGATCCCAGTCGCCGGTCGATTTTTATCAATCCGACGACGCTCTCGACGACGAACCTCAACCGCGAGCCACGGCCCCACATCGCTTGCCCATTCCGGGTGATGATGATGACGACGACGACAAAGGCGATTCCAAGGTCCAGCTCGTGCCGGGCACGGCCCGCAAAGATGCGAAATTGCACGGGCAACCTTCGGAGCGCTCTGCGGAAATCGGGGAAGTTCGAGCAGGTGAATCGATCTTCGTCATGAAAGAGGCGAGCGACTGGGTGCTCGTCTTGCGTGGAGAAGGCGCAATGTTGGGGTGGATGAGGCGCGAAAATCTCGAGGCTCGCTGATGGGGGAAACATCGCAATCGGTTTTTCGAGGGCGAATCTTGACGCCAATTGACGGCACGGCCGAGATCCAGTTCCTCGAAGATGCGTTGATGTTCGTAGATGACCGGGGGAAGATTACCGCGGTCAAACCTTATTCGGCCGAATCGGTTGGAGATGCCACCGTGCACGACGTCCGTCCCTGGGTGATTTCCCCCGGGTTTGTCGACGCGCATTTGCATTATCCACAGATTCGAGTCATCGGGAGCGCATCGGGCCCATTGATGGAATGGCTCGACTATACGGTTTTTCCAGAAGAATCGCGGTTTGTCGATGGTGACTACGCACGCGTCGTGGCACGCGAACTCGTCGAGCGGTTCGTTGCCGTCGGCACGACGACGGCAGTGCTTTATTCGAGTTCGAGTCCTACGGCGACGCGAGTTCTTTTCGAGACATTGGCCAAGAGTGGACTGCGTGCGATTGCCGGGCTGACGCTGATGGATCAAAACTGTCCGAGCACCGTGTGCGTATCAGCAGAAACCGCGCTCGAAGCCGTTCGTGAGCTTGCTGCGGCCTATCATGGATACGACAACGGGCGCCTCGCGTTTGCCATTACGCCGCGATTTGCACCGACGTGTTCGCGGACCTTGCTCGAGCAAGCGGCGCAATTGGCCTCGGATCAAAATTTATATGTACAAACGCATATTTCCGAAAACTCGCGGGAAGTGTTCGTCGCCCTCGAAGTGCATCCCTGGGCTCGCGATTATTTGGACGTTTATGAAAGCACGGGATTGCTTGGGTCACGTACGCTCCTTGCGCACGCGATTCACTTGTCGTCGCTCGAATGGGATCGCGTTCGGATGCGGGATGCGCGTATCGTCCATTGTCCAGATTCCAATTTTTTCTTGGGCAGTGGCCATCATCCGCTCACCGAACCAGAAAGCCGGGGCATTCCCGTCGCGCTTGGAACGGATGTAGCTGCCGGACGAACGTTCGACGTGCGGCGCATCATGTCCTCGGCTTATGACAACGCATTGTGTTTGGGTAATCAAGTTTTGCCAGAAAAACTGTTTCGTTTGGGCACGCTCGGAGGAGCCGAGGCAATTGGGCTCGGCAAGGTGATTGGCAGTTTGGAGCCGGGCAAAGAAGCGGATTTTTGTTTGATCGACGTGCCCGCTCATGTGCAAGTCTTGGCGGACGTTCTTTCGCGAATCGTCTTCAGCAGTGATACGACACCGGTGCGCGGGACGTATGTACGAGGCAAACGTTTGGACTAAACCTATCCAACATTGGCTGACCAATTGGCAGCAATGCGGAGCAGGCGAGCGTTATCGGGATCATTTTCGAGGAAGCATTGGCGCCAGCGTTCGTCACTGATTCGTGCGGCTTTGGTGCGTAGTCCTCGCCGGCCCAAATTGAGCCAGCGTTTGCCTTCCTGCGCGTGCCCGAGTCCCCGCAGCGCGAGCGCGTGCACGACTCGAATGAGCGATTCTCCTTCTTCGACGCCTTCGAGCTCTTGAAGGATGCTCATTGCGGCCGTCGCCAATTCCAGAGCCACGGCCGGTTGACCTTGGGTGAGCAAGATATCGGCTTGGACCGCCAGGGCAAACCCGCGAAGTCCAGGGACATTTTCGGCCAATTGTGTAGCTTGTCGGGCAGAAGCGAGGGCTACGTCGTATTGGTTTTGCCGCGCGAGCATACGTGCCAGGTACGTCATGGCATACGCTTCAGCGCGCACATTTCCCTGAATCCGCGAATGTTCGAGCCCCGCGGTGAGCGATTGAATGCCTTCCTCGATCCTCCCGAGATTGGCGAGGGATATACCCAAATTGGCTCGCGCCATGCCCGAAATGAAAGCAAGCTGCATCGGCTCGGCAATGCCAATACTTTCTTCGAGCGCGGTGGCCGCGAGTTCGTACGCGCCGAGTTGCATGAAACCATTACCAAGATTTGCCCGCTGCATGCACGCATTACGCATATCACTGGCGGACGTGAACAGGTCCACAGCCGAATGAATATGCTGCACATAGGCTGTGAGATCACCGGAATGCAAGGCAATTTCGGCGGAAGCGACATCGATCCACGCCCGGACGAACGGCGCCGTGTCGCCCGTGTTATGGGACGACTGCACGGCTTCTCGCACCAAACCATGCGCAATTTCAACGAGCCCCGTACGCATTGCAAATACGGCCAAACGACATCCGGACACCAAAAACGCTTGATTCATGATTCCTCCAGCGTTTTTGGCAAGAGCCTCGAGTTCTTTCGCCGCGGCAAACAATATCGGCTTACGCCCGAGATGTCCTGCGGCAATGACCAAATGCCCAAATGCGGCGTGCCATCCCGTGCTCCCGCGCGAAAGACGCTTTTTGGCTTTTTCGGCGGCATCGTAGGCCGGCGCGAATTCTCCGAGCCAATACTTGGCAATGGCCTGGACGAGCCACATCCGTGCTTGCACCTCATGGGTGATGTCGGGCGCCGTGAACGCGCGTTCTGCACAATCGGCCGCATAACGGAGCGCATTGACGGATAAGGCATGTTCGGCTTGTTCGACCCAATCGACGTCCCGCATGGAAGCTGCCATGGGTTCGTCACGCCACTCCATTTCAGGCTGGAGCATGGGCGAAAATGAGATGGGTCCATCGCCTTCCGGGGCAATGGCCGGCGGTCGAGGGGTTCGGGCCTCTTCTTTTTTCTGATTTTCGCTGATGAGTCGTTTCGGATCGAGCTCGGATTTGGGAATCGCGGACGCCACCATGCTCGACGGGAGACTCGTTCCCGAGCGTGGTTTGTCGCGCATGGTGATGACGGGCAAACGCGTGGATTCACGCAGATGAATGAGTTCGTCCTGGAATGCCTGCATGGTCGGAAAACGACTCGCAGGTTCTTTTTGAATGGCCCGATGAATGGCCTCGGAAAATGCTGCCGCTTGGGGAACTTTGTTTTCGAGAGGAACTGGCG
>DAOMZH010001136.1:0-3522 GCA_035437985.1 Polyangium sp. (in: bacteria) | reverse complement strand
ACAGGAAGGGCAACGCGAAGTGGCAGATCGGAATCGACAAACTCACGAGCTTCCTGCTATCAGCGTCCCTACTATCATGGTAAAACACCGTCTCTTCGGGCAAATCGGCGTATCAGATCAAGATGAACTGCGAGAAACCGATGTACGCGAAAAACACGATGAAGCCGAAGAGCAGCTTGCCAATGTCATGCCGATGCTCAATCGTGCTCAGCTTGACGAAGTAGCCATTCTCCTGCAACCGCACGGTCATGAGTGCGAGCACCGCAAGCGAGCTCGTCATGCAACCCGCGAAGATGTACACGCCGAAAATCGTCGAGTACCAGTGCGGATTGAGGCTCATCACCCAATCGAATCCGGCAAACGTCACCGACAACGCGAAGAGCATCGTTGCTGGCGCCGAAGCAGCCTGCATTCGCTTCGAGAGGCTCTTGTCTCCGCTTTCATCCTGCTGACGGCTCGTGCGCGTGAAGAACGTCGCCAAAGCCACCCAGACGACGAGATACACGGCAGCCCGAAAATAGAAAGCGTTCGGGTTCAGGTAATTCGCCTTGTGTTGCAAGATCGGGTCATGCGCAGCTTCCGGCCCCATCCAATGATGGTAAATCGTGTGCGAAAACGCGATCACGGGGGCAAACAACAATGCGACTGCAGGCAAAAGCCCCGCGAGCCATTCTGCTTGCCGTCGCGCCACGACCGACCAAGACGCCTGCGTGAGGTGCTGGATCTGCACGAAACAGAGCCCACCCAGCGCGATCGTCGCGACAAACAGGAATCCGACCAGATACGAAAACGCAAAACGCTTCGGATCCGTCGAATACCCAATTCCCGCGGCCACAACACCAATGGCCGCGAGACCCATGCCCAATTTCGTCAGGCTTTCGCCCACATTCTTGGGAAGCTGCTTGGCGTCACCAGCTGCTTCCCGACCCGCGGCCCTACCCGCGGCAACTGCCGCTGATTGGCTCATTTCGCGGCTCCTTCCGGCTCGATCGAGCCCTGTTTCTCCGTCGGCACGTCATCTTTCGAGGCATGCTGACTCCGACCGAGCACTCTGACCCACGTCACGATGGCCCAACGATCCGCAACGGGCACCTGCTTACGATACGAGGGCATGTTGCGAACTCCATTGGTGATCGTGTCGAAAATCTGCCCATCGGGCATTTCTTTCTGCACCCGGTCCGAGGCCAAATCGACAGGCGGCGGGTATCCCCTTTGAACCACCATGCCGCGGCCTCCGCCCGTTTGATCATGGCAAGGAGCGCAATAAATATTGAATCGTTCCTCGCCGCGGCGAATGAGCTTTTCGTCGACGACCATCGCCACGTCATTGACCTTCAAATCAGTCACGCGCTTGATGTATTCGCCGTTCGCCTGTTTGCCCCGATAATACCCGTCGTCTTCATTGAGTTGACCAAGTGGAATGGTCCCCTCGACGAGCGGGCGCATCGCCCGGCCATCCTCGAAGAGTGGACTGGCCTCGCCCCATTGATACTTGGGCTGCCAATCCATATCCCCGAAGAGATGCACCGGCGGATCCTCGCTTTTGCCACCGCGACAACCAGCAATGGCCATCGCGAGCAGCAGGAATGCGGCGCGCCTCATTCCATCACCTCCAGAACCTCGCGTGCACCGAGCTCTTCGAGGAGCTTCTTCGTACGCGACGCATTGTATTTCGGATCCTTTGCTTCGACGCTGATGAAAAACGCGTCGTCGGTCGCTCGCGGGAACGACGGGTGCGTCATCGTCGGATGGTAAAACGCCGGCAACTTGTTCATGACCCACGTCCCGAAGAACGCGCCGAAGGCCGAGAAAAGCACCGTCAGCTCGAACATGATGGGCACGTAGGCTTGCCACGAAAACGCCGGCTTACCGCTGATCGTCAGCGGGTAATCGATTGCCACGAAAAGCGTCAACGCGATCGCACTCAGCAAACCCGTTGCCCCGCAGCAAAGCACGACCCACGGCAACTTCGACGGCGGAAGGCCCATTGCCTTCTCCAATCCGTGCACCGGAAACGGAGTATGCGCATCGAAATGCTTGTACCCCGCAGCCTTGAGTTTTTCGCAGGCGTGCATCAATTCGCCAGGCGTCAGGAAGTACCCCATCGTCCCGTAGGGCGTGGTGGATTCTTCCTCGTGTTCATCCTTGTGGAGAGGCTTATCCATTGGATTCCTCCTCATCCTTCTCCGAATCTTCGCTTTCCGAATCTTCGCTTCCTTCGTCCGACGAATCATCGGATTCTTCAGATTCCGAGGACTCTTCCGACTTTTCCTCAGCGTGATCCGCATGGTCGTCATGACCATGGTCACCGTGACCCGCATGCGGATCGGCGGCCGGCATCACGCCCTTGACCTCGCTAATCGCCACGGCCGGCAAGAAGCGGAGGAACAAGAGGAAGAAGGTGAAGAACAAGCCGAACGAACCGAGGAACGTCGACATGTCGAAGAGGCTCGGACGGAAGTACGTCCAGCTCGACGGGATGTAGTCACGATGCAAGCTCGTCACGATGATGACGAAGCGCTCGAACCACATACCGATATTCACGAAGATCGAGATGGCAAACATCGCCGGAATGCTGGTCCGAATGCGCTTGAACCAGAAGAGCTGCGGCGAAAACACGTTGCAGCTCCACATTGTCCAGTACGCCCATTTGTAGGGACCAAACATGCGGCTATCGAAGATAAACCCTTCGTACTCATTCCCGCCGTACCAAGCAATGAATGCCTCCATTGCGTACGCGTAACCGACCATCGTTCCGGTCAGGAGAATGATCTTGTTCATGTTCTCGAGGTGCCGAATCGTGATCAGTCCCTCGAGCCCGAAGGCTTTACGAGCCATGACCATCAAGGTCACGACCATGGCGAAGCCGCTGAAGATCGCGCCCGCAACGAAGTAGGGCGGGAAGATCGTCGTATGCCAACCAGGCACGATCGACACAGCGAAGTCGAACGACACGATCGTGTGCACGGACAGAACGAGCGGCGTCGAAAGGCCGGCCAAAATCAGGTAGGCCCGTTCGTACGTCAACCAGTTGCGGTGCGATCCGCGCCAGCCGAGCGAGAAGATGCCGAGCACGATGGCGCGGGTCCTCGTCTTGGCGCGATCCCGAAGCGTCGCGAGGTCCGGAACGAGACCAACGTACCAGAACAGAATCGACACTGTTGCGTACGTCGAAATCGCGAACACGTCCCAGAGCAAAGGGCTCTTGAAGTTCGGCCACATGCTCATCTGGTTCGGAATTGGGAAAAGCCAATATGCGAACCACACACGACCGACGTGGAAGACCGGGTAAATCGCGGCCGCCATGACGGCGAAGATCGTCATTGCTTCGGCCGCACGGTTGATGCTCGTACGCCACTTCTGCCTAAACAAGAAGAGAATGGCGCTGATGAGCGTTCCGGCGTGACCGATACCGATCCAGAAGACGAAGCCGGTGATGTCCCAGGCCCAGAAAACCGTATTGTTCAGGCCCCAGACGCCGATACCTTCAGCAACGAGTTTGCCGAGGGATCCGAGCAGAAT
>DAOMZH010001135.1:0-3525 GCA_035437985.1 Polyangium sp. (in: bacteria) | reverse complement strand
GTCATGTGTGCGACGTTATCGATTTGCCTTCCACGAAAGCCCGCGCGCTGCTCGATGATGTGCTCACGGGACGATCGTTTTTCGGAGCGGAAGGGTTTTTGCCCGCTTACATCGATCCCGCCCCACTGGCGAATTATCTGCCCCCAGACGCCCTCGTCGTCCTCGAAGATCCGGCAGCGATCACCAAAGCGTTGCGCGAAGAACTCGAACGCGCCGAAGATGATTTTTCTCGCGCAGCTCGAGACGTCCGTTTTCCCGTGACGTCTTTTTACGAAAATGAAGCGACGACGACCGAGTGGTTGGCCGGTAAAACGATCTTGGCGCTTCATCGAACGGGTATTGCGGGACAAACGGAAGACCCTTCGTCCATCGAACGTTTCGAAGTTGCACCCGAAGAAGCTCCATCTCTTGGGACGCTTGACCAAGCCGATCTCGAACGAGCCATCAAAACCGCTCGCGCGTCTCGCGGCAAGATGGCGGCGCTCGACCCTCTCGTTCGGCGCATTGGGGCGTGGCAAGAGCAGGGATTTCGCGTCGTCATTGCTGCGCGTGCCGAAACCCAAGTCGAACGTCTCGTGACCTTGTTGCGGCATCGCGACGTGTCCGTACGTGCGCGTCTTGGCGTATTCGATCCGGCTATCCTGGACGAACCCGAAGCGTTCACGACGGCCTTCATCGTGCGTGGAGCTTTGGCTCGAGGCGTCATTGCTTTGGCCGAGCGGCTCGTGCTCGTCACGGAAGAAGAGGTATTTGGTGCCCGGGCGCATCGGCGCGCAGCCCGAGCCGAAAAAAGCGCGACGACCTCCGCAAAACCCTTCCTCGAAGATCTACGCAGTTTGTCCGTAGGCGATTACGTCGTCCACGAAAATCACGGTATTGGAAAATATCTTGGCCTCGTGCACAAGCAGGTCGGCACGAGCGTCATCGACCTCATCATGGTCGAGTATTCCGGCGGCGACAAATTGTATTTGCCGGTGTATCGACTCAATCAAATTCAAAAATTCTCGGGAGGCGAAGGGGCGCCCAAGATTGACAAACTTGGTGGACAAACCTTTGCAAAAACGCGCGCCAAAGTCGAAAAAAGCGTTCGCAAAATGGCGGACGAACTTTTGCGTTTGTATGCCGAGCGCAAGGCTGCAGTGGGCGAGGTCACTCCAGTGCCGGACGATGAATACGCATCGTTCGAGGCGTCGTTTCCATTCGAAGAAACTGCGGATCAATCGCGGGCCATCATGGAAGTGGCCAATGATTTGGAAAGTCCGCGGCCCATGGATCGCTTGGTTTGCGGCGACGTTGGATTTGGAAAAACCGAAGTTGCTTTGCGGGCTGCATTTCGTGTCGCCATGTCGGGTCGTCAAGTCGCCGTTTTGTGTCCCACGACCGTCTTGGCCCAACAGCATTATCTGAATTTCAAAGCTCGCATGAGTCCGCACGCGCTGGAAGTGCGGGCGATGAGTCGTTTTCAATCGAATGCCGAGCAGGATGACTGCATTCGAGGTTTGCGGGCCGGCAATGTCGATGTCGTGATCGGAACCCATCGTTTGCTCTCCAAAGACATTCACTTCAAGAAATTGGGGCTGCTCGTCGTCGATGAAGAACAAAGGTTTGGCGTGACGCATAAAGAGCGGATCAAGTCGCTCAAGACGAACGTCGATGTGCTCACGTTATCGGCTACGCCCATTCCGCGGACGTTGCAAATGGCGGTGTCGGGGCTCCGCGATATGTCGATCATCAATACGCCGCCCATTGATCGTCGAGCGATTCGGACGATTGTCACGCGGCATGACGAAAACGTCGTGCGCGAGGCAATAGAACGAGAAATCGGTCGGGGTGGTCAGGTGTTTTTCGTGTACAATCGCGTCGAGGGCCTGTACGAGCGCGCCGCCCGATTGCAAGAAATCGTCCCCAGCGCGCGGATCGCGGTCGCCCATGGCCAAATGAGCGAAAGCGCTCTCGAACAAGCCATGATTGATTTCGTGTCCGGCAAATACGATGTTTTGTGTTCGACAGCGATCATTGAAAGTGGTCTCGATATTCCCCGAGCAAATACCATGATCGTGGATCGCGCGGACATGTTTGGTTTGTCGCAGCTTTATCAATTGCGTGGTCGCGTCGGTCGCTCCAAAGAACGGGCGTATTGCTACTTGGTCGTTCCGCCCGCGAATGCGATGTCCGACGAAGCGCGTGCCCGCATCGAAGCATTGGAGCGTCACACCGAACTCGGATCTGGTTTTCAAATTGCGTCGCTCGACTTGGAATTGCGCGGTTCGGGCGATATTTTGGGTGCGGAACAAAGTGGCACCGTCGCGCTCGTGGGATTCGAATTGTTCTGCCAAATGCTCGATGAAGCCGTGCACGAACTCCGTGGTGAAGTCGTGCAGCACGATGTCGACCCCGAATTGGCCTTCGACGCCGATGCTCTTTTGCCTGAGAATTATATTTCCGACGTCGGCGTCCGTTTGTCGCTTTATAAACGTTTGGCGAGTGCTTATGGCCCCGATGACGTCACCGACTTGGCCAATGAAATGGAGGATCGTTTCGGCCCTCCACCCCTCGAAGCCCGGCGCCTCGTCCACTTGATGAGCCTCAAGACGGAGCTCCGTAAACTCCGCGTCCTGGCCTGCGAAGCTTCGCACAAGAGCGTCACGTTGCATTTGGCGGACGATACGCCGCTCGACTCGGCCAAAATTCTGAAGCTCGTGCAGCAAAAAGGTTCGGCCTACAAGCTTTCCCCAGATATGCGCTTGTCGAGAAAAACGAAAGACACGGAGCCTTTTGTGAGTGGGCTCGAAGCTACGGACAAATTGTTGGCGGAATTGGCGGGGTGTTTGAAGGACGGGAAATGAGGTTTGTCGGTATTGAAAAGGGTAAGTGGCCCTAGCTCATCGTTTTTTCACGGATGAATCCTTCACGGCCATCTTGCCCGCAACGCTTCCGGAAACTGCGCACGGAACGATTCCCGCTCCAAGCACCGACGAACCACAAAGATAAAGCCCCTCGATGGCCCCTCGCGCGCCATAACGGAAAGGCGTCATTTGCTGGGGCGATTGCTCCGGCCCGTAGATGGCTCCGTGCGGGGCCGCTGCATAGGTCACATTCGTCTGCGGCGTGCCCAAATCAATGGTCGTCACGTGATTTCGCAAATCCGGGACAAATTTTTCGATCGCCGTCAAATACCGCTGCTCGAGCTCCGTTTTCATTTGTTCGTAATCCGTACCCCGCTTTTGCGTTTTGGTCTCTGCCCAACGCGAAAATGGTTCGTAAGGTACGAGCGTCACGAATTCGAGCGTGTGATGTCCCGGGGGCGCTTTGACCCCAGAAATGGGATCTTTCAGGGAAGGGGACGAGAGGAAGAAGAAATCATCTTGGGGCATTTTCCCGGCAAGAACAGGCGCATACGCGGCGTCGATGTCGACACTCGGGTAATTCCAAATGTTCGCCTCCGTCATGCCCGCTTTCGCTACGTCGAGGTCCGTTCCGACAAACAAACACATCGACGCTATCGAATGCTTCGTCGATTGCGTC
>DAOMZH010001134.1:0-3529 GCA_035437985.1 Polyangium sp. (in: bacteria) | reverse complement strand
GCATTACACGTCCCGGTCCTCGTGCCCTGCGTACATGACGAACCATCCGCCATCACTTCATTGGTCGACACCCCATTGACACACGCGTCGACGGTACACGAATTGTTGTCATTGATAGCGTCCAGAGAATCTTCTTGTTCGCTGGCGACACCATTGGCACAAACTACTTTTTTGCAATCGCCGGCCGTTTGCCCAGCCGCCGGAGCATCACCACTGTCTTGCGTCACGAATTCGCAAATAAGCGTCGTCGCAGGACACCGATCCGTCGTGCACGGATTGCCGTCATCGCAATTCTCATCGGTTTGGCACGGATCGCCTGTATCACAAGGTCCGCCCTCGGAGCACAAAAGCTCGTAATTGTAAGCGCCATCGAGAATCTGGACACAGCTTGCCGCCGTAACCAACACGCCTAGCAAGATCCACTTCGAAACCTTCATCCGACGTCTCCCATCCCGAATCTCAATCCGCTTCCCATGTACCGCGCGAGCGTGGTTTCCCGGCCGTAGTCGCTGTCGTTGCCGCTGGCGCCGTCACTGCTGCCGGTTTCGTGACCGCATTTGCCGACGTCCGCGGCTTGGCAGTCTCGGACGCAACGTTCGTCTCCGACAAACTCGATGCGGCCGAAGAACTCGGCGCGGCCACCGCCACGGCCGGCTGCACCACCGCCGCGTTTGACATTGCCAAACCTGCCGCCGCACGTCGAGCTTCGGGAGCTTCGGCGGTCGTCTCTTCCGACGAACCGGAAAACCCTTTGACCACCAACAAAATTGCAAGGCCAAGGACCAGCGTTCCTACCGAAGCACCAACGACCAGCAACCTCGAATTTGGGTTGGTCTTGCCGAACATCGAGGTCGACCCGGTTGATCCTGGCGACATTCCCATTTGTGTCGGGCCGGTATTCGACGGGCCATTGGCATATGAATGGTTTGTCCCGACCATGGCCGCTGATGCTGCCGCGAATGGCGCTGGCACATCGAGCACACTCACCGCAGTCGTGGACGCCCGATACGCCGCCGCACCTTGCGCTGGCATTGGCAATCCGAACACTTCCGCCAAAGCCCGCACGGCTTCCCCGGCACTCGCAAAACGTGCTGCCGGTTCTCGAGATGTAGCCCGGAAAAACCAACCATCGAAGCCGAGCGGCAACTCGACGCCATATTGTTTGGCACGACCAACGGCAGAATCTTTCGTTCCGGTGGCCACATGCATGGCGAATGCCATCAAGCCACCACCGGCCTTCGACTCGTCATACCAATAGGGTTTACCCACAAGCAGGGTATACGCAATCATGCCGAGAGCAAAAATGTCAGTCGCTGGCGAAACGCCTCCTTTGAGCACAAATTGCTCTGGAGCCATATAAAGCGGCGTTCCGAGGGAGCTCGTCGCATTGGCTTGCGTCGACGCGTCCGACACGATCTTGGCAATGCCAAAATCGAGCACCTTCACGATCGGCGCGCCATGCGCCCGCTCGCACAAGAAGAGATTGTCGGGTTTCAAGTCGCGGTGAACGATGCGCGCGTGGTGGGTCTTGTCGAGTGCCAAGCTCGCTTCGTACAGGTATTGCAGCGCTTCTTCTTTTGGCAACGAACCGATACGTTTGAGTCGCGAGCGGAGATCTTCGCCGCGCAACAGCTCCATCACGAGAAATGGCATACCCGTGGCTTCGTCGATGCCCGCATCGAACACGTCCACGATGTGTTCGCTCTCGATTTCCGCGGCGACGCGGGCCTCTTGGCGAAATCTTCCGCGCAGTTCGTCATTCGAAACATAATGCGCGTGCATGACTTTGAGGGCGCGACGACGATTCGTTTCGATGTGCACGACCTCGTACACCGCGCCCATCCCGCCCGCAGCGATGCATCGTTCGACCCGGTACCTGCCGGCAAACACCGTACCTGTTGATAAGTCCGAAGAAACGGCCGCATTCATGCTTTTACTCGCTCCCCGGATGCTTCAGAACAAAACGACTCACTCGTGGTTGGCAGGCACGATCTTGCCGTCACTTCCATGCGTACCACACTGCGCGTAGAAACTACAAGCGAACTCTTTTCACTTCGACACGCCTATCCACTGCCTCCACCCCTCTTCTGTTCAGCATGCATGGTCGGGCGCCTCGACTCAACAGCTGCGTCATGATCAATATCGACTTCGCCAGTTCGTTGGAGTGGCACCCGTTCGAGCGTGGCGACGGCAACGACCGCATGAATTGACATGCAGGCCGCATTCATTATGTAGGCTAGACCGAGGCTCTCAGGCGGTGAATAAGACGCGGGGCAGACGAAAATGAATGACAATTGCGGGCGACACGCAGCAGATCAGTTCGCGATCACGACAGAAGGCCGATTACGTACGCTTGTTGAAGCGTCACCAGATCCAGTTTTCATGAAAGACGGCGATGGTCGATGGCTCGAAGTCAACCCTGCAGGACTCGAATTATTTCAGCTGGAAAAAGTCGATTATCGCGGGAAAACCGAAGAAGAGTTGGTTGCGTACTCGCCCTTTTACAAGGAAGCTTTGCTTTATTGCCGCCGCACCGATGCCGAAGCCTGGAAAAAAGGCGACTTATCGCGAAATGAGGAACGTATTCCCCGCCCCGATGGCACAATTCGAACTTTCGACGTCCTCAAGATTCCCCTTTTCTATCAGGATGGTACTCGAAAGGGCCTATTAATCTTGGGCCGGGATATCACTGAACGCAAATTGGCCGAAGAAGAGCGCGATCGACTTCTCGAAAAAGAACAATCGGCCCGGGGCACGGCGGAGCGAGCCGAGAAACAAGCCTCCTTTTTGGCCCAAACAAGTCAATTACTCGCTGAATCCCTCGATTTCAAAGACACCTCGAATCGCCTCGTACATGCGTGCGTTCCGTTCGTCGGTGATTGGAGCATTTTATGGGCCCGTGGGAATGACCGGAATGCATGTTTGACCGCAATTGCCAACCAAAACCCATTGCCCGAAATCATCGAGCGCCAGCTTCAAAAATTGTGCTTCAATCCACAAACTTCCGGGGGACTGGCGACCGCAATTCTCCAGGGTAAACCCCTTCTGCTCACAAACTTGAATACCGCCTCGGATGCCGAACGTCTGGCGTCGATTGGCTCGACAAACCCGAAAGATCTCCCTATTCTCGAAGCCTTGGGCCTCGATTCATTCATCGCTGTTCCGCTGCTCGTCCACGGCCGGCATTTCGGCGCATTGACTCTCGGACGCACAGCCGCAACTGCGCGGTTTACGCCCGATGATTTGTCATTGATTGAAAACTTGGCCCGGCATGGAAGTTTGGTGCTCGCCAACGCCCGCCTCTACGAAGAGGCTCGTAACGCAATCGTCGCCCGTGATGATTTTCTCTCGATTGCTTCCCATGAATTGCGGACGCCCTGCACTTCATTGCGTCTAGGAATCGAAGCGTTATTGCGCCACGCCCGCCAGGACTCGTTTGCGCACAGTTCGCCAGCGTTTCTCGAACGGATGCTCGTCACCAGCGACAGACAAAGCAAACACTTGCTCTATCTCATCGATCGGTTGCTCG
>DAOMZH010001133.1:0-3530 GCA_035437985.1 Polyangium sp. (in: bacteria) | reverse complement strand
CCTACGATTTGCCGATGCGTGTCCCATAAGCATCGAACCTGATTGCCCGCGGCCATTGCAATTGCTGGCTTTGCACCAGACTCAGGAGGCGGTTGTTTTACGCGACGCAATCGATGGGCATTGGGACGACGCGTTCAAGCGGGCCCTGACCATGTTGCGTCTCGATACCGAATATCTCCCATCCTCGCGGACTACGCTGAGCCAAGCCGTTTCGCGCGCCCACGTGCACCGCACGATGAAATTGGTCGATGTGCTCCTCGACGGAGTTGCGCAGGAAAAACAGTCGGAGCGAAAACCCGATGCAGCGCGAATGGCCCAATGGGTCAAAGACGTTATTGCGCTACTTGGGAAGATTCGTGAAGAGGACGTGGCTCCGATTCGCATTGTCATTGCGGAGTATTTATTTTCAGCCTACGCTCTCGACAACCTCGCTACGGCTCCCCAAGGTCGTTTTTCGCGTGGTTCCGTTTTGCTATACGATCCTGGTCACGCACTCGAAATGCTCAACGCCCGATTTCGGCAATATGCAGCGTTTGCCGAACGTGGGGGGACGGGTGATGTGCCCCAATTTCCCCCGAACCGCCTCTATTTGTTGCACAATCCGACAGGGCACTTGGCCGTGGAGGCGACGCGTGGTCCGCTCGAATCGCAGATTCCAGCAATCGTGAAGGATCGCGCGTTGTTATTCAAAGATCGGCAAGCGTTACAGGAACGATTGCAAGGACTTGCGAATTTTCTGTGAGTATGAAGTTGGCGGGCTGGCAGCAATGGACGTCATCATCGGTGGAGTTGGCACGAGCGACATGTCGACGCTCGGTGGTTCGAGGTGATTCATAGCAACATTTGCTTGCGTGAGCATTGAATATCCGTCATGAAAATGGGCTGCTTGCGCGGGTCGAAATCATTCTCGCGCGGCGCATTGTGCTTCTGGGCTTGGCTCGATTCACGGGAGAAGATAATGAAACGAACGCTTGTGGCATCTGTGCTCGGTTCGCTCGTATGCGCGTCTTTGCTTGTGGGCTGTGAAGACGAAAATCTCAACAATACCTCGGGTGATGGTGGTTCGGGGCTTTTTGGAACATCCAGTTCCTCGGGTATGGCGGGAAGTGGTGGAAGCGGCGGGGCGGAAATGCCCAAGTCGTATGTGCGTATTCATTATCGATTGCAAGGGGCGGGAGACCCCAAGACCTGGGGCGTACATTTTTGGGGTGCAGGTTCGACATCGCCGATGTGGGGCTCGCCGCAAATATTCGACAAAACAGATGATTTCGGTGCGTATACCGATGTCCTCATCACGGCGGCGGAGGAGTGGCTCGGCGTCATTCCTGTGTTATGCACGAATGGCAATTGTCAAAAAGACGTTGAAACGAGCGTGCGGTTTGCAGATTTGACGGTCAATGTAACGGACCCGAGCATTGCTGAATGTTGGATTACGCAGGGGCAGGCGATATCGACGAAGCCGCCCGAGGCTGCAGGACCGGCGTACAAGGTATCTCGGCCGCAAGATTTCATTGATATGGGCAATGGCACGGTGCGCATGATGTTCCGGGTCGCCCCGGGGTCGACCGGCAAAGTGGAATATGGCGTGGCAATGGATATGCTCACGTCCCAAGCGACCTGGGCGAAAACCGACGACATCAATAAAAATGGTTTGATGATCTCGGGTCTGACCACGGGCACGAAAATCTATTATCGCATTTCGTCCGCGCTTGATGTAAACGGGACGATGCTCACGGATCAATCCGCGGTGCACGAATTGACGCCCATTGCATTTTCGGAAGTAAAAGATGCAGCTGACTGGGCATCGTGGGGCGCCGATGAAATCATGTACCAGCTCCTCGTGCGTACGTTTGCGGATGGCGGCGCGACGAAAACCGTGACGAATTCGATGGCCGAGAGCGGCATTGACGACACGAAACGAGATGGCGTTGGCGATCTCGTCGGATTGCGCAAGGCGCTCCCCTATTTGAAAGACTTGGGGGCCGACGCCATTTGGATGACGCCCGTATTCAAGTCCAAGAGTTATCACGGGTACGACACGACCGATTTCTACGATATCGATCCGTCGGTTGGGAGCATCAAAGACTTCGTCGACTTGACGACCGCGGCGCATGCAACGGGGATCAAAATCATTTTGGACCTCGTTGAAAATCACGTGGCCGATGTCAATCCGTGGTTTGTCGCGGGGGCAGACCCGAAGAGCCCCGATTATGCCAAGTACCACAATTGGTTTGTCTGGTCCGATGAATACACGAACATGCTCACGGACAAACACCCTTGGGATGCCTCGGGTCTCATCTGGGCCTGCAAGAATTACCAGTGTTACCACCAAATCTTCAGCGGTTCGATGCCCGAGCTCAATTACCGCAATCCGGAAGTACGCGCCGAAATGAAGAAGATTGCCGCATTCTGGGTGGATCTCGGCGCCGATGGGTATCGCCTGGATGCCTCGAAACACATCGATCAATTCGACGATAACAACGCCATAACCCTCGCCAAACACGGCACGCACGTATGGTGGAAGGAATTCAATTCGTACGTGAAGAAAACCATCGTTCGTCCGATGGGTTCGGCGCAGGTGATTCTCGCGGGCGAAAATCGGTGGGATGATCCCGCTACGTACGGCAATATGCTCCCATACGGCAGCGACATGGATTCGCAATTCGATTTCCCATTCCGCAGCATCGTGAGCGCATTCGTCAGTGGGCAAACGGGTGCTAGCGCCGATTTCGTCAATTACACGAAGAAACTGCAGACGGATTTGGCCAACCCGAGCCTCGGGGGCAATCCGAATCATTTCTTCGAACGGTTCCTTTCGAACCACGACCTCGATCGTCCCGCGACGCAGCTCGAATCGGCCGGCGCAGCCCTCGATGCGAAATTGAAGCAAGCGGCGACAATCGTTCTCACGATGCCCGGTATGCCCGTCATTTATTATGGCGAGGAGTTCGGCAAAAAAGGCAAGCGCGACAAGTTCACGGGCATGGAATCTTGGGAGCGAGACGAATTCATTCGTGAGCCCATGAGCTGGTTCAAAACGAATGTGTTTGCCGGCGACATGACGACCGCCTGGAACATCGATTATATCAAGACAAACGAGGCCAATGTGTCTCTGGCGCTCGATTACGGCACGACCGTTGGACCGAATCCGGATTATCCGTTCATCAAATTCATGAGCGCGGACGAACCGGCTTCATGGGGCGCGCAAAAGGACACGGCGACGAGTCTCTTCAACTACTACAAGAAACTCATCAGCATTCGCAAAGCCCACGCAGTTCTCACGGATTTGGCCGCAACGCTCACCGTCGTCACGGATACGGCCGATACGTACGAGTACACGCTGCAGAATGGCACGGAAAAACTCACCGTGTTGTTGAACCGCAAATCTGCAGCGGCGATGGTCACCCGCCCCGCCATGTCCACGGACTTGATCTCGGGCGTGCAAGGCACGACGTTCAACGTGCCAGCCTTCGGAGCGCTCGTCCTGACGAACAATTGATGCTCAAACGAATTCGCGTTCGTCCTGCGAA
>DAOMZH010001132.1:0-3531 GCA_035437985.1 Polyangium sp. (in: bacteria) | reverse complement strand
CGTGCTGGACGTGGCAAACCCGTGCCGTTCGTCCAACTAGCACGTTGCTCGTTCGACTGGCGGCGTCGAAAATAGTTGTTCCGTTCCGCGGCAAACGCGTATACCTTCGCGCACATGAAGACCGACCCCGAAGCAATTCCTCTCGGTGCCACCGTAGCTGCACGTATACGCGAGTTCCGTAGCGTGCGAGGTATATCGGAAGAAACGCTTGTTCGCTCCGCCAAACTCAGCCCTGAGGAAGTTCAGTTGCTCGCGGCCGAGAGCGAAGAGATGACGCGCGACATGCTCGAACGCATCGCCGAGGTTTTCGATGTTCATCCGGCCGTTTTGTGCATGAACCCGGGCGAACATGCCATTACGAATTTGCTCGAAACAGACCGAGATCTGCCCAAGGAGTCGTTCCAAAAGCTCGCCGGGGAACTCATCTCGAAAGGCTTCTACAACTCGCGCGGCAAAGCCTGATCCTCAACACGCTTCGCTCGTGATCGGACGTGCCGTTGGCGTTGACGAATGGTTTCCAATCCGATTTTCGAGGCGGGATCGATATTCGACGAGCGGAAAGAGGTTGACGTCCGCAGCTCCGCCGTTGCCGGAATACTCGAACGGGTCGTCGATGTCGCGAATGAGTTTGATCATGTAGACGTAGATCAACGTGACGAACCCACAGATGATCAGTTCGGCAACCACGCTTTTGAACTTCGAGATCATGAGCAGCAGGATGATCCCGCTCGCGACGACTTCGAGGAGCGCGTAACCCGAGGCGATGAAGCCCGTTCGCGAGATGACGTCGATACGCGCTACCGTGCGTCGAAGAGCCGCGAGATCGCGCAGGCCGCGCGTAGCATGGGGTCCTGCACCTTTGCCTTCGAGGATGTAAAGCTCGTCGGCAAGACGTCCGAGAGCCGCGTAATGTGCAGACTTATCGGTCTCTTTGTGCAGCCAAGCATGGAGGGTGGTGGTGACGTCGAAAATGGCGTAACGCCCCGCGGCGACATCGATGGCGGGTCGTCCGACACCGGCCTGGACAAACGCTTCTTCGATCGCTTCGAGAGAACACGCCAAGTCGGCGGGAAGTCGCTCGCTCTCTTTGAAGTCGGTCAATGTGCCAGCGAGCATGAAGCCGATGAGAAACACGCCGCCGTTCAGAACGATGCCGACGTCGCTAAAGTCAATGATGCCCGGGAAATGCACGACGTGTTCCAGAAAAAGTTTGCCCGCCATAGCGGCCATGACAAACGGCATCGTCGCCAGCATCAGTTTCCACTTGACCATTCGAGCGTTCCTCCGATCGCACATCCCGACAAAGAGTTGATGACTTCCGCGGCCGAGCACTCTAGCATGCGAGTCCTATGAGCCTGGTGGTCCGATCGCGCCTCGTGTCTATTTCCCTTCTCGCTCTTGCCGCGTGTTCGTCGCAAGGTAACTCGAATCAATCTGCGCCTGCGGAAAACAGCGCGACGAAATCCGCAGCGGCCCCGTCTGCCGCGGCAACCACGGCTCCCGCACCTGCGGCTCCGAGTGCTTCGGCCGTAGCGACGGCATCAGCTGCCGCGGAGCCGGAAGGACCGCCGATTTGCCAGCGGAGCAACGAGAAAGTCTGGGGATCCGGGGCGAATAAGCTAACTGGTTTGACCACCAAAGGATTCGACTCGGGCGTTGCCGTAGGTTTGGCCTTTGGTAACGAACCTCGAGTGCTCGTCGTGGCCAAAGACGGCAGCACGAAGATGATGAAGGTGAAGCTGGGCGACAAAGCCAAGCAGCCGGACACCAAAGATGCGATTCGGTTCTTGATGCGCGTGTCGCCCTCGGACATTGGCGGAAGCGAAGCGCGGGCATTCATCGATTATCGCGACGAGTTCAAGAAAGACAAACGACGTCACGTGTGGTGTGGACCGGCAGATGCGGACGAGAAGTTCCTCGAATACGATGGAGTTTCTTGGCTCGACATGGATCCCAAGCCGACGGGTGAAGACAAGAAGAAGTTTTTCTCTTGGAAAAAGCTGGGCGGGTATGTGGAATTGCGGGATTGTCGGACATTCGTTTCCCGCAGCGACAAAGAGGTTTGGGCGCTGGGTTCGGTGCTCCGGGGCATGGAAAAGCCGGACGGGACGAACGAATGGAAAATGGTTTTTCTCGTAGACTTCGGGCCTCACGACGACGAAATTGTTTTGCATGAATCGCCGCTCAAGGGTGATCCGCCGAAAGCCACGGCGTACGAAATTCCGATATCACGGCGAATCAAGGACAAGGGCTGGCTCATTGCGTCGCGTTTCGGGGGAAGTTTGCTCGTGGGTTTGCTCGACAAGGATCGCAAGCTCGAAGGGCAATTCAAGAGTTACGGTGGTTTCCCGACGATGCCGGACATTGCCACGACAGACGAAGACAATTTGGTTCTGACGACGGGTGTGGGTACGGGCAAGGACCGGACCTTGAAGGCGCTCACGATATCCAAGGACAATCCGGAATTGCCGAAGCAATATGCCTCGATCAAGCTCGAGCCTTCGGGTAGTCACGAAGACGAATCGTCGTTTTCAGCGCCGGAATTGACGCATGATGGAAAAGGACGGCGGTGGCTCGTGTATGCGGAAGGTCCGCGAGAAAAGGCGCATTTGCGGCTGACGCCATTGGGAATCGATTTGCATCCGAATGGACGCAGTTTTGCAATCACGGACGGCGAGGTTTATGGATCCGAGGCGCGCTTGATCGCGCTTCCAGGCGGGAAACTCGTGGTTGTGTACATTCGTGAAAAAGAGGGCAAGACGGAGATCGTCAGCGAGCAGTTGTCGTGTGACGTGACGAAATAAGGCCGTCTGCTGCGATAAACAGCGTCGCCGATCATTCGAGCCTCAATACGTCAACGGTCGTCGAGTTCGTGCCCGTTACCCGAACGGGTTGTCGCGTCCGACCATTCCACGAAACCTGATACACTTCCGTTCCCGGTCGTTTTACAATCGAAACCGGATCCACGTACAAGAAACCTTTTCGTAATCGTGACGGGGGAATCGCCAAAGGTTGGCCCACTTCGCGTAATGTTGGATCGGCCATCGTGAACGAGCCGCGCGCTTTTGCCAGGACCTTGGAACGCACGACCAACCCTGAACCTGCGGGCAATGCCCCCGGAGCGCGAAAGAAGATATCGAGGCGCGGATGCACGCCGTCGTTCATTCGTACCCCGACAATCTCGGGCCCGCCCTCGAATGTCGCCGCAATGGGTTGCCATTGACTTTGCAATTGGCCGAGGAGCGTTGCCGCTGCCGCTTCGTCGCCTCGTTCAATCGCGATATTGTACGCGATACGCTGTTCGGCCAACGTCGTGGGTGCCGCGTTCGGCGCTTCCGCAGGCTGCTTCCAATGCGTTCGTAATTCCCACGTGAGCCAAGGATCTGACACGACCGTGCGCACCGGCTCCGTACCGGAAATGAGGGCCCATTCGAAAAAAGAAGGCTCGCGTTCCGCAAAAGAGAATGCATCCAGTGGCGCAGCCGGCTCCCGAGGGTCAATGCGCCAGAATTGTCCCACTGCGTGGACATG
>DAOMZH010001131.1:0-3533 GCA_035437985.1 Polyangium sp. (in: bacteria) | reverse complement strand
TGGGGTTTGGGGCGTAGGACGCCACAGGCGATCCGTAGCCCCAAATGTGCAAACTTGGGTTATGAAAGCCCCGCTGAAAAATAATCGAGGAAAAGGTGTGTCATGTCGGAGCGGCATTCTCATGAGCCCCATGCAGTTCGTGAACTCAGTGATGGCGTCGAGGACAAACTCGTGCCGCTGGTGGCGCTCGATCCCCTGAAGATTGACAGCTTCGACGATTTGGTCACGGCGATGAGTCGCACGGCGTTTGGCGGACGTTCGTTGGGCGAAGCTTGCGATGTGCTCACAGCGATGGCCGAAGATCCGGAGTGCTTGATCGTCGCGACGTTCTCTGGAGCGATGACGGTTGCGAAGATGGGCCTCGTGATCGTGCGGATGATCGAGGCGGGGTTGATCCACGCGGTCATTTCGACGGGCGCGCTCATGGCGCACGGATTGAGCGAGGCGGTTGGGCTGACGCACTACAAGGTGAACCCTGAATTGTCGGACGAGGAGCTTTTCGAGAAGGGGTACAACCGCGTCTACGACACGCTCGAGATGGAAAAGAACCTCAACGCGATCGACGAGTTCGTCCGCACGCAACTCGACAAACTCGATCCGAATGTGCCGTGGTCGAGTGAAATGATCTGCCGGCAACTCGGCAAAGCGTTGGCGGAGATGGGGGACTCGCCGGGCATTTTGCGCAGCGCGTATTTGCATAACGTTCCGGTGTACGTTCCGGCGTTCACGGACAGTGAAATGGGACTCGACGTAGCGGTTTGGAAGCTGCGCCAGATTCACGCGCAACATGGCAATTCGCCGGATTTCGATCCGTTCAAGCATGCGGCGCCTCCGGCATTTAATCCATTTCAGGATTTGCTCAGTTACGCCAAGCTGATTGGCACGAAAAAGCGTTTGGGCATTTTTACCATCGGCGGTGGCGTTCCGCGGAACTGGGCCCAGCAAGTTGGACCATTTTACGATATCGTGGGGCATCGATTGGGCGTGGATGTGCATCATCCGCGCTTCACGTATGGCGTACGCATCTGCCCCGAGCCTGTGCACTGGGGTGGACTCAGTGGATGCACGTATTCGGAAGGCGTGAGTTGGGGCAAGTTCGTCCCGCCAGCCGAAGGTGGTCGTTATGCGGAAGTGTACGCGGACGCGACGATTGCGTGGCCGCTCATCGTACGCGCGGTGCTCGAACGACTCGAAAAGAAGCGTGGGAAGAAATTCGAGGCGCGTTAGACCAACGCCCCAGCGCCGAGCAAACTCGAAACGGTCCCGTATTTCGAGTAAATCCAATTCGACTCAACTCCCTCGACACCTCTTTGCAAAACACGCATCGTCGTGATGAAATAGCGACATCGTGACAAACGCGCCCTTGCATGCCGTCTTTTACCCGTTGCTCGGTTGCAATGCGCGTTGTCCATTTTGCTCGACCCGCGTGTATACCGACGAAGGAATCGTCGCCACCAGCGATTGGCTGGCAAATACGACCTCCCGGGGACTCGGTGAACACACGCTTTCCTTCGCCGAAGCACAGGCGCGTTATCGAGCATTACGCGACGAAGGCGTCACCCGAATATCACTGCAAGGCGGAGAGCCGACCATTTGGCCGCATTTGATCGACCTCATTGCGTACGGCAAATCCCTCGGCATTTCCGAGCAAATCGTCGTGACGAATGGAATTCGCTTGGCCGATTCGGAGTATGCGGCAAATTTGTCGCAATCGGGAGCGAGCACCATTGCGCTCAGTGTTTTTGGCGCAACGGCAACCACGCATGATGCATCGCTCGGCGTTTCAGGGGCTTTCGAGGCCCTCGTGCTTGGCGTGAAAAACCTGGCGGCCCTCGGCTCGCACGGCGCTCACGTGACGGCGCAACTCATCTTGCATGCCCATAACTACACCGAACTTCCGGCCATGGTCGAATTCTGGCACGCGCAAGGAATCAAGAGTTTTGGAATTCGGCTGCTCCGGGAAGTGCCCAACCTTGCGGGAGTCGACGGACATTCGTGGTTTTTCGACCTCGCCCGACTTGGTCCGGTATTATCACGAGCTTTGGCGCTCACGGCGGGTTTGTCTGGAGTATGCGTCGCATTCCCCGAAATTCTTTATTGTTTGCTGGGCCCGGAAGACATTGGTTTTGTCCTTGCGGACCTCGAAGCCGGGCGGCGATTGGCGGCGACCTCCAAAGTCATTGGCAAACGACGTGAACACAGTCGCGAATTGCCGCGTAGCTTGCCGATGGTCGGCGCGGCACTGCCGTGTGGCTCGTGCGACCTCGAATCTGTATGTACGAAAGTCGAAGCGCCTTATGCGCAAATGTATTCGGGGACATTCCGGCCCATTCATCTGCGCGAAGAAGTGCAGGCGACGCTCGACGAAGCGGTCCATGGTCTCCGTCGGCCGGCCCTCACGGCATTGCTGCGAATTGCGCCGCACGAGCTCGAAGCCCTGGGAATCGAGCCGGCCATGCTCCAGTCGCTGAAAAAAGCCGTCGATGATGAAGTTCGTCGGGGCTTATCGACGTTGGCCAAGGAAAACCTCACTCCGGAAACGGTCGTGCGTTATTTGTCATTTTCGACGCTGGGGGCCCGAGCGCGTCTTCCGGGTGAGCCGGAAAAGATAATCGCGGAATTGGCGTCGATGGCCAATACATCGGGTCGAGACAAACTGCAGTTTCTCGTGCAGCGAGCGACATGCATTCAGGTCACGCCATTTTGGCTGGTGTTTTCGGGACGAATGCCCGTAGCTGGCGGGCGGCACGAGGCTCCATTTTGGGTGATCGTGCATGATGATTTGCGAGCGCCCGAGGCTGATATTGCGGGATTGATTGATGAAAGTGCAGCGGCGTTTTCTCGCCAGCGTCGCCGGCCATGAACCTCCTGTTGAAAATGAAGCCGCTGCCTCGAGCGTTCGACGAAAATTATCGTCACGTCGCGCTGGAACTCTTGTTACGGCTCGGGTAAAGTATCGGCGATGCCGCCTCGAGAGCAAAGCCCACAACGGGAAAAGTGGGAAACGATCTTTCAACGTTTTGACCCTGACAGACCACCGACGGAGTCGTCCTGGCACGTGCCGCGTGCACAACGCACGATGAAAAACATCACGCGCGCACTCGATCGACCACATGCCCCCCCAACGTTCCTACTTCCAGGTACGATCGGAACAGGAAAAACCACAGAACTCCGGCGGTTCGCTGAAGAACGCAAAAATCGTGAGTTTGTCGTATTCGTCGACCTCGAGCGCCACTTCGATGAAGTCGTTGGGGATTTACCGGCATTACGCAACATAAGCCGGTGGGAGGTTTGTTTTCTTGTCGCGTTTTATACGTTGCGGCGCGTGAAAGAGGTTTATGGATATGACCTTCCCAAAGAGCACGTCGAAAGCCTTCAGCAAAATTGGGCTCGCCTCGGCCAAGTAACGAGCGAAGCGAAGCGCACGCCCGAGATTGACTTGGCCAAACTACTATCAGCAGGGTTGACTGCGGCTTCGGTGATCGCGCCGATGATTACTCCCATCGCCGCCCCTGCAACGCCCGTCCTGAAAG
>DAOMZH010001130.1:0-3540 GCA_035437985.1 Polyangium sp. (in: bacteria) | reverse complement strand
TGCGCGATTCGTTCGGTTCCCTCGAAGGCGTTCTGCTGATACTAAAGAAGCATGATGAAACGCACGAAGAAGCTTGCCTTTTCCGCTGGGTTTGCCGTCGCTGCCCTCGTCGCGTCCACCCCTGACGCTCTCGCCGTCGATTGGGTCATCAAGAGCCCGAGCGCGCATCCGACCTACCGCGCCGAACTCGAACCCCACCTCAACATTCTCCTCTACCGCGCATCGTATTTCGGTCGCGGCACCTACCGGCGCAGTTCTCGCTTTGCCGAGGTAGGTGGTGGGTTCCGAGCCTCCATCGAAATCGGCGACCCGCTCTTCATCCCCAAAATCAACAACACGATTGCCATCTCCTTCGGCCTCGACACCAACAGCTGTCGTTATTGTCGCTACGCCGAACTGTGGTCGCCCGTCGCGCTGCAGTGGAACTTCTTTCTGACCCGCAAATGGAGCGTTTTTGCCGAATTCGGCGGAATCGTGCGCAGCGACGGATTCCTCAACAACATGTGGATCGACCCGACCGTTTTCCTCGGAGGACGTCTCCACTTCAACGACAAGATTGCGCTCACTTTCCGCGCAGGAACGCCGTGGGTTGGTATCGGCGTGTCCTTCTTCGTTGGAAGTTGAGGACAATCAGCACATTCACGACGCTCCGCAACCAAACGTGCGGATCGCCAAAGGCCCGAGTAGACTCCGCATGAATGTACGGCTGGTACCTCGTCGGGATTCTCGGGCTCGCTCTGTTGATGGTCGTGCACGAAAGTGGTCACTACCTCGCTGCACGAGCCTTCGGCATGCACGTCACGAAGTTCTCGATCGGGTTTGGCCCGACGTTCTTCAAGATTGTCCCGAAGGACGGCTACTTTTGGTTCACCACCGGCGCTGACAAGATCCGGATCCGTCTCTGGAAACACGACCCCGAACGCCATGGCCCGACCATTTATCAAGTGGCCATGATCCCGTTTCTCGCGTTCGTACAAATTGACGGGATGAACCCCTTCGAAGACCACGATCCAAACGACAAACACAGCTACGCCAACGCGAGTTTGCTCGGACGGATCACCACAATCTTCGCGGGTCCTCTTGCGAATTACCTCTTCGCGTCCGTGTTTTTCTTCGGCGCATTCATGTATGGCGGCGTGCCGGCTGCGATGCTTCCAGGCGGGGACACTGCACCCGACGCAGCCCTCGTTTCACCACGCGAAAACAGCGTCGCGAGCAATGCGGGCATCATGAAAGGTGACCGTGTCGTCGAAGTTGCCGGAGTCAAAATCTCCAACTGGCAAGAGATGGCCGAGCAGATTTCCAAGCGTCCTGGAGAACCGATCAAGGTCGTCGTCGAACGAAAAAACGCACGCATTGCGCTCGACATGACTCCAGCCAACGAAAATGGCACTGGGCGTATCGGCGTTGGGCAATTCGAACCGCGCGTCGCACTTCCAGCTCGCGATGCGGCCAAACTCGCCGTCGTTGCTCCGGCAAACGTCGTGAAAAACTCCTTCATTCTGTTGGCGCGTGCCGTCACGGGCAAAGTCAAAGCCGAGCTCGCGGGACCTGTGGGAATGGTCAAGACCGTGGCAACTGCAGCCAAAGAAGGTTGGGAGTTCGGTTTGGAACTGCTCGGTGGAATCTCCGCATATCTCGCCGCGTTCAACTTGATCCCTCTGCCCGCACTCGATGGTGGGCGACTTCTGTTCCTCACATACGAAGCCACGACCCGTCGACGTCCCAATGCCCGCGTCGAAGGATGGATCCATGCAACGGGCGTATTGATGCTGCTGACGCTCGCCTTGTGGGTCACAGTGTTCAAAGATTTTGGTTTGGGATCCAAGTAATGCGTGCGCTCACCCCCGTCTTCCTTGCCTGCATCCTCGCGTTCACGAGTGGTTGCGCCACCCAATACGTGAGCCTCGCGGAAGGACCGCGTGAGTACGTCGCGACAGACTACGACTCGATCCTTCGGAAATGGACCCGCACCGGAAACCTCTTCTCCGTCGCCGAGCTCGAAAGTCACCTCACGGCGACGGCTACGTTCGAGTCGTGGGATTTTCGCTGGGCCTACGTCATTCGATACGGCCAGGATTACCGGCTCACGATCGAGCAAAGAAAAAAGCTCCTCGAACGAACGCTCGAAGAAACACGCGATCATCACCAGTTTTTCGTGGCGCTTTATGGCAGCGAACGTCGCTACAACGATCTCACCAGGCCCGATAGCGCGTGGATCGTTCGGCTCATCGACGACACGGGAAACGAAACGGCTCCTCTGGATATCGTGGCGATCACCAAACCCAACGCCGTCGAACGCACCTACTTCCCGTACAACACGTCGTACCGCCAAGCATTTCGCATCCGTTTTCCCCATGCCAAAGCCAGCGGCACGCCCACGATTTCACCCCAAGCCACTTGGGTCGGATTGCGGTTTGCCGGCGCGCAAGGCAACAGCGAACTCGTCTGGTCCCTCAAACCTTCCGATACTCAGCCCACCCAAACGCCGCTCGGTATCCCGACGAAAATAGCCTTGCGCTGATTCACCAAGCCAAACCTTCGGACCTCGAACGATTCGTCAACGCGTCCACACGTCAACGCGAAAGAAGTTCGCCCACGACGGGTACCCGCTCCGCAAAGTCGAGCGCCAACTTGCGATCGCCCACCAGGAGCAAGGCCCCCGACGCTGCCGCCCGAGATCGTAAGGGCGCCGCAGCACCTGCCCACAAAGCCTCGGGGAACAAAAGATCGCCCGGACGAACGTCCGCTACGACCACGGCTGGCTCTCCTTCGAGAACCTCGACGCTCCCGCCCACGACAAACACAAGCCCGGGCATCGGACCATCTTCATCGGTGATCGCTTCATTTGCTTCGAGCACGCGCACGTCGAGCCTTGACAACATCGCTTCGCGTGTCGCCAGATCCACCTCGGCAAGTGCTCCGAGCGTCAAGCCGATGCGCGCTTGAATCGCGTCCGACAAACTTCGGCAATCCTGGACGGCTTGCGGATGTGTCCCAAACGCCTGCTCGAACATGTCCTCCGACCAACGCGAAATCGTTGCTCCCGACGAACCTCCGAGAATACGCATGGGCACAGGCTCGGCCAGTGACCCTCGGGCAGCGATGAAGCTCCGCGATCCACCGAGTTTGACCGGAACGTCCAAGTTCACAGCGCAAACCGAGATCTCTCCAGCCACGACCAGCACAGCGCCAAATCCCGTACGCGCTTCACCGGGCACCAAGTCTTCGATGATCGCCGTGCGCACCAAAGCTCGCTGCACTTCTTCGGGAAGCTGAGCAAACGGCTCGACGGCACGCAGTTCGAGACTGCTGATTCGAATCGGATCTGCCGGCGGGGCCATTGATTCCCTGACCGGCGGAGGTGGGGGCAAACTGCTCCGTGTTTTTGGCGCTGGAGGCGGAGGAGAGCCGACGGAAGGAGGCGACGGAACCTTTTGGGCTGCGGCGCTCGGGGGCGGCGGAATCGACGGTACTTTGGGGCCCATCGCCGATCGTGCTGGAGGAGCGGGCACGCGAGGTGCGGCTGGAGCAGCAACA
>DAOMZH010001129.1:0-3542 GCA_035437985.1 Polyangium sp. (in: bacteria) | reverse complement strand
ACCTGGGCACATTGGAGTCATGGAGCTTGGCGCTGTGCGTCAATCCAAACTCGTATTGTGGCAACGGAACTGTCGAAGCGGTCGAACCATGTGATGATGGAAACTCCATGTCAGGCGATGGATGCAGCAAGAACTGCACTGTAGAACCGGGCTACATGTGCACGACGCCCATGACGGGTCCGAGCGTGTGTACGGGGCCCATGTGCGGTAACGGCATGATCGAAGCTGGAGAGCAGTGCGACGACAACAACTCCATGTCGGGTGACGGATGCAGCGCGACGTGTTTCGTCGAGCCAAACTTCCAATGCACGGGGCAAGCGCCGACGATGTGCATTCCGTTCGAGACGACGTGTGGGGACAATCTCGACAACGATGGCGACACGTTCATCGACAACGCGGACGACGACTGCATCGTGCAAACGTACTTCCCGCCGTGTGCGATGGGACAAACGCGTCGGGTGTATCGGTCGACGAATATGCCGGCGCCGATCCCCTACGATCCCAACTTCTTGATCCAAACGATCAACGTCACGGGTGCGGGTACGATTGCTCGCGCGGCGCTCGTGTACGACATCACTCACCCGTACGTCGAGGACATCAATCTTTTCTTGACGCTGCCGGACAACAGCGTGCTGGACATGTGCACGTTTAACGGTGGCGCTGGCGATAACTACAGGAACACGGTGCTCGATTCGACGTGTTCTCCGAGCATTGTTTCGGTGACGGAGACGGATGCTCCGTTTAGTGCGTGTTACGCGCCGGAGTCGTCGCTCGCGATGCTGACGGGCATGAGTGGCGACGGGACTTGGAAGTTGGTCGTGACAGACACCTACGACCTGACCGATGACGGGACGCTCAACAGGTGGGCGTTGATCCTCTGCACGACTCCGTGATCGGGGTTGGGCATGGGAGTGATTCCGGGGCGGCGTCGTGCTGCCCCGGAATCGAATGGGTGATTATTTGGGCTGGGGTGTGGCGAGTGCGGCAATGAGTGCATTGCTCAATGCGGCTTGGTAGATGCGAACCTCGCGCATGACGCCCGTGAAATAGCTGTTGCCATCGCGTATGTCGGCGCCGATTCCCACGGAAATGTTGCTATCGAGGTTTCGAGCGGCGCTTGCCGCTTGGGCGGCTGGTGTTGCATTGCCATCGAGATGGATTCGCCCGCCTGTCGCATCACGTATGGCGGTGATGTGATGCCATTGACCGTCGAGCACTCTGGCGGTCGTCGTGATGTCGAATTGAATGGCTCCTTCACCGAACAGCCAGAATCGCACGGTGCCATCCGCTTTGATCATGAGCTGGTATTCGCCGTCGAATCCGCCATTGCGTTGTTGAACGATCGCGCCATTGCCAGTCGTGGTTCGAATCCATGCGCTGACGGTGAATGGAGTCCGGCCAGAAAGTGAGGGTTTCTTTCCGGGTGCGAGGTAATTCGTTCGGCCATCGAAGGCCAATCCCCGTGGTGGTTCGTTCCATTTGACCGTTCCCTGGATCGTTCCGTGGGCGGCTTTCAGCGATTTGTCATACGCTATGGGTCCGGCGCACTCATCGAACGGCCAATATCCAACGAGCGGCTGAACCAGGTCCAGGGCGATTTCGACGGCCGAAAGAGCGACGCGGTAGATCCGAGCATCGAACATCGAGCCATTGAAGTAGCGGATATTGTCACGGATATCGCCACCGACGGCCACCTGGAGGGTGTTTCTCAAGTTTTGAATCGGGCCTGATCCCTGCGCCGCTGGCGTCAATGAACCATCGATGTAGATGTAACCGTTGGCTCCATCGCGAACGGCCGCTATATGATGCCATTGGCCGTCATTCACCGTGGCCGTCGTCGTAATGTTGAATTGGAACGTAGATCCCGCATAAACTGCAAAGTTCACCGTTCCATTGCCTTGGACCGAAAACCAATATTCTCCATCCGTATCGTCGCGTTGTTGGAGGATAAAGGCTTCTTGCATCGACGTCGTTTTGATCCATGCGGCGAGGGTAAACGGCGTTGGACCATCGAGTGCCGCCGCCGTGCCAATGACGATGGCCCCAACGCCATTAAACTTGAGGACCTGGGCACTCTTCACCCCGTCAGCCACCCAGGTCGCCACGGCGGTGGTGAAGGGTCGGCTGTAATTATGCCCGGATCGATCGACCAACGTCGTCCCCGTACCTTCGTTCATCACCCATTGGGCCACGAGTGGCAAGGCACCAATGGGCGGGAATTGCGTATTGAGGTGGTCCCCGCGTTCGACGCTCAGCGCTTGGTACATGGCGAGAACTTTGGTTTCATACGCTGCGTCGCGGACGACCCAGCCCGTACCTCGTCGGGTTACCGCAGGAAGCGGCGTATCGACGAATGAACCCGGAATCTTGGCGTCTGGATCGAGCCGTGTGTATTGGTATGTCAACACCGGATTCGGGGCTGCAGCGTTTTGCTCATTGACGAAATAGGCGGTTCGTCCGCTACCAGCGCTGAGCGCCCGGCAAATGAGCCGATTTGTTCCGTCACCGAGTTGCGCACTGTAACCGTTGCTCTTCCGTTGGCCATCTGGTCCGACCGCCTGCTGCACGTCGTACATTTGACTGAAATTGTACGTGCGCCGCGGTCCAGGTATCGATTTCAACACCGGGGCCATGCTGATGGAATCAGTCGGGGCCATGGTCGCAACCCCAGCAATCGATAGTACCGTGCGGTAAATATCGATGAGGTGAACCTGTTGCGTCGTTTCCGAGCGCGGCACGACTCCGCCCAAATAACACGGCGCCAAGCCTTTCATGACTCCACCATCGGCGACGATCATCGGAGCTTGAACACCGCCAATCGAATACGTGCCCTTGTCGTCGAGCAACACGTCGTCGAGCCCAATGCGCGTGTCCGGATCGATGTCTTGCGTGCCATTGTCGCCCATGAAAATGATCACGGTATTGCTCAGCTGATCATCGATGGCAGCAAAGAGTTTGCCCAGGTAATAATCCATCGATTCGAGCATGGCGACGATGAGATCCTGGGGCGACGGATTCGCGGGCGTCGTGATATTGGCCGGATTGTACGTTCCTGGCGGCGGAAGGTGAAGCGGATCATGCGGCGTGAGCAAATTCAAGGCTGCGCACCATGGCCCCGAGCCTTTTACCTTGTTGATCCACATTTGTGTGTCTTCGACCTGATCCTCCGTGGCATAGAGGAATTTCCGTTCGACCGGTGATTGCTTGACGATGGCCGGCTTGTTGGGTTCCGCGGTATCCTTTTGCCAGATGTAGAATCGCAAATCGGGATTCCCATCGAGAAATGCCCGATTAAACTTGTATTCATCGGCAAGGCGTCGGGCGACGGGCGCCACCAAAGCCGTATTCGTGGCGGTGACATTGCCCGTCCCCTCCATGTCGGCCTGATCGATTCGTCCAGGAGGAGGCGGAAATCCATAATAATCCGTGCCCGCTCCACGCAAACCTCCCCCGTAGATCCCGGCAAAATAGTCCCACCCCCATTGCACCGGATTCTTCAGGTTCCCCAAGTCCCATTTTCCAAACATTCCGCACTGATAGAC
>DAOMZH010001128.1:0-3548 GCA_035437985.1 Polyangium sp. (in: bacteria) | reverse complement strand
CCCTCCACGAATCTGACTCCTTCCAGGCGTCCGGTTTGCATTTTGCACTCTGCATCTTGCAATGAGGCGACGTTCTGGATTCGAGCCCTTCATCCGCTGTTTGGCACGACCGTCCGAATTGTTGGCATTGCTGACTTTGTCGAGCGATGGGCCGGCGACGAACAGCTGATGCTCCCCGCTTCGAGCTAGCCCTCGAAGTCCCATCCCGACCGAGAAATCAGTCCGGGCAACGCGACCAGCATCCGAGGAATCTTTCTCGCGGTAACCCACGTGGACCCGAGGAACGAAACCGGTGGTGCGTCGAGAAAAACAAGCCGACGTACGTCGCCTGTGCAACGTGCGTCATGAGGAACGAGTTTCGTTCCGACAAACAAGTCGGAACAGGATTTGCTCACACCATTCCGGAATTGGAAGCGCGTGAGCAGCACCATGGGAAAGAGAGAATAGGAATCATGAACAAAGGAACTGCCATCGTTGGTTTCCTCCTGTGCTTCATGGCCGGTATGGCCTTGATGTGGGGAGTCGATCGGGGTGCGGGCGCTCGCGCCAACGTCACTGCCGAAAGCACGAGTGAAGGAGCCAGCACCGGCGGAGCTGCATGGGAAGATGCTGATGCAGCTATCCCCGTGTCATCGAAAGATCCCGTTTGGGGCTCGCGCAATGCACCGGTAACGCTGGTGCTCTTCAGCGATTTCGAATGCCCCTTCTGCTCGAAGGTCGAAGCGACGCTGACGCAACTCAAGCAAGAGTACGGCCCGCAGAAACTGCGCGTCGTTTGGAAGTCCAATCCCCTTCCGTTCCACAAGAGCGCGCGTCCAGCATCCGTTGCAGCTGAAACGGTTTTCCGTTTGAAGGGTCCGGAAGCGTTCTGGAAGTTCCATGAGCTAGCCTTCCAGAATCAACGTGCTCTCACGCCGGAGAACTTCGAGGCGTGGGCAGCGCAAGCCGGCGTGGACAAGGCGAAATTCAAGGCCGCCATGGACAAGCAGGAGTTTGCCGCGAAGGTCGACACGGACCTCGCCGCGGGCAAAGCAGCGGGCGTCTCGGGAACTCCGGCTTCGCTGATCAACGGCATCCTCTTGTCGGGCGCGCAGCCGATCGACAAGTTCAAGGCCGTCATCGACGAGCAACTCGCAGCCGCGCAAAAGGCGATCGCCGCGGGCACGAAGCCCGACAAGGTCTACGCCAAACTCTCGCAAGAGAACAAGGCGAAGGCTCCTCCGCCGAACAAGCAAGCCGACCCCGCGCAAGACGACAAGACCGTTTGGAAGGTCCCTGTTGGCAATTCGCCCGCGAAAGGTCCGGAGACCGCGCTCGTGACCATCGTCGAATGGTCCGACTTCCAATGCCCCTTCTGCAGCCGCGTCGTCCCGACGATGGAAGAGATTGTCAAGACGTACGGCGACAAGGTGCGGTTTGTCTGGAAGCACAACCCGCTCCCGATGCATCCGCGCGCCGAGCCCGCCTCCGAGCTCACGCTCGAAGCGCGTGCACAAAAGGGCGAAAAAGGCTTCTGGGATGCCTACGACTTGCTCTGGAAAAACCAGCAAAAGCTGAACGACGAAGACCTCCTCGGTTACGCCAAGGAACTCGGCCTCGACGTCGACAAGGTCAAGGACGCGATCGTCAACAAGAAGTACAACGCGCAACTCACGGCGGATCAGGACCTCGCCGAGGATCTGCAAGCCAGCGGTACGCCGCACTTCTTCATCAACGGCCGTCGTCTCGTCGGTGCTCAACCGGTCGAGAAGTTCAAGACCGTCATCGACGAAGAGATCAAGAAGGCGCAAGAGTTGCTCGCCAAGGGCGTTGCGCCGAAAGAGCTCTACGACGCCATCATCAAGGACGGCAAGACGCCCCCGCCGCCCGAGAAAAAGACCGTGGATCTTCCTCCCTCCGAGTCCGCTTGGAAGGGCAGCGACAAGGCCAAGGTCATGATGCAAATCTTCAGCGACTTCGAGTGCCCGTACTGCAAGCGTGCTGAAGATACGGTCGCGCAAGTCGAGAAGGCGTACGGCGACAAACTCAAGATCGTTTGGCGCCACAAACCCCTCCCCTTCCACAAGAGCGCAATGCCCGCTGCTCTCGCGGCTGAAGAAGCCAAGAAGCAAAAGGGCAACGACGGCTTCTGGAAGATGCACGACACGCTCTTCAAGCAAGCGGGTACGCCCGAAGCATTCAGCCGTCCCTCGCTCGAGAAAGCAGCCGAAGAACTCGGCCTGAACCTCGACAAGTTCAAGAAGGCGCTCGATGGCGAAGAGCACAAGAAGTTCATCGACTCCGAGAGTGCCATTGCCGACAAGGCAGGCATCAGCGGCACGCCGGGCTTCTTGATCACGGCAGCTGGCCAAACCTCGGGTTACTTCATCAGCGGCGCACAACCGTTCCCGAAGTTCAAGAAGCTCATCGACATGACCATGAAGGAAGCCGGCGAGAAGAAGTGAAAGGCTGACGCTTTTCGCACTCGACGTTCCTGAGTGACAAACATTCTCCGAGGAGGTCCACAAAGCCTCCTCGGAGTTTTTTTGTACCCAAAATGTTTTACTGGGCGAACTGCAAGCGGCCTTCTTGTTCCCACCACACCAAGTACCGCATATGCGCAGCCGCTCGTTCGTCACGCGAGTCGTTCGCGTCGTAGCCGAGATCTCGGCCTACAACTGGAGCAAGAGCCTCGGCCGCACCTCGTCGCAAATCCATGGATTCGTGCATCAGCGCATCCATGATCCACTCGACCCGATGGCGAGACGCGTTGGCCCCAAACCAATCCGTCCAGCGCCGCACACTCCGCGCGAAATCTTGGCACGTGATCTGAACGAGAGCGTGCTGCGCGGCGTCGGCAATCTCGGTCGTGGAGTCACCGAGCTGCGCAATCAAGGCGGGCACAGTCGACGGGATCGCCAACTCGCCAAGCGCCTCGAACGCCTTCAAACGCCTCTCCAGCGCCTCTCCTGAACTACGGATGGCCTGTTCGAGCATCGGAGCGACGACGGACTCCGCTTCGGACACTTTCGCCAAGAGCTGCATCGATGCGCGACGTGCGACACGACGAACCGATGCATCGTCGTCGAACAGCAA
Organism: Polyangium sp. (in: bacteria); assembly: GCA_035437985.1. Lineage (GTDB taxonomy): Bacteria > Myxococcota_A > Polyangia > Polyangiales > Polyangiaceae > Polyangium. The sequence goes on along the minus strand of DAOMZH010001128.1, from coordinate 473 downwards.
CGTGGCCACGACTTCGGCCGATTCGACACAAGGAATGTCGCCGAGCACATGGGCCGACCAAAAACGATCTTCTGACAGCACCGAAGTTGCACGTTGAGCAACGCGCAAGACCGCGTCGTTTCCAACGGCGACGAGCAAAGCCAACATCGGGCCACAGGAAGATGCCGGGGGAAGCGTCGACAGTTCCCGATCTACTCCGGGTGCCAGCGGGCCTGGGAAACGAGCCATGATCGCAGTGACGGCCAGAGGGCCCATTTGCACGAGCGCTTGTCCCGCATCGTTGTCTGCACCGTTGGTCTCGACAAATCGTTGCAACAAAGAAACCGTCTCGCGTTCGGCGAGCTTGGCTGCCGGATCGAGAATCTCGGGGTCAGTTTGTCCTGGCGAACGAAGAAAACGACGCGCTTGGACGGTAGGAGGCAACGGGGGGCCGGCGAGGGTGCTGGGGTGGGCGCTCTCGGCCAAACCCGCTC
>DAOMZH010001127.1:0-3548 GCA_035437985.1 Polyangium sp. (in: bacteria) | reverse complement strand
TATCCTGCGGATTGGTACATCGAGGACAACGAAAAGGTGCCTCAGGATATTGATCATCAAGAAGACGAATTCATTCTGCAAAGCACGCTTCTGGCCTGGAAAAAGCGCACGAATCAAGACTCGTTGGTGGTCGGGTGTGAACTGGCGTGTCGATGGGACGAGATACATTATCGGGTGGGTGTCGACCCGGATGTGTACGTCATCGAAAGGCCACCAGGCGACGAAACAGGTTACGTCGGAAGCCTCAAGACGTGGCTGAGTGGAAATCATCCGCCGATTTTGGCGATTGAAATCGTCAGTAAGTCGCGCCCTGGAAAGGATTACAAATACTCGCCCGAGAAACACGATCTCTTGGGCACATTCGAACTGTGGGTTTTCGATCCCCACTTGTACGGATACACGGAGTCGCAGCCTCCTGTGCTTTTGCAGGTTTTTCAGCGCGAAACGAACGACGTATTGGTGCAGAAATATGCAGGAGACGGGCCGTACTGGTCTGATGCACTCGACGCGTGGGTGATGGTGATCGATGGCGATCTCGTCATCGCGAACGATCGCGATGGCAAGGATCGGTGGCCAACGCTCGAGGAAGAGCAACGTCGTCGCGCGGATGCGGAAGGTCTTCGCGCAGATGCGGAGGCTCTTCGCGCAGATGCGGAAGGTCGTCGCGCCGACGCGGAACGTTTGGCGAAGGAAGAGGCCCTCGCCCGCGTCGCGAAACTCGAAGCTTTGCTCTCCAAGCAATCCTGATCTTGGCCACCTCTCCGTCACGTCCACAAAATCGTTTGTCCCCCTCCGTCGCCCACCGAGCTCCGTTCGTTCGACAAACGCTGACGTTGGTGGACGTTTGTCTAACGAAACCTTCGTCGCAAACTCGCCACGTGCGCCTCGGCATGGGTATACTCGCGTGGTCATGTTTGCTCGTACTCGCCGCGCGCTCCTCCTGTTGCTCGTTCTGCTCGCCCTCGTTTCTTGCAACCGCACCGAGAGCGGTAAAACGAAAATCGCCGTCATTCCCAAGGGAACGACGCATGAGTTTTGGAAAGCAGTGCACGCTGGAGCGGTGAAAGCGTCACGTGAAATCAACGTGGACATCGTGTGGAAAGGGCCGCTCGAAGAAGACGATTTGAAGGGACAAATCGACGTCGTGCAGAGCTTCGTGGCGCAAGGCGTGTCGGGCATCGTGCTCGCTCCGCTGAACGACAAAGCCCTCGAAAAGCCGGTCGCCGATGCGGTCAACGCCAAGATTCCCGTCGTGATTTTCGATTCGGATGTTGCCGGGGACAAACACAAGAGTTTCGTCGCGACCGACAACGAAGCTGCGGGACGCATGGCGGCCGAGAAGATGACGACATTGCTCGGACGCCGCGGAAAAGTAGCAGTTTTGCGGTATCAAGAAGGTTCGGCAAGTACACACAAGCGCGAACAAGGGTTCATCGAAGCGCTACGCAAGATCGACACGATCAACATCGTGAGCGACAATCAGTACGGCGGAGCCACGACGGAAAGTGCCTTTGAAAAGGCCGAAAGTTTGCTTGCGGCACAGAACGCGGCGACTGGCGGGATCCAAGGTGTTTTCTGCCCCAACGAATCGACGACGTTCGGCATGTTGCTCGCGCTGCGCAAGGCGAACCTCGCGGGCAAGGTTTACTTCGTTGGTTTCGATGCCTCGGAAAAACTCGTGTCGGCGCTGAAAGAAGGCCACATTTCGGCGCTGGTTCTGCAGGATCCCTTCAAGATTGGTTACGAATCCGTGCGCGCGATGGCCGAGCTGCTCGGGGGCAAACCCGTCGAAGCGCGCATCGACACGGGGGCGACAGTCGTTGATCGAGCCAACGTCGGTTCGCCCGAAGTCCAGAAGTTACTCGCTCCTGACTTGACGCCTTGGCTGGGCAAGTGACGGAGAATCGAGTTCGTCTTTCGGCGCGGGGAATCGAAAAGTCGTACGGAGCAACGCGAGCTCTCGCAGGCGTCGACTTCGATGTTCACGCTGGTGAAGTTCACGCGTTGCTTGGAGGAAACGGTGCGGGCAAGAGCACGTTCGTGTCGATTCTCGCCGGTGCCGTGTTGCCCGATGCGGGTTTGTCGACGTTCGAGGGCGTCGAGTATAGACCGCGAAATCCAGCAGATGCACGCCAAGCAGGCGTTTGTCTCGTGCACCAAGAGCGCGCTCTTTGTCCGCACTTGACCGTCGAAGAAAACATCGTGCTCGGCAGCGAACCCGTACGTCATGGCGTGGTTGCCCGTGCGCTCATGCGGGAGAAGAGTCTCCGGGCTCTCGAGACGATCGACCCTGCAGGGGCCAAGAAAAACCGCATTCGTCCGGACGCACGCGTTTCCGAGCTTGCGCCTGGTGAACAACAAATCGTGGAGATTGCCCGCGCGATCGCGAACGAACAATGTCGCCTGTTGCTCCTCGACGAACCCACTTCGAGCCTCGGAGCGGATGACGTGGATGCGCTCTTTCGCGTCGTCGATCGGCTGCGTGATGCGGGGATGGCCATCGTGTACATTTCACATCATCTTGCAGAAATTCGGCGGATTGCGGACCGTTTTACCGTGATTCGTGATGGTCGAACGGCAGGGAGTGGCCTGGTTGCGGAGGTCCGCACGGAACAGATCGTCGAGATGATGGCGGGGCGGCGCGTGGACGAGCTCTATCCGCGTTCGGCGCGTGAACCTCGGGATGTGGTGCTTGACGTACGAGGTTTGGCGGGGACGATACTTCCCGAGGACGCGAGTTTGGAGCTACGACGCGGCGAGGTTTTGGGGATCACGGGGCTTGTAGGGTCCGGACGAACGGAGCTCTTGCGGGCAGTTTTTGGGCTGGATCAGGTTCGTCGTGGCACAGTGCGGGTCGCGAGTTTTTCCGGGCCAGCGTCGCCGGCAGAGCGGTTGCGGCAAGGTGTTGGTCTGTTGAGCGAGGATCGAGGTGGGGAGGGTTTGGCGCTGGGGATGTCGATCATGGACAACCTGACGCTTTCGCGACTCGAAGGTCTGGGGCCGCGAGGGTTTGTCTTGCCTTCACGAATGCGCGATATAGCGCGAGGGTTCATCGAAAAGTTGGGCATCGTGGCTTCGGGACCGGAAATGCGAGTTGGGGCGCTTTCGGGGGGAAATCAGCAAAAAGTGGCCTTGGCGCGATTGCTTTATCACGATGTCGACGTGTTCTTATTGGACGAACCAACTCGTGGAGTGGACGTGGGTAGCCGGGCGGCGATTTATCAAATCATCGATCAATTGGCGCTCGAAGGCAAAGCGGTGCTGGTGGTTTCGAGTTCAGTGGAGGAGCTTTTGGGCATTTCGGATCGAATTGCCGTGATGCACAAGGGGCGACTGGGTTCGGCAAAACCTGTGGGGTCGCTGGACGAGCAAGGGATATTGCTGGCGCAATCGGGGATGGCATGAAGATATTGCGAAAATATCCATTTCTTGGGCCGCTGATTGCGCTCGTCTTGGTTTACGTGCTTTTTGCGATATTTGCCCCGCCGTCGTTTTTGCGGCTCGAGAACCTCGCGACGATGGCGCGGCAAACGGTGGTCGTGGGAATC
>DAOMZH010001126.1:0-3553 GCA_035437985.1 Polyangium sp. (in: bacteria) | reverse complement strand
AAGCCAAGTGAAATCAAGCACTTGCAGGGCTTAAAACTCTTATTATAGAGTTGACTCCAATAATGGATGGGCCTCACAACTTGTGCGGTCGCGAGGAGAACCATGTCAGGCAGCCAGGACCAGATGATTTCGAGACGGCAGCGCAAGAAGCGCGACACCCGCCGCAAGATCCTGGACGCAGCGATGTCCCTGATGTCCGAAACACCCTACGACCAGGTGCGCATCGAGGACATTTGCACGGCGGCAGACGTCGCAAACGCCACATTTTTCCTGCATTTCGAGAACAAGTCAGCCCTCGTCCTCGCCTTCAACGAGGAAGTCGCGGGCAAGATCTCGGAAGAGCTTGGAGAGGCGCAGGGGACCTGCTCGGAGCGTCTGCGCAAGTTGCTGTTTGTGTACCTGGCCGAGTGGGGAAACCACCGTCACCTGATGCGCCAGATCGTTCTTGAGTTCATTTCACAACCAAATTCGGGCTCAGGCTTTAACGAAGTTTCGCCAGGTCTCCTGAATTTGGTAGGAAAGATCATCGATCAGGGGCAGCAGAGCGGTGAGTTTGACCGCAGAATAGCGCCGGAAACTGCGGCTTTGGCTCTCATTGCGGCCTGGAATGCACTGGCCATTGCTTGGGCAAAATCAGGCGACACCAAGCAGGCGGCCGAGGCTCATTGGCAGACATTGGACATGTTTTTGACCGGCCTGATCAGCCGCGACCGCCTGCCACAGCACTAACTCCACCTTCGATGTCCGTGAAAATTTCCAGCAAAATTCCATAAAAACAGCCAGTTATTGCGTCATTTTGAAAATATTGTGCACTGCACCATTGACGATAACTCCATTTTCTTATATGCACCTGCGAAATGATTTGGTGCAGCGCACATAGTTTGTGCATTGGCGTTAACCGGCCGGATGGCGTTGTCATTTCTTCCGGCGGTATGAGTCAATAAAGCAACAGCAGACAACGCTGGCAGAAAAAGCCGGGACACATAAGGGCAGGAACCATGGAACAACTTTCAGGCTTGGACTCAGCCTTCCTCTATCTGGAAACACCGCGCACGCCGATGCACATCGGCTCGATCGCGATCTACGACCCGTCGACCGCGCCAAACTCCTTCGTCCGCTTCGTGATAGGCATTGTACGGATTGTCTTCCGGAGGCACCGGTTGCCCAGCATCTCGATAACAGATACGTGCTGATACATCGGCGTATTGTACCTGCACGCCAAACTCGAGCGACGGGAACTTGGTGGTTTGTCCTATATGATTCGCCAGATGTTGGTCTAGCGAGATACCTCCGCCCCAACCAACGGATTTTCCCGGGCTGCATACATACGGGAATAGCGTTCCCTCTTGCATCTCAATGCCTGTGAGGGCATGCGCCATGCCGATTTGATGCGGATCACCTGGGCCGTGATTCGTGGATTCGTAATTAACCCCCTCGAACGTCATCACCCGGTTTTTGTAGGGTTGGAGCGGAGCGAGGATGGGGCCCATGGTAAAATCGGAGCCGGAACCTGTCGGAATCCAATCCTCTTTTACCGTACCAAACCCCGAAAACATGGCCACGAAACGCTTGGGAAACGTCCCGGCCCGCGCCGAATCACTCATGGCTCCCAAAAACGGCAGACCCACGGAGATTCCACCCAACCCGCGCAAAACAGCTCGACGGCTCAACTTCTGACGTTTCATGGTCCCTGCACCGTAATCGCCCGGCGATACCGGAACGAATCCGTTTGAGTGAGCGCCACGAGAAGCTCTTTGATGTTGAATTTTTTCGCGGCAAACGTTTCTTGCAGATCCTTCATCGTGCAATAATCATCCGCCCCTTCGGCTCGGCCGTATCCATAACGGAACCATTGCGTCGCTACGCATTGCCGCGCCTCTTCGCTTTCTGCCAGCTTCCTGCCCAGATCGACTACGCCGTCGAACGGCCCATCGATGTTGCGGGTATCGAGGATTTCCCCTGTATCATCAACGGGCAAACCATTTTCGGCGTCCCGCCACAAACCAATCCCATCATAATGCTCGAATCCGAACCCAATGGGATCCATTTTGATGTGACACCCCGCGCACGACGGATTCTCCGAATGCTCGGAATATCGTTCCCGCGTCGTCAAGTCCGGGGCAAGATCCGGCGGCGTGGCGACGACGTTGTTCGGCGGCGGAGGAATGGTTTGGCAAAGCAAACGTTCTCGGACAAACTTGCCTCGATGCACTGGCGAACTTTGGTTGGGTTTGCCCGTGACCGCGAGGACGCTTCCTTGCGTGAGCACACCCGCCGTACGCGCTGGATCGAGCTCGACACGCACGAACGCTTCCGTCGTCGGCCCTCCTTCAATCCCGTAAAACGTGGCCAACTGCGCATTCATCACGGAATGCGTCGCCGTGAACAGCGTCGCGACATCCCCTTGACCGTCGAAGATCACGTCATCCAAAAAAGCCATCGTTTCCTCGCGCCAAAGCGGTCGAAGGCTCTCGTCGTACTTGGGATACGTCGCGGGATCTTTCTTCATGCTCTCCATGTGCGACAAACCCAACCACTGCGCATTGAAATTGGCCACGGCTTGACGCGCCCGCGGATCCTCGAGCATGCGGCGCGCTTGGGTCTCGATTTCTTGCGCCGTACCAAGACGCCCAGCATCCGCCGCCGCGAAAAGCTCCGCATCGGGCATCGATGACCAAAGCATGTACGACAAACGCGACGCGACCTCGTGCGGCGTGAGCGCAATGATGTCTTTCTCGATCAAGTTCGGCATTCCAAACTCGACCCGATACAAGAAGTGCGGCGACTGAAGCATCGCTTGGATCACGAGTTCGATGCCCCGGGAAAAACCCACCTCGGTAAAACCCCAGTCGTATACCGCGAGCAGTCGCGAGACTTCATCGGATTCGAGAGGCCGCCTGTACGCGCGACGTCCAAACGTCGTCACGAACTTCCCGGCGCAAGCTCGTTCTTCGCCGGCCACCGGGGCACATGGCAAAAGCGCCTCGGGTTGGAGCATGGCCCGCCTGGCGACTTTTTCGCTCGCCACCATGTATTGCTCGGCGAGGATCTGGAGCTGGGCGCGGATGTAGCCGAAGCAATAAGCGAAGGCGATGGCGTCGTTGGGGGTGGTGGCGACGTGCTGGGGGTGGGTGCCGTCGGCATTGGGCGTGGTGCCGCTCAGGTGCGGGACGTGGTCGGGCATGACCATGTATTTGTAGTCGATCTCGGCGAGCAGCTTCAGGATTGCCCACATGTCCATGTCGCCTTCGTCGGGGAAGGTTTCGACGAAGCTGAGCTTTTTGCCTTTGATGTTGCGGAAGTGGATGTTGAAGAGCTTGCCGCGCCGGCCGAACTCGCGCAGGACGTCGTGGATCTCTTGGGCCGGCTCTTGCAGCATTTCGGCCACGCTTCCGAAGCAGAAGTTCAACCCGTGATAGGGGCTTTCGCGAATGGAAACGAGCCGGCGCAACCCTTCGACCGTCACCAGCACGCGGGCCACACCTCGGAATCCGGCGGGAGGAACCCCGGGATTGTGGGGTTGGCAGGAGATCAGGACGCGGTGGTCCTCGGC
>DAOMZH010001125.1:0-3553 GCA_035437985.1 Polyangium sp. (in: bacteria) | reverse complement strand
GATTGTCTGGACAACTGCCAAAACCTGAGCACTTGTCTGGACCAACCTTTGTTGTGTCATGCTTTGCGGAATAGTTGTGGGACGAATGCCCAATGTTGCGGCTATTCGACCAATACCGCGTTGTGTTTCGATCAATCGTGTTGTCTTGTCGATGATGCTCCGTGCACGAACAAGGCCGATTGTTGTGGAGGCACGTGTGCGAATGGCAAATGCCAGGGCGGCGTGAATCCGGGATGCGCGGCTCTTGGCGGTTTATGCGGCGCGAATGCCGATTGCTGCAACAACAATTGCGTAAACGGCGTGTGCGCAACGCCTTGTGGGGCGCAAGGTGCGTCGTGTACGACCAATACGGATTGTTGCACCGGAACTTGTATGGGCGGGATTTGTACGAATCCGTGTAGTGCCCAAGGTGTGGCGTGTACGAACAATTCGGATTGTTGTACCGGGATCTGCGTGGGGAACGTTTGCTCCACGCCCTGTGTGCCTCGAGGTTCGGCATGTACGAACAGTCCTGATTGCTGTTCGGGATTATGCGCCAACAACACCTGTCGCAAAGTCGGCTGCCTCGGATCCGGGGCCATGTGCCTCTCCGACGCTGATTGTTGTCAGGATTCGTGCGACAAGGGTCGAGGCATTTGCGGCAGTGTCGGCTGTTATGCCGCGGATTTCCCATGCTCCCAAGACTCGGATTGTTGCTCTGGGTTGGTCTGCGACCCATCGGTCAAACTTTGCAAGACGCTTTCGTGCAAGAAGCAGAATGATTCGTGCGGTGGCGACGGCGAATGTTGCAGTCGGTATTGCAGCGGATCGTGTCAATGCGCGCCAATTGGTACGGCTTGCACCCCGAGCGAGGCGTACAAGTGTTGTTCCGGCAATTGCGAAAATAATGTGTGTGCCGATTGTCACTCCACGGGCACGGCCTGTACCGACGATACGCAATGCTGCTCGGGTACGTGCAACAATGGGATGTGTTGCCCATCCGCTTGCAATCATAGTTTGTGCGTCGTTGGAGAACTTTTGAGCACAAAGCAGTGCGAGCCGAAGGTCGTTGGCGCAGCGGCCGCATCGTGCATCAAAACGATCTGTGACGCGGATCCATCGTGTTGTTGCAACCAGTGGAGTCAAAGCTGCGTGGATAAGGTCGGGTCGTTGTGCAAGTTCGTGTGCCCGCCGTAGCGCTTGATCCTGCGCGGGCGCGAGCTCCCACGCGTGAGAAGCGCTTGTTTCTTTTCTACGTGAAGTCTCGGTGCTACGTCGTGCGCGCCATGAACGGCGCCAGAATTTCCCCCTCCCTCGTCAACCTTCCGGCTCGTTTCGTATGACAAACTCGGGCTGGACGATGCGTCTCGGCGAAGCGTGTATGCTTGCGCTCTCGGTCGCGGCTTTGGCGGCTGTGCCAACGGCGCTGCGGACGCACGTATCTGGTGGCGGTTTGCTCGACGGGTTGCTCGTAGGCACAGCGGCGCTCTTGCCGTTTGTCTCGTTGCTCGTGGTGTTGTTGCGCGTAGCTGGACGGGGATTGCGTGGGGTCATGGGAACGCGCGCAAATGCCGCGGCGACGCTCAGCATCGCGCTGCTCGTAGGGTTGGCACTCCCGGCGCTCAGTGTCGTTGCTGGTCTTTTGAAATCGCTGACGCATCATCGCGGATTGGGTGGAGCGACGTTTGGCGTCGTGGGACTGGGCGTCGTGATTGCATGCGCGCTCGTTGCTCGGCGCATGGTGGATCTCGGGCAAAACCTCGTCTCGCGTGGGGTCCGTCCGGTACATGTTGCTGTCGGAGGAGCGATCGTTTCGATCGCCCCGCTCGTCGTCCTGGCGGTGACTTTGGCCCGAGCAGCAACTGGTCAAGGCGCAGGTTCGGTGGGCTCGGCGCTCGTGGATCTCGCGATTGCTCTTGTGGCGACAGCGCTTGCAGCATCCATCGAATTGCGCACGCAACACAGTAAAATTGCGGCGACTTTCGGCGTTCCTTGCGCGGCGTTGTTGATGCTCACGGCCTCGGCGCGTTTGGCTTCGTCACCAACCGTCGGACGTTCCGTGCAAACCGGTGGGGGACTTGCGGCAACGCTTCTTTCGGCCCTCGAAAAGTGGACGGATCAAGACGGCGATGGAGTGGGCGCACATTTTGGCGGTGACGATTGCGATGAAGGCGACTCGCGACGCCATCCGGGTGCGGTCGATGTTCCAGGGGACGGAGTCGACCAAGATTGCGATGGAACGGACGCCAAAGTTGCCAATTCTGTTCCCGGACAAACACCATCCCCTGCCGGCTCTGACTCAGCGGCGCCCGCGAATGCAGGCGCGGCAAAACCTCTTGGCGATACTTCACATCCGGACATTCTGCTCATCACGCTCGACACCGTGCGTGCGGATCACACGAGCGTGTACGGATACGAGCACAAGACGACGCCGTATCTCGAACAGCTAGCTGCGAAGGGTGTGGTGTTTGCGCACGCGTACGCTCCGGGCAGTGACACGCAGCGGGCGATCATGCCTCTCGTTTCGGGCAAACCTTTGTCGCAAACGGTGAAAGAGCGGCGCGAGTGGCCGACGATTCCTTCCGATGTGGATACGGTTGCCGAGCGGTTGAAGCGGGTGGGTTATGCGACGGCAGCGGTCGCGTCGTTTACTTGGTTGAGCGACGAAAAAGGGTTTGACCAGGGGTTTGATCGTTTTGAGCAGGTTTATCGCGAAGAACACCCGGAGCGTAGTGTCACGGGGGCTCTGGCGACGCGATCGGCGCTGGCGATCCTGGATGAGTTTGGCGGGAAAGACGCTCCGATTTTCTTGTGGGTCCACCTTTTCGACGCGCACGAACGTTACCAGGAGCATGCTGGCAAGCGTTTTGGCCGAGGTCCTGCAGCGCTGTACGATGGGGAAGTCGCGTTCGTGGACAAACAGATTGGCCAGATCGCGGCATATTTGGCGAAGTCGAAACGCACGCGCCCCTTGGCGTGGCTCGTGCATGGAACGCACGGAGAAGGCTTCGGCGAGCATGCGACGAAAGGTCATGGCACCGAGCTATACGAAGAGATGTTGCGGGTGCCGCTCGTCGTGGTGCTGCCTGAGGGCAAAACGGGGCGTTACGAAGCAGGTGCAGTGACGACGATGGACTTGGCGCCCACAATCTTGGCGCTTGCGGGGGCTTCGGCCGAAGGTGTCACGGGGGTTTCGCTTGTTCCGCACGCACGGCTCGATCCGGCAGCGCCGAAACACGGGCCGATTTTTGCGTATGGTTCCAAGCGTGCTGCGGTTATTGATTGGCCCATGAAGCTGATCGCGCAGGATCGCAAGAAGCAAAATCGCAACTTCCTCTTCGACCTTGCAATCGATCCTCGGGAAGAGAAGGATTTGTCGAACGAGCGCGTGGACGACGTCACGCGTCTCGAAAAGCTTTTGTCAGACCTTGCAACGACGCCGTAGAAAGCCCGTCCAACCGCCATGTCGAATTCTTCGGAGTCCAAAGAATCATCGCAACGATGGCCTTCTCGTCACCCCAAGGCCGTGGGAGGGGGTGGCGTTGTGGTAGGCGTGGTATTGGGTGCGACGTTC
>DAOMZH010001124.1:0-3553 GCA_035437985.1 Polyangium sp. (in: bacteria) | reverse complement strand
TTTGTTGTGGCAACATCTGCAACCAGACGTGTGTCGCGTGTAGCGCGGCGAAAAAAGGCCAAGGCACAGACGGTGCTTGCGGGGCGATTGCCAATACGCGCGACCCGGACAACGAGTGCAACCCGGGGGAATGCAATGGCGCGGGCGCTTGTAATCAATCGCAAACGCCCCAAGCCAATGGCGCCGCGTGTACGATAGCAACGCAATGCACTTCGGGCAATTGCGTCGACGGAGTTTGTTGCGATACGACGTGCACGGGTGCTTGTCAGGGATGTTCAGCGGCGAAAAAAGGCCAAGGTGCGAGCGGCACCTGCGGGCCGATCAAATACGATACGGACCCTGACGAGGAATGTTTTGGCGGAGCGTGTTCGGGAACGGGCACGTGCAAATACTACAACAGCGTCGCGTGCACTGCGGGTACGCAGTGTTTGTCCTCGTTCTGTGTCGACGGCGTTTGTTGCAGCAATCAATGCGGCAGTACGTGTTATGCGTGTACGGCCGCTAAAAAGGGCTCGGGCCAAGATGGCACTTGTGGCGTCATTGCAGCGAATACCGATCCCGATAATGAATGCGTCCAGGAATGCAATGGCGCAGGTGCGTGCATCAAGGCGCCCAATGGCGCAACCTGCGCAAATGGTACCGAATGCACATCCGGTTATTGCGTCGATGGCGTCTGCTGCGCCACGGCGTGCATGGAGACATGCAATGCTTGTAATGTTTCGGGGTCGGTTGGCACGTGCAGTCCGATTCCCGCTGGCCAGGGTGATACCAATGCGACAACACCGTGCGCCACGGTTTGCGATGGAGCTGGCGTATGCAATGGCACGGGCTCCGCTTGTCAGTCCGGCATTCAATGCCCGAGCTTGATTTGCAAGGAAGGCTTTTGCGAGTCGCCCAAACCACCCAATGGCCCGACCAAGTGGATTACCACCAAGCTCTTCAGCACCGATATATCGCCTTCTCGGTTCGAGGCCCTCAACACGCGGGGCTCCGGTGTCGCGGTTCTTGGTACCGCATACTGGGACTACCCCTGGCAGCAAAATTGGTCTGATACCCTCGAGGGATCATTCGATGGGAATGGTTTTCCCTCGGTGGTCTCAGGCTACGACTCCTGCGGCTGGAATGCACCGAGTCCTCAACGGCCTAAGAAATTTCTAGGTCGCAGCGGAGTCACGGGCTATTATTGTCGGAATGGGCTGATAACATGTTCTGGAAGCTGGCCTTATGGCGGCGGCCAAGGAAGCCCAAAACAGATCATCGGGGCCAATGATGCCGGACAAGCTGGAGCCGTCGTGAATGGCGGGTGGTGCAATATCAATGAGCCATCGGGCCCATCAGGACTCGTGCGGTATTCGAGCGCGCACGTACTCGAATTGAATCAGACTCAAATCGACTGGGCGGATCGCATCGTTCTAGGTCCGCTCGGAGAATTCCATGTCGGTTCGGCGACGACATTGACGAAATACGACGTCAACGCCGTTTCGGTGTGGACCAAATCTCCCACAATTTCCGGCACGATCGATTCTTCGGCGTGGGATGTCGATGCTGCTGGTAACATCTTGATTGCTCTCGGCTTTACGGGCAGCGTCGACTACGGAATGGGCCCCCTGACCGCTTCGGGCCCCAAGGACTTGGGTCTGGTCAAGCTCGATCCCAATGGCAATCCCGTGTGGCAAAAGCATTTTGGCAACAGCACGTTTACCCTGAGCAGCGTCAGTTTGTCACGTACGGGTGCAAGCGACATGGCCGTGGCGGGTAGTTACACGGGGACGATGGACTTCGGCACGGGAGCTTTGCAAGGCCAGGTTTTCGTGGCGAAATTCAATTCGTCCGGGAACGAAATGTGGCACGTCAACATCAGCCAAGGTTGGGCGGGGATTAGTGGCGATACGTCGGGCGCCGTTTATCTCGGCTCGAACGCGATCGATTTTGGTTGGGGCTTGATCCGCACCCCCTACATCACGTCGTTTGGGAACGTTGGCTCTCGCTCCCTGACCGTGGCCAAGTTCCAAGAGTGATTCGGTAGCGACGAACGCGCGCCGCTCGTCCCCTTCCCCCGATTATCCCTCATCACGAATCGCGCAGCCGTCTTCAGCGCTTGAATTCGCGTGGGCGCCGATCCCGTGATTGACCTACCCCACTTCTCTGACCTGCCGCGCAATTTTCTTCCTAACCGGCACGAGATCGCGATACGCTCGTCTTCCGATGACGACGACGGGCGGCGATTGGCGTGCTCTTCCGATTGCTGGTGGCATAGCTGCGTGCCTGCTGGCTGCGCTTTTGGGTCTTGGGTGCAAGGACGCTCCATCGGGAACGAAGACCGCACCCTCGGCAACGGCCGCGGCGCAGCCGGAAAATGCGGTCGTCAATCGCCCGCGATGTCCTCCCGACATGGCGGCCGTCGAATCGTATTGCGTTGATATCTACGAAGCGCACCTCGTGCGGGCCGATGCCCCCGACATCGTTTTGCCGCATGACGAAACGCCGAAGCGCGAGGTCCCGATCATGGCTCGTTCTCGGGCAGGAATGACGCCGCAAGGTTATGTGAATCGAGCCGACGCAGCGCGGGCGTGCAAGGCGGCGCAGAAGCGGCTGTGCTCGGCCAAAGAATGGTACCAAGCCTGCACGGGTCCGCGAAAGACCAAATATCCCTATGGCGACAAGGAAGTGCCCAATCGTTGCAATACGGGAAAACCGCATTTGATGCAGCGTCTCTTTGGCGTGGGCGTGCCCTACACCTACCTCAACCATTTCAACAGCCCGCGACTGCACAAGGAGCCTGGGTTTTTGGCCAAAACGGGCGAATACTCGGCCTGCGTCAACGAATACGGTCTTTATGACCTGGTCGGCAATCTGCACGAATGGGTCGCCGATGATGTTTCGATGCGGCTGCTTGACGAAATCCCCTTGGAATACGGTCCAAAATTGCTGGGCGCTGATGGCAGCGGAGCCTTCATGGGCGGTTATTTCAGCTCGCAAGGCGAACACGGTCACGGGTGCACGTACACGACCGCGACACATGCCGCCGATTACCATGATTACTCCACCGGTTTTCGGTGCTGTGCGAACATGTTGTGACTGTGTCCGCCAGCCCTTGCCGCTCGCGCGCTGGATCAACACCCCACGATACGAATACGTTTGCCCTGATAATCCACCTCGCGCTGGAACAGTTTCTCCTGCCAAGTCAATTCTGTGCGCAAATCGAAAAGCACGAGCCAGCCCTCGCGCAAATTCAGGCGATCCAGGTAGCCTGCCAGTTGCTTCAGCCCATGAGCCTCCGTGTCGGCGTTCCGACGTAGCTTGATTTCAATGGCATGCTGGGTGTCTTGCCATTGCACCACCAAATCGAGCGCTTTACGGCCCAGCCCGTATTCCCTCCGAATCTCACCGCCGCCGTTGATGACCCGCTGCAAAAACGCCATGAGCATCAGGTGCGGGCCTGATTCGCGATAACCAAATCCTTCCGCAGCGAGATGACCATCTTCGCGCCAGAAATCCTGCCAATCCGTCATGAGCTTTTCCATGTCGAGCGATCCGTCTTTCCGGACATACC
>DAOMZH010001123.1:0-3560 GCA_035437985.1 Polyangium sp. (in: bacteria) | reverse complement strand
CGGACTTGTACTTCCGGGACGCGTCACGCTCCAATGCCCTCGTCGAACGAGTTTTACCCGGAATGCAGGACGTGATGCGCAACCTCTTGGCGCTCATGGTCGGAGGAAAAGCGCGATTGCGCCGAGGATTCTGCGGACCGGGTGTTCATGTTTTCCCAGCTGGCGAAAATGTCGCAAAAAAGGGAGGCGTCATCCATTACGACATGGAGGGCCTCAGTCCGCTCCACGTGCAGCGGCGCGCTCCTGCGATGTCGCTCGTGGTCATGTTGCAACCACCGGCGTGGGGCGGAGGTTTGCGCTTGTGGAATGCGACGTGGCACGGCGCGGACGAACCGGACGACGAGGAAATCGCTGCACCGCATATCACCCATCGATATGACGTCGGCGAAGCGCTGCTCATGGAAAGCCATCGCCTGCACCAGATTCGTCCCTTTCGCGGGATACTCGACAGAATCTCCATTACGATCCATGCCGTCGAGGTGGATCGGGGGCAATGGGATACTTGGTTTTAGTGGGTGTTGACCAGGCTGCTGCGCGTCGCGAATCGCGATTACACGATGGGTCGCAAATATTCGAATTTCTTTTCGGACAAATCGGCTTGGGTGAGGCCCCAACCAAGGTCGCCCGGAATGAGATACATCGTATCCGCTTCGACAAACGCGAAATTGACCCACCGAATGCCTTGAAGTACGCTTTCGAAGGTGCTCTTGTGCCACAACCTGGCTTGTGGGACGTTGCAAACCCTGCCGATTGCTTGCTCGGCGGCCGAACCTTGCACGAGTAAACAAGCCATGGTGAACGTCATGTACCGCGGCTGCCCTCGATAAGGATCCGGAAGGCCCGAGGGGGTTTTGCGCGCCCCTTCTTGCGTGAGCATTCCATTGACCCACATCCGAAAATCGTTTTGCGCCTTCGTGTCGTCATCGAAAAAGTCCCAGCAGCCCCGGTGCCACAAGGGATGATTCGCGAGCAGCGCGTGCGAAGCGGATTGGTAGATATACCATTTTTGCTCATAGGAGAGTTTCTCGGTATTTCTCGTGAGCAGCTGCCTGAGATCGTGCTGAAGGCTCGTTGACGGGTCCAAGACCAAGCACATCTCGAGGGCGAAGATCGAGCGCTTCATATCAACTTCCCCATCCCGAACTGCCGCCGCTGCGACCCCAGGTTCCATTTCGTCCGGCGAGTTTGGCCCCGAGCAAAATACCCGTTCCTGCAGCAATGACCACAGGAACCAGGCCAATCTTGGGCGTTCCCATCAGAGTATCGACGCCCGTGATCCCTGCTGCGGCAAACTTGTTGGAACGAGGTGCAGGATGATAAGCCGATGCGTGCATGTCCGCGGTCGTCACGAGCGGCCCCGGCGGCAATGGAGGGGCCTTCCATGGGTAATGCCCGAAAAACCCCGCATCCGAAGTTTCATCGCCACCATAGAAGTACTCTCGGCCTCCCGGCTTTACTTCGGACGGCGGTCGAGGAACAAACGCGGTGGTGGTAACAGCACGCACGTCCACCTTGCTGGCATCCAAGGCCACGAAAACATCGTTCAAATCGCCAAGCTCGGGCAAATGTGCAACTTGCTCGACGACGTAAAGGACATGAGCGACATTTAATACGGCAATCAGCGAAGCACTCGGCAGCTTGGCAAACCATCGATTGTCGAATTGTCGAGCATCATCGACATAAGGTGCCAGCCGCTGACGATCGAGCACGAATGCTGGCCATTTGGGTGCCCGAGCCGCCTTTGTCGAGGCGAATCGCGGCTGGTAATACACGGCCGCGGCGAGTGTTTTATGGGCCGGAACCACGCCTCGAGGATGCGGCCAGTTGTCGAAGAGAAACACCGGATCGAATGCTTCCGCAACTCCCGCGGCAAAAGCCACCGCGTTTGGCCCATCCATGTCGATGACCAACGCTACGGGGGCCGCTGAACCAGTCGTGAGCAGCGTGGCCAGGCTTTGCCCAATCTTGTACAACTGGCCCATTTGCGACGTGAAGATCGGTCGCAACGCCTCGGCAATGGGTTTGACCGCTGATTGCCCCTCCTCCACAGGCAGGGGTTTGGTCGGCAGCGCCTCGGGCGATTGAAACAACGTATTGACATAGTAGGGCTGCAGGTCGGGACGAACGGGCGCGAGTTCGTCCACGAGGCGGGCGAGGCTGGGCCTATCGAACGGGGTTGTCGTGACCCCGTCATAAACGAGCAGCTCATTGGTCGCGCCGAAGTTCCAGCCATGATCACGCTGCAAAGCAAGCGCTGGACGCATCTCCTCACGCGTCTCGATGTCGTCGCTGCCGACGGCCGATGCGGCAATCGACGAGGCGACGACGCCGCAAGCCAGCATCGCCGTGGCCGCTCCAGCCACCAGCAGCACCGTTCGCCGTGTTTGCAATTTGGTTGCTTCACGAAGCGATTGGTTCCACCAGCGAGCGCCGACGATCCCGGGTTTGTCGAGCCATTCATCGCGAACGAAGGGATTCTCCGATGGACTCACGTGTTCTCTCAACCTCCTGCCTTCATGTCGCTGTGGAGCCGTTCGAGGAAATCGTCATGGAAGATGCCGTCGACCCGAATGGAATACCGAAAATACGGCGCCGAACCAACTCCGTGGTAATCGAAGTCGTTGAACCAATACACCCGCGCGTCGACGAAGGTCTCGCGCCGCTCCACCGGATCCCACAAGAAAAGGCGTTTGTCGCCACCTGGGACAAACGTGATGAAGTGATCGGGTTCGTCCTGTTCATCCGGATCGCCGTCGCGGTGAACGGTACCGTGGTCGAACGATTGGAGCCCCATGATGTTGCATCGGCCAATCTGCTGAAAAGGCAAGCTTTGCACGAATTCGATCAACTTTGGGAAAAACGTTCGGGCAATCCGGGTGAACGTCTTGCCCTCGGCGCTCGACTTGTCGCCCCAGTACCGGTTTGGTATCAGCTCCACATAAAACTTCCAAGGGAAATAAACACCAAAGCGAACTTCGAGCCACAACATCTGCCGCCGCGACAAAGAAATCGCTCGTTCTTCGCCAAACTCCAGCGTGCGTTGAGCGTCCGGCGCGATCGCGTTCGGATCATCTGCGAGCCTCCGAAACACCTCGAACTGCTCCGCGGTCAGGGCTCGAATCACTTCGCCGTAGTCGCCATGGGCCTCGTGCTCGCGCCCCTCGGGCATGATCTGCATGGATCGATGACTGCCGCCTGTGTAGCCCATGGGGATCTGCGCGAGGGCCAGACAAACCTCGTCGTGCAGCAGAGGAAACGACGTCGTGTCGATGTAGGGTTCGAGGTTGATGAAGGGCTGACCGAAGATGCCGCGCAAGCCTTGGCTCATGGTTGGTCGCGAAGTGCCAACGTGAGTGTGGGGAGTGGGCTGAACGTGGGGCATTGGTCGAATCATCCTCGGATTCGTGCCAAATCACAAGTCCGTCCGAAAGACTTGTCGTTCAGCGCCAAATGCGGCTAGCCTGCACTTCGTGGGAGCTTCAACGACATACTTTGCGAGTTTTGGGGTAGCCGTCGTGCTGAGCATGCTGCTGCTGCACCAACTTGTCGTTCGCAGACTG
>DAOMZH010001122.1:0-3560 GCA_035437985.1 Polyangium sp. (in: bacteria) | reverse complement strand
GCAAACCCGTTTATGGCCGCCTCTATCAAACGCCCTTTAGCGAGCTGGTGCGCATCGAAGCGCAAGTGCCCACGATAACGGTCGGCAACATTCAGAGTTATGGCGACGTAAATAGCATCATTGCGGCAGGTCGCGCGGATTTGTGCGCCTTGGCGCGCACGCACATGTACGACCCTTATTGGACGCGCCATGCGGCGGCGGAACAGGGTTATCAGATGAAGTGGCCGAATCAGTACGTTTCGGTGAGTCGCTTCGTGCCGCGCATGAAATGAATGCGTTTTACTCGGTACGCATGATGAGGTGGAATCCAGATTCGGTTTCCACGACGTCGCTCATTTGATTCACCGACAATTCGAATGCTGCGTCGGCAAACGGTTTGGCGAGGTCCTTGCGCTCGACGCTACCAATGGAACCATTACGCGTAGCTGCGCCAGGTTCGTCGCTGTATTCCTTGACGACATCGTCGAATTCGGCGCCGCCCACCATTTTGTCCCGAGCTTCGAGCGCCCGCATGCACGCTTCCTCGCGGGTGCGCACGACGGAATCTACGGGGTTTTTGGAGCCTTGGTACTTGACGAGAATGTGTTTGACCGTGATCTTCGGAGGTTCGCCACTGAATTTGGCGCGCTTGGCATTGGCGTTGGTCAAACATTGCGCGACTTTTTCCGGATCAAAACCAGGGACTTTCGCGACCGGAGGAGGCGCAGTCTCGACAGTCTTTGCCGGAGCTTCATCAACGGGCTTGACGGGCGCTGGAGCACCACCGCAACCGACGAACACCGACGTAACCACGAAAACGGCGGTAGAGGCCAAAATCTTGTTCATGACCGCATGATACATGCCCGTACGCGCCTGTGTCACGCGCAAAAACGTGCCCGCTAGGTGCGTTCACTTGACGCCCGCGTCAACCTGCTGCAACACCCGACGACATGAGGAGCGAATGATGAAGACACATCGATTTGCCAATGGCGATACCATGCCGATGTTGGGCCTCGGAACGTGGAAATCCTCACCGGGCGAGGTTTATACAGCCGTCAAACAAGCCATTCAGATAGGTTATCGGCACATCGATTGTGCCGCGATTTATGGCAACGAACACGAAGTCGGCCGAGCGCTCACCGAATCGTTTGCCGGCGGAGTGGTCAAGCGCGAAGACTTGTGGATCACATCCAAATTATGGAATGACAAACACGCTCCGGAAGACGTCGTTCCGGCTCTGAAACATACCCTGGCTCAGCTGCGCCTCGATTACCTCGATCTATATTTGGTGCATTGGCCCGTCGCCATGAAGAAGGGCGTGGGTTTCCCCAAGTCAGGACAAGATTTGGTTTCTCTTGCCGAACTGCCTCTTTCTTCGACGTGGAAAGGCATGGAAGACGCCCACCAGCAAAAGCTCGCGCGCCATATCGGCGTTTCCAATTTCGGGGTGCGTAACTTGCTCGACTTGTCGGCTAGTGCCCGCATCAAGCCCGAAGTGAATCAAATCGAATTGCACCCTTACCTACCCCAACGAGAACTCGTTGAAACCTGCTCGGCGCAGCGAGTCCATGTGACCGCATATTCGCCACTTGGATCGCCCGATCGACCGGCGGGTCTGCAGCGCGCAGGTGCCGCCATACTTCTCGAAGATCCGGTGATTGCCCGAGTCGCTCAAGTCAAAGGAATCACGCCTGCGCAAGTGCTCCTTGCTTGGGCTCTGGCCCGCAACACGTCCGTCATTCCGAAATCGGTGCATCCAGAGCGGATGAAAGCCAATCTCGCGGCTGCCGATATCGAACTCGACGACGCAGATCTTTTGCAAATTGCCGGAATCAATCGGCAGGAGCGTTATGTTGGCGCAGGTCTCTGGACCTTGCCCGGAAGTCCATACACCGAAGCAGATGTATGGGCGTGACGATTTACAACAAATGGCGGGCTTTGATTTCCAAATAACGATTGATGAGCGAAGGCGTCAAATCCGCCGGCGCAACGTCCAGCACCAATACACCTTGACGCTCCAACGAACGAACTAGTTTGTCACGGAGTGACAATAACTCGGCCGCCGCTCCCCGCACATACGGACTCGTTCCCGCAATGGCTGCCGTATCTGGCGTTTTGCCTTGCGCAAGTGCATCCACGTCGACGTCGCGCAGAAGCACGAGCACTGGCAAATGCCGCGGGAGCATGGCGCGCATGATCCGCACGAGGTCCGCCGAAGCGACTTCGTCGACGACTTGCGTAAAAAGGACGACGAGGCAACGCTTCTTGACCCGAACCGACAACGCATCGAACGCCGCAGAATAGTTTGTCGGAGAAAACGCCGGTTCCAGGTCGTATCCCGATTGCACGATTTTTTGTGTCGCTCGCGCTCCACCCGTGAGCGGCGCGTAGGCCTTGACTTCTTCGGCAAACGCAATCATTCCGACTTTGTCGCCAGCTCGTCCGGCAACGTGAGACAACATCAGCGCCGCATTTAATGAATGGTCAAATAAAGACAAACTCGCGAACTCCGCGGTCATCAGGCGCCCAGTGTCGAGCAAAAAAACGATGCTTTGATCGCTTTCGAGCTGGTACTCGCGAGATATGAGTTTCTTCCGACGCGCCGTGGCTTTCCAATCGACGCTGCGATATTCGTCTTCCCGGCGATATTCACGAAGACGCTCGAACTCACTCTCTCCCCCACGCCGCCGAGAACTCCGAATCCCCGCCGGATCTCGGTCCTGCCGAGCCAAAAGTTCATACTCCCGAACCGCTTCGAGGTCCGGATACACTTTCACCCGCGTGGGCACCGCAATCCGTAATTGCCGGATCCAGAGCCCCAATGGCGACGAATAACGCAAAAAACAATCCCCGAGCGTATACGCGCCACGCCGCGAGGGAATCACCCGCGCCTTTGCCGACGCTGAACCTCGCGCCCCAAGCTTGATCTCGAGCGGCAAATCCGCACTCGAAGCCGTGTCGTACAAATCATCTTGCAATTGAACCCGTAATTTGCGTCGGGCGTACGAACGCAAATCGTAACTCACCATGTTCGTCCGGCCAATCGAGAGCACGGTCGGAGCCCGACGTTGCAGCGTAATCAGGGGTTTACGAGCCAACAAGGCATCGAAAATCGCCAAAAGGGCAATGGCCCCGTCCGTAATGAACATTGGCACGAGGAGCGAGCGGTCCATCAAAGTCAAGAATGACAAGACGAGTGGACCAACAAGCAGTAAAACGAGGGCGCGTGAAGGAATCATTGCGAATCAGCCGGCCGCCGTCTTCGGGACTTTGGCTTCCCGCAAAATGTCTTCCACGCAATCGTCAGCGCTCGTGCCTTCGATTTCCGCGTCGGCATGCAAGATGAGCCGATGGCGCAAAATGGCGGATGCGAATGTTTTGACGTCGTCCGGAATCACGAACGAACGTCCCTCGGTGGCGGCTCGGGCGCGGGCAACGGCGAGCAAACCAATGGAACCACGCGGCGAAGCGCCGAGATACACGGCGCGGTGCGCGCGTGTGCGGCCCACGATTTCCGTCATGTATTCGAGGATTCCGTCATCGAACCGCACATTCGTTATGGCCGCACGCATTTCGAGGAT
>DAOMZH010001121.1:0-3561 GCA_035437985.1 Polyangium sp. (in: bacteria) | reverse complement strand
GTCATTGGCGCGGAAATGACGCTCAGCAATGCAAGCGTGACCATTGCCGTCACCGCTGTTGCAACATGCCCTCCAGCTTGCAAGGCAAACAGAGCACCCGCTGGCCCCGCGGGACTCGCGGCGCAAATGAGGATACCCACTGCCGCAGGCTCGGGAAGGTGGCTCAGGGACAACGCGAGAAGCGTAACGAACGGAACGGCCACGAGGTTGACGACGAGGGCCAGCAAGTAGGGAACGGGCCTTTGCCAAACGACGGCGAAATCTTCGCGATTCGTGCGCAAGCCGATGGCGGCCATCATTACGACGACCAATGCAGAAATGACTATTCGTTGCATGAAGTTTCGTGTTTCGCAAAGTCGCCGTAATAGGCAAGAAATACTCGGACCAGACGATGGCCGACGCAACGTATCAACAGCCGCACCCACTCACGGAGCAGGTGAGTTTGACCGTGAGCGTATACGTGCCGCTGTCGTCATACACATTGGTCGCCGTCCGTCCATCAATGACGAAAACGTACCAGCCATCCGCGGGCGCCGTAAACGTTCGCGTGAGCGTCCCCGTGGAAAAACCGGTGCATTCGCTTTTCGTGGTGCATGATTTGTCGAGACAACCGGTGCCAGCATAGATCTTGAATACCGCATCCCAGCTGGTGGCACTTGCGCACTTGCTCCCGTGCCCGATTGAAATATTGGCGGTTTCTCCAGACCGCATGAACATACGATACGCGTGATCCCGTCCGTAATCCCAGCAAGCGCTGGAATTCGGACCTTCACTGCTATTCGAGGCACTGCACGTATTGGCCGTGACGGAAAATCCGGGAATCGACGAGGCCAAAATGCGCCCGATGACGCGGGCATTCGCACAGCCAGCGCGCGATTGATTCCCATCGCTGCACGCTTCATTGGGCATGACGCAAGTGCTTTGCTGACACGCACCGTTCATGCACGTTTCCCCGGCAGCACAAGGAGTATTCGTCACGTCGTACATGCACGTGCCACCCATACACGTTCCCGTTGGGGAATAGGTTTGGCGCGTCATACCATCCAAACAGGTCGCATTGGGAGGCGCTGTACACGTCACGCCCGCGCAGGGATCACTCCCGCTCGATGTCGAGCTGCTCGAACTGGCAACACTGGAGCTGGAGCTTGTGGAATTCGCTCCGCCCATGCCGCCGTTGGCTGTCATTCCGCCCGCACCGCCAGTTGCAGCTCCAGAGGTCGAACTGGCATTGGCGCTGGAACTCGAACTGACATCGCCTTTTCCTCCGCCCCCTGCATCACCTCCTGTCGACGTCATTGGCTCGAATTCACTGCCTTGTGCACAGGCAGCTACAACAAAGACTAGGCCCAGAATAACGAGAAGCGTTCGTCCAACCATCGTGCTCTCCCTGACTCGACCTCTTTGGTTTATCCTTGTTGACCTATACTTTTTCCCAGCCCCAATACCGCACGTCTTTCAAGCCCACGAACACCAGCACCCCCGCGCGCAAGAAAAGCCCACGCGTCAACATTTGCACGAGGTCCTGGTCCGACGCATACCGTTCGATTTGGGCCAGCCCTTGCTGCACCACCGCATCGATATCTTTGTCCGTCGCGTCTGTCTTGACGTACTTCGCTTCGATAATCCATGCATATTTCTGCGCCGAAGCATGACCCTTCAGTCCGAGGAGCAGATCGCAATACCCCTGAGCTACCTCTTTTTCGCTCATCAGGTAAAACACCCCGCTCGGCGCCAAAAACGAAAACAGCATCAGCTTCATCGTTTTTTCATTAAATTGGATCAAGTCGCGATTGCTGATCCGCGAAAGCACCCGGTCCTTGAAGACGTCGAGCAAAGGCTGAATGTCGCCATATTCGGACATTTTCGACAAGGCCACTTCGATGTACGACGCGTCGATACGCAATCCATCGTGATCGGCAAGCGCCAACGCCAAATAATCCCATTGCAATTCCCGCATCACGCGGTTCGGAATCACGAGTTTCGGTGGATCGTGAGCCGCTGCATCTTCGGCATAGGTCAACATGCCCATATAATAAAAAAGCGACACGATTTGCGCGTGGCCAAATTTTACTTTCGTGCCGAATTGCTCCACCATGTGCGTTGCAATCGATTCGTTGGTTAGAATCTCTTCCAAGAGCTCCCGCGTACCCCGCTCTTCGCCGCTCGTGGCCTTCGTGACGGCGTACAGGCGCCCGTAATCGGTGCGCACGTTGAGGTCCAGCATTTGCCGGGGATAAATGCCACAGCGCAGAACTTCCCC
This sequence comes from Polyangium sp. (in: bacteria), assembly GCA_035437985.1. Taxonomy (GTDB): domain Bacteria; phylum Myxococcota_A; class Polyangia; order Polyangiales; family Polyangiaceae; genus Polyangium. The sequence goes on along the minus strand of DAOMZH010001121.1, from coordinate 1,301 downwards.
AAGAAAGTAGAGAACGAGCGTCGAATTGTACAGGTTTTCTGACGCATTGATTGAAAACCGATACCCGTTGTAATACCGTTTTAGCGTTTGGAGCAGCTCGGCCCGATTGCCCATACGCGGATCTTTTATCACCTCCGGCCTATCCCGAAGCACCAGGTCCACCCCGCGCTCGACGTCGGCCGTGGTAAATCCAATCAATCCATTGAGTTCCGCATGTTGCGAGACGTGTTTGATGATGTTGAACCCGCTCGACAAATCATCCAGCATTATCGGCGATACGCCCGTCACGAACATTCTTGCCACTGTGCCCGCTGTTGTGAATGCCTTGAGGCTCGCATAAAAACTCCGCACGAAACCAGCACTGCGCACGATGCTCTGGTACGTGTCGAGCAATCCGTCCGAGATGAGCCGATTGCCAAAATGGTCGTATTCGTCGATGAACAAATACATCTGTCGGCCAGCATCACGAAGTGTCGCCAAGAGATCGAACATGATTGCCGCGACATCGTCGCTGTCCGACCTGACGATGGGTTCGAGCGCCGCAAGCTCCGGAACGACCGATTGATACCGACGAATAAACGAACGAATGCTCACCCTGAGTTGCCAGGCAAAACTGCGCCGAATCTCCACTTCCGTGCCTTCTGACGCCACCGGCGAAAAATCCAGATGTAACACGAGATATTTGTTTTTCTCGGCCGTCGGATTTTCGTGAATCCAAAGACCTCCAAACAGTTCGTCGAACTGGCCAGACAAGGCGATGTCGTAATATTTTCCGAGCGTGCTCAGGAGCGTCGACTTGCCGAACCGACGCGGGCGAAGGAAGACAAGGTAGTTGCCAATCTGCTCGAGTTGCGGAAAGTAGGGCGTCTTGTCGACATAAAACGACTTTTCTCGACGAATCGTGGCAAAATCACTCGTGGCGTAGGCAAACTTCATGGCTCGGCTCTCGTGAACGCGCCACAACCTACCATGCTCGAGCACCAACATGAAACAAAAATCGGCTCGATCACCAACATTCGTACACCGACGAGACAAACGCCTTTTTTTTCCTCATGACAGCCAGGCATACTGCCGTACACTCACCTTGAGGTATCCAATGCGCACCACCCTACCCTTGTTTCTGCTTGCTCTTTTCTCGCTTCCGGCTTGTTCAGGAAGCGATACCGAAGAGATCTCTGGCCCGCGGTTCGTCGCCGTGGGTGCTGCCGGCACGATCCTGCACGCGGAGGATGGAGTCACCTGGAAATCCGCTGATTCGGGCATCAAGACCAATCTCTCGAGCATTGCCTACGGCGCGAACA
>DAOMZH010001120.1:0-3570 GCA_035437985.1 Polyangium sp. (in: bacteria) | reverse complement strand
TGCACTCGATATACGCGCACCGAGACCCGGTGACGCTGCAATCGTTCGTTTGACGCCAGGCAATTCACCGAGTGCGCTGATGATTTTCGGTTCGTCCGATGAAGAGGTCAGGACTTTCACGTGTGGCCCAGCATCAATCGTTGCATACGCAAAGACACCGCGTTCGCGCAACCTCCGAACTTCATGGAGCGTATCGATCGTGGCTCCAGTCCAGTAAATGAGCCCCGGACGAGCGGCAAAACTAGACGCATGCATCGCCAACGCGCTCTCTTCGGCAGCAACGCCAAGCGCCTCGAGATCCCGATGCAAAATCGCCTCACGTACCCGCCGACAAACCGCCGGTGCTGATTCGACCCAAGCTGGATAATACGGAGACGTACGAACTGTGTGTTTCATCCCCTCGGTCGAGCTCACGTCTTTGGGCCCCTCGCGCGTCACCGCGACGATCACCCGCAGATCGAGATGATCCGGCGGAGCAATTTGTATTGCTGAAAGATCATCGTCACCTGGTTTGCCCATCGGCAACTCGACAAACCCTCCAAAAGCTGACCTCGCTGCCGAGACGGATGTTCGTCGTGCCAAATCGCTCACGTATTCTGGCGCCGCTTCGAGCCCCGCAGCTTTTGCTGCCGCTAACGCCAACGCGGCAAATCCCGATGCGCTCGACGCGAGTCCCGCGGCGGTTGGAAAATCGTTCACGCTCTCCACGCGTGCATGTTCGGTTCGTCCCGACGCTCGACGCACGCGTTCCAGCAATCCCGCGACGCGGGTCCACGGACCTCCCGAGACTGGCATCCCACCCAGGAAAAACACATCCTGTTCGAGCCGCGCGTCGAAGGTCACCGTCGTCGTCGTTGCCATCCCGGCAAGCGTCACCGAAAGGCTAGGAACCGCGGGTTGATTCACTCCATCGTCGCGTTTGCCCCAGTACTTGGCCAACGCGATGTTGGGATGCGCAATCGCTGTTGCCGTGAAAGCACTCACGAGCTAGCTCCTTCATGTTTGTCCCGGCGAATGCGCGCGACAAACCCGTCATATCGGGGATTGGCGTGGCGCCAAGCTTCGATGATGCGCGCAGCTGCCGCTGCTTCGACTTGCTCATCGGTTGCACCTGCCTCGGTAAATGCCGGCGGAACGAGGGCGATCACCGAACCTCCTCCTCCTCCTCCCGTGAGCTTCGCGCCAAGGGCTCCGTGGTCCCGCGCCAGGGCACACAATTCTTCGAGTTCGGCAGTCGAAACCATCAAACCTGATAAAACGAGCTGATTCATGTTCATGAGTTTTCCAATCGTCGCGTGATGCCCAGACGCAATCGCACTTGCCGCTGCGTCGACGATCGAATGAATCGCGGCGATCGAGTTCTTCACGATCGGCGGATCCTTGGCCATTCGCGTCGCAATCAACTCCACCGTCTCGCGCGTCGACGAGGGCGTTCCGGACCAACCCACACACAGAACCAAATCCTTGGCTGGATGAAGCACGGTGGCACCTTCAGCTCGTGTGTACCGAAAGATGCCTCCGCGTGAAGCCGCCATCGCATCAATTCCTGACGGATTGCCATGAAAAACGCGCTCCCATGCCGCAGCCCGCGCGAGCGCCACTGCTTCCGCATCGGCGGTGTTTGTCTCGGAAAACGCTTGGACTGCCCGGGAAATCGCCACGGCCAGAGCAGCTGAACTTCCAAGTCCTCCGCCCGCTGGCAGATCGCTCCGCGCCTCGATTCGCAGCGGCGGAAGCGCCGGGGCAACGTGGAGCAAGGCGTGCAACGCGCGACCGAGATCGTCGGAACCTGTCGCATCAGCAACGACTTCTCGTTGACCAAGCAGCAAACGACTTTGCGGCGTATCGGTTCGAGTTGCCGATGCTCGGGCAGCACGTTCGATGCCCGCCGCGATCGCCGGCGTTCCGTACACGACCGCGTGCTCGCCGAACAAGATCACCTTGCCACACGCTTCACCCGTCGAACGATCGATCTCCATCACGCCACGACCTTGATGGCCTCGACGATACCAGTGAGGACAGGACGAACGGCAGGGGGGACGAGGGGGGTAGTCTCCACCAATGTCAAAGCCGAGGCGCAAAGTGCAGCTTGTCGTTCTTCGATGGAACGTCGCGCACCTGACGAAATAAGCGCCGCTGTTGCGTTCTCGAGTTCACGTTCCGTTGCGTCGCTTCGACCCCAAGCGCGCTGAATTGCTCGCCGCTCTTCATCGTTGGCCAATTTTTCCGCCGCGATGATCAGCGCCGTCCGTTTGCCAACGAGGATGTCGTTTCCTACGGGCTTGCCTGTCTCGGCCGGATCTCCAAACGTTCCGAGTAAGTCGTCGCGAAGCTGAAACGCAACTCCGAGCGGCTGGGCAAACTGCGTCAGCACGTTTTTCAGCTCCGACGAACCCTTCGCCATCACGGCTCCTAGAATCAGCGGCCCGCGGATCGTGTAGCTGCCTGTTTTCAGGTCGTGCGTCACCTCCGCGTCTTTCGCGTCGGCGAGGATGTCGAGTTGTTGTCCGATGACGACGTCTTCGTGCACGCGCACGAACGTGGTCAGAGCTTCGAGCCGCGTTTCCGGGGTGAGTCGTTCCATTTGGAGAAACGTTTCGACTGCCAAACCCCAGGTCAGGTCACTCGCAAGGATGGCGGATGAAGCTCCGCGCCCTTCATTTCCCATCGTTTTTGCCAACGCTGCATGCACGCTCGGCCCACCGCGACGCGTCAAGTCGCCATCCATCCAATCGTCCTGGATGAGCAGGTACGTTTGAAAAAGTTCGAACGCGACGCCGCCATCGACTGCAATATCGAGGTCCTCATCGCCGCCTGCTGCGAGCCATCCTGCGGCCAGCATGCCCGCCCGCACGCGCTTGCCTCCGCGCAGCGCCAGATCCCGCGCAGATTCAACCATCGCGGCGACGGCAGGACCATACCCTTGACCCCGCCGCGCAACGTCGTCGTACCGCTTGTTGATGCGAAGCTCTAGCTCCGGACGCAGCCGACGAAGGAGATCAAGAAACGCGTTGGAGGACTTCTGTTCGGAACTGCTCATGCCGGCGCGCGAGCGTAGGAGCCGCCGTGCACATGGTCAATGTGACCAGCAACGATCTTGCGTCCTCATGCCTCGCTTGCTCCTCAAAACAACTCGGCCGCGATTCCGTCGGCAAGCACCCATGCATTCCTCGGAATACGCAGTTGATCCCCTTGTATTTCAAGTTTGCCTTGGGAAACGAGATGCCTTGCTGCATCGCGACGTGCGTCCGTCCAAACTTCCGTACCGAGATCACTCGTCACATCTTTGCAGTCGAACCCTTCACGCAACCGCAGACCGAGCATGATGCGCTCTCGCAAACGCGTTTCTGGTGACAACGCTTCTTCGCTTTCGACTTCGTCTCCACCCGCGAGTGCTGCACGCATGTACCGGGAGGGATCAGTCAGATTGCGATACCGCAGAGCCCACGATGCAGGTTGTCGCGACGCACTCCCGCTCACGGTTCCGTACGCGGCACATCCCAAACCCAGGTAGTCATGTCCGCGCCAATAACCGAGGTTGTGCCGCGCTTCGTCTCCCGGACGGGCGTA
>DAOMZH010001119.1:0-3572 GCA_035437985.1 Polyangium sp. (in: bacteria) | reverse complement strand
AAAGCGGGCGACGCATCGGCGAAGCTCCTGTCCGGGATTGCTGCGGACCGCGGTGTCGTCACAGAAGAGGACAAACGCTCGCAAGACGAAAAAGACATGGATACGCGGCGTGTCTACAAGACGACGACCGAACGTGCCGATGCGGCGTTGGGAGCGTTCAATAGCGTCGTCGAGCAGCACAAGGGATCAGGCGCTGCACTATTGGCGAAGCTTGGTCAGGGTGGCGCGTACCTCGAGAAGAAGGAGTACGACAAAGCGATTTCGGCGTACGCCGAAGTGCTGTCTTCACCACTTGCCGCAGCGGATCCGGACGTGAAGGGTCGAGCGATCGAAGGCACCGGGTTTGCGAAAGAAGCCAAAGGCGAACTCGATGCAGCGATCACGAGCTTCAAGGAACTCGGGTCGATCGACGTGAAGGGTTACAAGGAACTCGCGACGTACCACGAAGCGCGCGTGACGTTTGCCAAGGGCGACAAGGCCAAGGCGAAAGAGTTGATCGAGCCGCTCAATACGAAACTGACGACGCCATCGACCGAGCCACAACCGCTCGGCTATCTGAAGAGCGCAGTGAGCGATTTGTTGACGCAGATCGATCCTTCCGCTGCATCGGCAGCGGCCAACAAGCCACCGGGCGGCAAGATGCCGTCGGCCGAAGAGTTGCAAGACATGGCGCGACGTGCTCTGGAGCAGAAGGCACCTCCGAAGCCCTGAACGCGTTGACCTGAATGTGGACGAATTGCCGATGAAGCTTTCTCGCAACATCACCAACCTGAGTCAGCTTGGTGTGATGCTCGCATGCGTTGCGGGGATGTTTGGCTGCGAAGCGTCTGGTGTCCCGGCGACACCCCAAGTGCCTACATGGCTCCATCATCCAGGTGGCACGCTCGAGATTGCGCTTCGTCGGCCGCTCACGTCCGACACACGGAAACAAAGCGAGAGTTACGAGCGTGGTCAGCCAGTGCTCGATGTCGAGGGTCGGCGTGTGTTCGTCGGTTCGAGCGACAATGGCATGTACTGTTTGCGTGCGCAGGACGGTACGACACTCTGGCGGTTTGAGACATTGGGTCCGGTGCAGAGTGAACCGCTCTACGACGCAGTGGAAGAAGCGCTGTATTTTGGGTCGAACGACGGTGCGCTTTACAAGATCTCGGCGGTTGATGGGAAGCTGCACTGGCGATTTTCGACGAACGCGGAGATTTTGCGACGTCCGGTGATGCGTGACGGTGTTGTGTACGTGGTGAACGCGAACGACACGTTGGTTGCGGTGTATGCGAAAGATGGTGCTTTGAAGTGGCATCAGCATCGGACGCCGGCATTTGGGATGGAAGTGTCGGGATACGCAGGTCCGTCGCTTGGGCGCGACAAGGTCTACATGGCGTTTTCCGACGGCGTCGTGATGGCGTACGACATCGAGGATGGCTCGGAACAATGGCCGATTGTGGACTTGGCGGCTGAAGCCGAAGCAAATTCGCCGGGTGATCGGGCGCGTTATCTGGATGTCGACACGACGCCAGTCGTAGCGCGGATTTCGTCGGGCGATGTCGTGTTTGTGGGGAGTTACGCGGGCGGCGTGTTCGCGCTCGATGCGGAGAACGGGACGCGGGCGTGGCTCAACGAAAAAGCGATCGGTGTCACAGAACTCATGTTGTGGGAGCAACCTGAGCATGCGCCGCATGAGGGGCCGTTGCCGACGGTTGCGAAGCAGCGGATTTTGTTCGCATCTTCGGGGTTGACGGGACTTTGGGCGTTGGATCCGAACGATGGTCGGACGTTGTGGCGCCGGAATTTGCCTGAAGGTGGCATTACGATGCCGGTGGCGGTTGCCGGAGCGTTGCTCGTAGGCACGTCGCGGTACGGGCTGTTTTTGTTTTCGCCTGTGAACGGCGGTCTGATCGATGGGATTTTGCCGGGTGGGAGTTTTGCGATGACTCCGGCGGCGTATGGAACGCGGGCGTTCGTGCTCGACAACGGTGGAACGTTGTTGGGCGTGCAAGTGAACCCGCCGCGGGATGCCGCACGAGCGAAGAACGGGGCTCAGTTCTAGGAAGCTGCGGCTGAAGCTTTTGGATGACGCGGCCGAGCGTGGGGCCGTGCGACGGGCGTGTGTCCAAAGTGGTTGGCACCTTGGAGAACCGCACGTAACGCGCGTCGATCCGCGGACAAACCCGGACGAACGCTTCATAAAGCCGGCGTTTGCGGCGCTTTTCCCCTACTCTCGCCGTCGTCTATACTTCGCATAAGATACATTATGTCAACTAAGCATTTATGGCTGGGGACGGGATGTCCCGCTGGACGGTTCCGAGACGCCAACGGACCGTTCGGTCGCTCGGGTTTCCCGAACTCCGAACCCGCCCAGCTTTCCCCAGGTGCCAACCACTTTGGGAACATGTAACCGTGTTTACGTTCGTTCAAAATGGCTGGCGCCTTCGACCTGAACGAGCCGACCTCGCTTGGCGCAACTCAACCCTGCCGAGCCTACGACGAGCGCGCAGCTATTTTCCCCAGGTGCCAACCACTTTTGTTAAATGTAACAACCACCACGATTTCTAAAAGTGGTTGGCACCTGGGAACAGAGGTAACAACGGCCACGGTTCCCAAAAGTGGTTGGCACCTGGGAACGACCGCGGCCGCTTGCCTGCAAACTCTACTGTGCGCGCAGCGACTTCCAGAGCACCACTTCACCCGGTCGTGTAAGCGGCCTTCCTCCAGCTCGCTCTTCCAACCAACCAGCTGCACGTCCGGTTGCATTGTCACCCAGCACAACAAAGCCGTGATGCGCGTAGAACAACCCAGCCCACGATGCTTTCTCGAACTTTTTCGCGAGGATGTCGGTCAGACTCGCCTTCAACGCATCTTCCTCGACTGTTTCCAGCAGCTTCGATCCCACGCCGAAACGCTGATAATCCGGATGCACCGAAAGCTCTTCAATGTACGCGACACCTGGCGATTCGTCGCGCCACGCTACATATCCTGCAACTTCGTGGTCAGCTTCCGCCACATACACGTTGTGGTACCGCGGAAGATGCGAAATGTCGGCGTACGTACGTACGGGAACTTCCGCCGCATCGAAGCCAATCTCGTAGTACATCGCCGAACAAGCTTGCTCGATCCTGATCAGCGCTTCGACCTGGGTCTCTTGCAAACGGGTCACTCGGATGCGTTTCGGGCGGATGCGATCGTCACTCATGGTGGGCTCCTCGTCTGAGGTCTTGGCGTCAGAGACCAAATAGTTTGGCGAGTGCAGCAGCGTCTGCATCTGAAGTTGGCACCAACAGTGCCGTCACGGTGCCTGGTGGTGCTGCCGATTGAGGCGCAAGGGGCAACACGCGCATGTCCCCTTCCCGTCCAAAAAGCGCTACGCGGACTGCAGTTACAGTTGCAACCCGTGCCGCCGTCGACGGCGCTGCAGCCGGAACTGCTGTTGCAGCTGCAGCTCGAGGCGGAGGTGGCGGTGGTGGCGGCGGTGCATGCGCTGCCGAATGCGCGGCATGTGCCGAAGGAGCAGCTGCTGGCGCATGATGTTCTTGCGTTATGTTTACGGCCAATCCCGAGGGCCGAACACTCGCGTGACC
>DAOMZH010001118.1:0-3574 GCA_035437985.1 Polyangium sp. (in: bacteria) | reverse complement strand
GTCAATGAAAGTGGACGTTTTCTCGCCCGAAGACATAAGGGCAAAGGCGTATTTCGACGAGCACGGGTTCGCAATTCTGGAACCTCAATTTCGGCAAGAGGAATGTGTCGACGCATTGCGGGCGCTCGATGTATTGCTTGATGGTTATGCGCAGGATCAAGGTCTCGAGCGCGAGAGATACGTAGAATCAATATCGCAATGGCGTGATCTTTGGCGTGCGGATCCTTCGGGGACGTTTGACCGTTTGTTGCGGGACGCTCGGCTTTGGTCGACTGCGGCCCAGTTTCTAGGTCAGAAAGGCGCGCGGTTGCTGCATGATCACGTCATCATGAAACCGGTGCAATCGAGCGACACGGTGCCGTGGCATCAAGATTATCCGTATTGGCCCGTCTCGCCAGCGGAGGGTTTGTCTTGCTGGTGTCCTCTCGAAGATGTTGGCCCGAACGGCGGGTGCCTCGAGGTAATCGACGGGTCGCACCATTTTGGAGAGAGCCCTCCGGAGGATTTTCTTGCTCACGGACGGGCCGAATTCGACCTTCGTGATGACCTCGTGCGGCTACCCGCACGCGCTGGGAGCATTGTCGTGCTGCACAGTTTGACCTGGCATCGTACCGGGCCAAACCTCGATGCGGGCCGCCGCCCTGCATATATTTCATTGTGGTTGCCAGCAGACGCGCGATACGCCCCCGACCATTCTGGTTGGCACCCGGTGAATGAACATGTCAGCGTTGCGCCGGGCGAAATTCTAAACGATGATTGGTTTCCGCGGTTTGGAGGACTGGTCGTGCGCGACTGCGTACAAGTTTCACCACTTAGCGCAAAATCAACGGAAACGGCGAATGACGAATTATCGATGTTTACTGCTTCCACCACCATTGCCACGCAATTACGTACCATTCTCGTGCGGGCGGGAGCTGTCGCACCTGCTGGGGGCGTGGGTGTGCTTCTGGCCTTGGATGGTGCGACAGAAATGATCGTGCGCGAAACGCTAAAAGCCGGGCTATGTTCGCAGGTGGAATCGAACGCCATCGAAAGGGCATTACAAAATTTGCGAATTGCCGCGGACGCGTACCGACTTCATCGCGCGCGAAACGTATACAACGGTGCCTATGGCGAATGGTGGCGTATTGCGGGTAAAGCGTGGAGTGCGCTTTTGCGTACCGAGGCGCAGCGCGTGACGAACCCATGAAAGAAAAACTCGTCGTTGGAATCATTGCCAATACGACGAATCCTCGAACCGTAGGTCGATTGCTCGAAGATCTCTCAATCCTCGCCGCGATCGACACGGGTTTTTCCTGGATGGATGTGGTTCTCTTGGAAAACCCGTCGGGCGATGCGGAGAAATTCGTTCCCCCCGTGATGGGCCGAAATGTCGCGGTGCATTGCATCGATCGCGCGACGCAAGTAGCAGATGCAGCGCGCGGCCTTTTTGGAACCCTGCGTATGTCCGCAGGGCGGTTGCCCATTTCCTCCGCGCGAACGATGGTGCAGCGGTACGCGTCCATATTCGCGGATACGGAACGCGCGTGCGTGTGGATTCTCGACGAAGACCTGCGACTGCAACCATTTCTTGCGGCCATGCGTGAAGGCAATGCTCGGTTATCCGACCATGTACGGCATCTGCGCAACGAACGAATCGATGTGGCCATTGGTCCTGTATTTGGCGCGCCCCCGCTGCCAGCCCGTAGTTCGGTGCGCACGAATCTCGAAGATGTGGTGCGCCATTTGCACATGTTCGAGCAGCTCGAGCCGCACGCGCCGTGGCCCGATCGAACCGCCGAGAACGCGCGCGTGAGAGCCGCATTGCCTGAATATTATTACGATTTTGCGACGGCGCATGAGGATCCTGGTCGTGTACCGTATTGGATGGAGCCTTTGCATCCGGGAGAAACGGTGCAATCGGTATATGTTCGATTGGTCGAGGGCCTTGCGGGCTTGATCGAGGGCCTTCCGATAACCCGTGCGATTCCCTTCGATGTCGAGAACGTGACGCCATTTGCGCTCGCGCGAGGGGGAAATACGATATTCGTCAATCCGGGTTTTCTCGCCAAAATTCCCAACCTCGTGCCCTTCTTCGATGGGCGGGCTTGCAGACGCTCGGACATGATCTGGGCGCGGCTTGCCGTGCAAATGGAACGAGCGCGGTTTGGGCGCTTCCCCATTGCGGTTTGGCAGGACAGAACAGGACCAGGCGGATCGAGTTTTGGAGCGGACAAACTGCTCGACGACGCACGAGGATCGGCACTGGTGCGCGCATTCGATGCTTTGATTGCGGAGAAGCTGTTTACCTCGAGCCAAAGCGTCACCGCGGCCGTTGCAAAACATGGAGCGCGCCTGTTTTCGGCGCACCTCGCCGAACGCCTTGGCATCATTGCGCGGTCTGAAGAGCGCGTTTGTATGTTGCTCGCTGAAATCCGCGAATATGCTTCGTCGGAGCTCCGACGGGGACCATGGGCCAATCATTGTCCGGAGATCATCCAGAGCGTAGAAACATTGCACGCAGCCATGACGCACGATCGTACGAGCGCCGACGTCTCGTCCGACGCGGCGGTCGTCGAACGGTATTTTCTGGGGTTGCACGACGACGTACGGGCGTACAACGTTCCGTCGGACGTTCGGTTAGCGGGCTCGTGATTTCTAGCGCGATTCTATTACGTCAACTTGTACGTGTGAACGCACGTTTCTAAGCTAATTCGAGCGTGGATGTCACGTACACACGTACGTGTTGGGCTCTCGTCATCGAAGCAAAAATGTGATCCTCTCGCCGGCCCCAGAGTCCCTCAACGCACCAATTTGTTCACAACGGGCTCGAACGTGGTCCAGCAGAATCGAATCGATTCGATCAACTGCGTGCGATATGGCCCCAAATCGTTCCAGAACTCCGGGGGCGCGATCTCATATCGGTATGCCGGCCACCAAACGGTGCTCGAAGTGAATCCGTGTTTCTTTAGCAGTCCTGCATCCTTGAATGCCTTGCCAATCGATTCGTGAAGCGCCTTCGCGCCATCCAATTGGTAGTGTACCCAAACACCGCAATAGGCACTTTTCCCCGACTCCGTGAAACTCACGTTGCCACGACGCCATTCTAGACCAATTCCAACACGAGGATGCTTGGTCGTTGCCTTATCTGGCCACCATGCATTTCGATAAAGAAATAACTTTGGATAGTCGTCTTCGATAGATACGAACGTTTGCACTCCCCGCCCCAGATCCCTCGCCAATGTCATGAGATCGTCGGCACATGAACAAAGAAATTGATGCGCCTGTTCCGAAGCCTCTTTCGCTAGCGCTGCCCATTCTTGAATGCGTTGTTGATGCTTCAGGTAAAAGAGAACCCGTTCGTCGTCGATCCGGTTCATGAAAACTCCTTTTGAATCGTCAGCAAATAGTTTCGCGCAGCGGCACGTCCACCGGACACGGCATTTGTCGGCGTATTGCATAACGCGGTTTCGAGCAAACCGGCGAGCTCCCGGTAACTCAGCGCCGTCCAAACGTCGCGGTTCGCCCCGGTCGCCGTGTGTGGAGCATATCCGCTTGGCGACAGGAAAAGGAATGCCGCACTGGGATGACGACC
>DAOMZH010001117.1:0-3577 GCA_035437985.1 Polyangium sp. (in: bacteria) | reverse complement strand
GGCGTGCTGGCTAGTTCGAACGGAAGCAAATGTCCCTTGCGCAATCGAGCCGCCAGGGTCACGGGTGTCCAAACTTTCGCAAAACCTTCGAACATCAGGAGCCTCCAGGCAAGATCGAGCAGACCGTACCGGTTCGATACAGCATACTGCCGCGGCTGTCACGTAAGATGACAACGCGCAGCGTACAGGGGGAGCGCAGAAAAATCGAGTAGCTCGTAGCGCGTTGGGAGTCACCGCCGAACATCAAGCTCTAGCGATTCGATCTCAATGGGTGTCTCGCTCGTGGTCGTTAATTCAACGATGAGATTCGTAGCTTCGTGGCGAATGGTGCTCCGAATATCGTTGGCATTCGCGGACTTGACGGTGACATCCCAGGCATCATCAGGTACACCGCCGATTGAAATGCTGGCTGGTGCACCCGCACGTACGGCGACAACCAACCCTCCGCTGCGTTTGGGATAAGCGGTCGTTGCAGGATTGCGGTCGAGAAAGTACGCCGGCACGGTGATTCGTTGGGAAGTACGCTGAATGCCTAGCTTCTTGCTGTCCTTTCGGATCCAAAGCGTCGCCAAAAACGCGTAGGGTTTGCTTCCTTCGACCTTGATCGGCACGTAATGCTCACGAAACTCCGCTGATTCGAGCAATTCGCGACTGATACGGGCGGCTGATGTTCGACGACCCACCTGAAATGTGATGATATCTGGTTCTCGGCGCAGGATATAGGCGGTTTCCCCAAGTTCGTGTCCCAACATGCCGCTACCAAAATCTGCGGGCGGGTGACGTGGGAGGTAATCGTCGTTGAGGCCCAGCATATCGAGGGCTGGCAATTTGGACCAATAAGGCAAGCAGCCTGCTGCGGTCACGGCAACCAATGGCTCTTGTTGGGAAAACGATTGCTGGAGCAAGAGGCCGACGACTTGGCCATCCCATTCCCATCGTTCGCTGATGGCCCGGCGATTCTCGGGATGAGAATCTTGCAAATACAGATACGGGATAGTGGCGGCAAACAGCAATCCCACGACAGTCATGGGTTTGACACGCCCGACCAACCACGTCACGCATTCGACGACCGCGAATGCAATAACGACGATCAGGGGTACAAAGTGCCGGTGCGCAGGAAAAATATCCCCCCCAATGAATACAACATAAGGAATCCATGCGCCCATCAGCACGAGCAGCGGCAACGCCCGGTCTCGACGAACAGGCGAAAATACTGCAATGATGAGATATCCGAGAGCCACGAACGAAAAAGGAAACAGCGACCAGAGACCGTGACGAACATAAGCAAAACCATCGAGAAAATGATGGAAACTCGGCGCGATTTTCACGAGCGCAGTGTTGGGCACCCATTCTCCATAATAAAAAATTCTAAAAACGAGCTGACCGCCGTACAAAGCAACCGGCATCGATGCAAGAAGTACAAGGTTGCTCCAAGAAAACAATTTCTTGCGCGCTAGCCATCGACCAATCACGATCGAAAACAGAGCCGCAACCGAAAACAAGGGGCCATCCGGACGAGTGATACAGGCAAGGCCCAAACCGAGGGACAACCAAAACAAATCCCGACGTTCTGGGTTGGTCGATTCAAGGCATCGAATCGTCAACGGAATCGATGTCGCAAGAAGTGCAGCGTAAAGCGGCTGTTCGAGTCCACCTATGGCCCACACGGCAACCGGCGCAGCGAGGCAAAAAAAAAGGATTCCACTGCTCAACGGCAAACAAGACTTCGCTGAAAAACCTCGCAGCGGATACGCACGAATCAAGACGACAACGACGGTCGACATACTCGCAACGCCCAAGATTCGCGCAGCGTCGACAAGGTCAATGCCGCAACGCCCAAGCACGGCGACGACCAAGATCCATAAAAGATTGGAATACCCCTCGACAGGCCGGCCGTCAGTCCAGGTCAAACCTCGACCCTGCAAAAATCGATCGACATAACGCAGCGAAATAAGCGCATCATCCGACAGAAATGGGTAGTACACCGAGGCATGCACAATCAGTACGGCAACAGCTGCCACCAAGAGGCCGACGCTGAGCCAGATGCGTTTCGTGGAATTCAACATACACGGAGATCATGAACGAAAATCTGGGCCATCGTCGTGACAGTACCACCGACTCGATGGCGCGCACAAGTGCTCCCGGGTCCCGCTTGTCATGTCGCCCAGCCAACTCTAGCATTCGCACGCAGCAAGCTAGGAGGCGCGCTTCCAAAGTCTGATCGCTCCAGTAGCTCGCCCCTCATGGTCGCCTCGAATCAAAGAGAACGTGTTACATGGCACAAAAAGCAAGGAGACCAGGGCATCGGAATCATCCCAACATAGGCAAGTTCCGTGCCGATTTGCCGATCTTCTCCCAGAAATCGACCATGTTGACGTCTGCATGACCAATATTTGGCAGGAGAACGGCTACTCGGGGAGGTGAAATACGGTTGTCGAGGGTCGACAAAGGCAGATCGGACGAGGGATGTGTCGATACTTTGAGCTGGATTACATGCTCGGGCGCCTACAAAGGCGAAGTCTGGGCGGGGGAACGGCGGATCGGATGGATGAGGAGGCGATCTGGACGGTCGCCTGCGGCGTTGTGGAGGGGTGAAAACGTGTGGGGGGACTTAGGGGGGGGTTGAAGCTCTACTGCTCGAGTTTCTCGTAACGCATGGTCATCATTCAGGATTCATCCCTGGCGCTGGAGGGCAGCCCAGGGAAACTCGGGGCGCTTGGCAGAACATCGGACACCGCAGAAAAAAGGCTGTCTCAGGGCTCGAGATAGCGGTCCTCGACGTCGCCTCGCTGAAGGTTGAAGGACTACTGTTCAAGTTTCCCGAAGTAGGTTGATATGATTCGTGATTATGTCGTTTCGTTTGTTAAATCACAGACCTGTAAAATGTCCAGACAGTTGGTCCAAGGGCGTGTCGAGCGGGCTTTCCGTCGGTTCCCTGCCCCACGTGTCGAATGACTTCCTCTTTGTCGACGGTTTGGATAACGTCGATAGCCGGACCAGATGTCGGCAATCCAGATTCCCTGCCCGAGTTGCGGGCAAAAGCTTTCGTTCGAGGCCGAAGCTCTACGCATGCGGATGGCGTGTCCGCGTTGCACGAATAGCTTTGTTCCCATCGATTCACTGCCGCACGACCAGCCGCTACCAGCGATCGCCGTTACTGGAGCGCAGGAGGTCAAGGCGCCCGAAAAGGCTCCCGCTGCAGTGCCGAACAGGGTTGTCAAGACGGTATTGATGATGCCGGGCGATGCATCGTCGGCTCCAGTGGCGGGTGCTACATCTCCGGCCAAGGCGGCTCCGCCAAATGACAAAATGCCGTCCGCGCCGGTACCTGGTGTCCTGCCGCCATTGGCTCCGGCACCTGTGCTCGATAACGCGCGGACATTTATTAAGGCGCCGCCGAAAGACGCCCCCATCCCTCCTCCTCCTCCGCCGCTCGACGATGTGCCAGCCGCGGTGCCAACCATCTCCCAAGAGTCGGCCAAAGAGTCGACGGAAGTGCCAGCCATCTCCCAAGAGTCGGCCGCTGCTACGCCCGAAGAAACAAAAGCGCCGTCTGCCGCTCCAGAAGAAGCTCCCG
>DAOMZH010001116.1:0-3577 GCA_035437985.1 Polyangium sp. (in: bacteria) | reverse complement strand
CTCGAGTTGAAATGCCGCATCCGAAAACGATTTGACCATTGCGCCGCGCTCGAAAACGCCAAGATCACCCGCACGTTCGGCAGCACCGGGTTCGTCCGAGCATTCCCCGACGACGGCTTCCCAAGCGGCCCCGGTACGTAATGCAGCGAGGCACTCTTCGGCTCGCGCCCGCGCTTGTTCGCGGGTGCGTTTGACGTTTTCGGGTTTCTGAAGCGAACGTTCATGCATGACGAGGATGTGCCGCGCGCCGATGCGTGAAGGCATTTTGGCGAGGCGCACGCGTTCGCGTTCCTCGATTTCTTCACGTTCTGCAGCGCGAATCGGGCCGATCGTTTCGAGCCCTCCCCCGGTCCATTCAGGGCCTGTGGCCAACGTGCTGCACGCCGAACCAGCGATGGCCATGAGAAACACGAAGGGTGTCTTCGACATGATGGGGCGGAACGTGGACCAAGGCCTCACAAAGCGCAAGTAAAACGCGAGCGCTTTGTCGCGAACGCTCGAAGTAAGATGCCGCCATGGCGCTGCTCGACGTGGTGCTCGGTTACGACTGCAACTTGGCGTGTACGTACTGCACGATCACGCAGGAAATGCGGCTACGTGCGTTGCCAACGGAGCGAGTCGCCAAAGAGATCGATCGGGCGGCGCTCCGAGGATTTCGAGAAATTGCGTTCACCGGCGGGGAACCGACGATCCGATCGGATCTGCCAACGCTCATCAAATACGCCAAAAAGCGCGGGTTTGTCGAGGTGAAAGTCGCGTCGAACGGTTTGCGTTACGCGCACATGCCATACCTGGAAATGCTCGCGAGCGCGGGAGTGAATCAGTTTCACATGTCGATGCATGCGTTCGAGGACGAGGCCTACGACGCAACGGTGCAACGCGAAGGAACGGCGGCGCTACGAAAACAGGCGATCGCGAACTTGGTGGCGCGAAAGACGAACCCAGTCGCAGACTTGATCCTGAAGGAAGACACCTACCGGAACGTGCGTGCGTGGGTGCTGGGTTTGGCCGAGCAAGGCATCCGGCATTTTCGCTTGTGGCTCGTATCGCTGACGGACGGAAATGCCAAAAATTCACAGCAATTGCCGCGAATTTCGCAAGTTGCCAACGCCGTGAAAGAAGCGCTCGATGCGGCCCGGACGAACGGTTTGGATGTGCGTTCGCTCCACATCCCGCGTTGCTTCCTACCAGGCTACGAAGAACACGTGCATCATCCCGGCGCAGATCTCGTGACCGTCGTGACGCCAGACGACGTGTTTGACTTGAAGAACTCGCGTCTGTCAGGCGGAGTCAAACCGTTGGTGTGCAAAGGATGTAAGTTTTTTGATGTTTGTCCGGGCCTACGAGCCGACTACATCGCGCTTCATGGCGACGAGGAACCTCGAGCTGTACCCGCCGTTTGAACGCGATTTCAGGGCTTGCCGCCTTCGCGTGGTCCACCACCAGAGAGGTTCAGTTCGTCGAGACCAGCGAGCACGGAGAGTTCGACAGGGTGATACGGCGGTCTTGGCGTGATGGGTTTGTCCACGTCGCCACCTCGTTCGCGTACGAGACGAGCGCAGAGGGCCAAGCACCACTTTCCCTGGCAAAATCCCGTTCCAAAGCCGGTGTAGCGTTTGACCGATTCGATGTCGCGATAACCACGTTCCATCGCCGCTTCGAGTTCGTGAAGCGTGACGTCTTCACACCGACACACGAGGGTTTTCATCGGAGAGAATCTTAGTCTAGCTTGGATCCCTGCAAAGTGGTTGGCACCTCGAAGCGGCCTGGAGTATACGGGGCGCATGCCGCAACGACCCCTCGTCCGTGCCAAACAAAAAGTCCGTCAAACTCGTCGTCTCGCGCAGTGGCGTGCCAAGAAGGCCGCTGAACAAGCGCAGAGCGCGCCGAAAGAAACGCCGAAAGCTTCGAGCTGAAGATCCAGCCAGCAGCGTTTCACCTACAGAACCTCGCCCCTGAACCTCAAGTAGAAACCGGCTCAGGGGTGAGGTTTTCGTTTTGTTCGTGCTCCAATCCCTCGCCGTTTGTCCGGACCTTCTTCCGCTCGGCCCGCAACATCGCCATCTCGGCCCGCGATGGGTTGATCATGAGAAACCCATGATCCGCATCGAGTAGCGCCACATCACCCGGTGACGCCCATTGAAACAAACCATCCACATGCGTGATCGCCGGAACACCCAAGAGCTTGAGAAGCACGTTTGTCCGGGGACTCGGAACTCGTTCACTAAGCGCCACACCCACCGGATTCGCCTTTGCCGTCACGAGCAAATCAAACACCGTGAGTTTGTCCCCGATGAGGACCGCTTTCGACGGCAGCTCCGCCCGCGCATCAGGTGACGCATGCATCACGAGCGCGTCGCATAGATCCTCGATGTCCTGCGCTCGCTCCTGCAAAAACGGATCACCCACGATGCCATTGGCCACACGCACAGCTTCACGCGCGATCGTTCCAAGAGCCTCGGCAATCCCATGCCCCTCAGCAAGCAACTCGAACGCTCGTTCGCGCATACGTTCGTCACCCGCCATCAGAACGTAACTCGACAAGAACCCAGCTTCGCGCAGAAGCCCCAAACGCTGCGCTCGCGTAAACAGCCCTGACAAACCTTTTTCGACGATGTTCCAAGCATGGCGCAGGTTCTTCGCGTCGTCCTGAGACGACTTGCGTTGCGGCGTCGTGGATGGACGACGAAGCGCAGCGACCGCACCAAGGGTTCGTCCGTGCAGAACAGGAACACCAGGAAGCGTGATCTTGCGTGTTCCTCCACCTGTTCGCCGAAGCTTTTTTTCGCGCAGTTCCCGCAGCACTTCGGCGTGACGAATGGCCGAAGCAATCGGGGCAGTGAGCGCAACGAGCAGCCGCACGTCGCTCGGTTTGAAGGCGCGATTGCCAGCACGCTGAGCAACGATGGCGCCAAGCACGCGGTCGTGTCCGAGAATGGGTACGGCAAGAAAAACAGGAAAGCGATCTTCGTCGATGTCGCGAAATGCGAGCCAACGTTTGTCGCCGGGGGCATGAATGGCGGCAATGGGACGACGCGCAGCAACGGCCGCCCCGGTCAAACCCTCGCCAACGGACATGCGCACAGTGCCGCGAACATTGACGGGATAACCAACGTTGCCGCGAAGAACGAGGGAGTCGCCGCTGCCTTCGAGCAAGAAGAGCGAAACGACATCGGCTTGGACAATGGTGGAAATGCGCCGAGGAGCTTCGTCGAGAAGCATCGAGAGGGGAATTGATTTGGCGACGAACGAAACGAATTCGAGAACCGGATCGAGGCGCGACTCGGGACGCGATGCAGGTGGTCCGAGGCTTGGTCGAGACGACGGAGCCGGGACGTCATTCGACGCGGATGACGTGGAAACGTCGGTGGTTTCTGCATCTTGGACCGAGCGGGGGTGCATGGAGCGGGCGTAAGATATCAGGAGAGGCGGGGTGATCCAGAAAATGGGGATATGGGGGAACGATTTGAAAATCGCCTGGAATTCCCGCACTTCAGCGCGCTGATGACGTTCGAATCAGCTTGGTCCTCCCATCCACCGGACCATCGAGCGGCGGACGTTGCATAAAGCCCAATCG
>DAOMZH010001115.1:0-3580 GCA_035437985.1 Polyangium sp. (in: bacteria) | reverse complement strand
GTGAGCTTTTGTCGGTCATGCCGCCATTTCTCACGAGTTGCAATGAGCCCAGCTCAGGCAAAGATGTCGTTTCGTCCAACGAAAACGGCTCTCGATGGCCCGAGCGGTCGCACTACGCATCGCAAATCCTCGGCTCCATCGTCGCCCTATTGTTACTCGTTCCGGCTTGTTTCGAGCCACAATCGCGCGCCCTTCTGACCGAGGACGCTCGAGTTCTTGGCGCCGTGCAAAACGCCGCTATGTATCGCTCAGACCAACCCGTCGACGTTCACGACGAACCCGTGGTCCATCGTGACGCACCCAGCGTAAAACCCGAACCTGCATCTTTGACCAGTGTTCGCGCAGTGTCTACGCCTACGCGACCCGTAGACAAACGGACGTCCCCCCGTGATCTCGCGCCGCTCCCACCTTACAAGCACACGCCGGACGCTCTCGATCATCTTCTGCCCGATCGATGATTTCCGGCGTTTTCGTTGACGCCGACGACGAAAACGAGCAACATCGCCGCTCGATGCTTCGTGTTGTCGCGTTCATCGTCGGGGTTTGTCTGAGTGCTTCGGCCGTCGCTCGTGCTGATACTCCCGCGGTTTCAGAGCAAGAGGCCCGCTTCGATTTGCTCGTGAGAACAGGCAATCAGGCGCGTTTAGCGGGACGACACCGCGACGCGGCTATCGCCTACAAAGCGGCGCTCGACATCCAGCCCCATCCGGTCGTTTCGGGGCGTCTCGGGCTTGCTCTCCTGAACCTCGGGCAGATCGACCGCGCCGCCGAGGAGCTGCACGAGGCATTCGAACACGGGCAGGGAGTGACGTTGCAAGAGCGGCGCGAAGTGGCCGCGGCGTACGACAAGGCGAAAGCCTCGACGACGTGGGTTAGCGTCAAAATCTCACAAGTCGGCGCGTCTGTCACTTGTGACGGCGAACCGTGGAATCGTGAAGGCATTTCGGCATTTTGGCGCTTTGCTATGCCCGGTGAGCACACGATCCGTGCAAAACTCGACGGATACGAAGATGCCGTCCAGACGTTCACCGCCAAACCAGGCGAGCGAATGGCAATATCATTACAGCTCATTCCGATCGTAAAGCCAGCGCCCATTCCTGACGACGAACCACTTCGCAAAAAACGAAAGTTCCCGCCTCATTTTCACAGTTCGAACGTTTGGGGCTCTCCCGACTACGAGCCAAAAGAGGATCCGTCCCACGGCGAACCAAAGGAAACAAAGCCCGCGCCAAAAAAGGACTGGCCTCGTTTTTCTGTCAATGGTGGGGTCTTGACCGTGTTTGGCGTGGCTTCATGGAATCCCGCGGTAGGTGGCGTTGTCGGCGTGTCGGTAAAACCAAAAGAGTTTTTATCGTTGGGCCTCGAAGGACGCGCAGCTTGGTTGACGACCGGCGTAGGTGGCGGACAAATCAGTGCAATGACCGCGGGTGGAATCGTGTCTGCATGCGGGCTTGTAAAATGGTTTTTCGGGTGCGGGCTGGGGCATCTCGGGGCGATTAACGTGCTGCCCGACCCCGCTAGCTACAAGGCCGCATCTTTGACGTCTTTCAAGCCCGGCGTGGGGGGACGTATTGGCGCTCGTGTCGAAATAGGAAAAACATTTTCGCTTCAAGGTGCCGTGGACGCGCTCTGGTTCAGTCGCGGAACACGACTTGTCGTCGAACAAGTGCTCATCGTCGACCAGCCCCCCATTATGGTTGGTGCGGAGATCATAGGGGGGTGGGAGTTTTAGATATGCGATTCGTCTATTCACTTCCGATCATTGCGATCGTCGTCGGCGCGGTAATCAACGGATGTTCGGCGCCACCTGAAACTTTGTTGGCCTATTGCGATTCAAATGCATTTCTTCCAGATCCTTGGTGTCGTGACGTCGACGCCGGCAAGGATGCAGAATCGGACGCTGGTACGGACGCAGAATCAGACGCCGGGACTGATGGCTCTTCGGCGATAGATGACGTTGGATTCGAATCGTCTGTGATTCCTACTTGCGAAACGGAATGCGTGCCGGAAGCTGAGGGGCCGTTTGCGGACGGCTGGTCAGATCCGCGTGTGGTTTGGTTCGGACCAAGTTCAGAATTGGACGCGCATCAATGCCCTGACGGGGTGTTGTACGAAAAAATGGAACGTTTCGACAAACTCGTCGCGCCTCCCGCCAAATGCGATGCGTGCGCGTGTTTGCCAAGTGGTTCGTGTAATGGTTTGCCCGATACCATCGAGATTCGAAGCGGCACGTGCAACGCGAGCAACGTCCAAACGACGCCGTTCGATGGTCCGCCCAATTGGGACGGCTCATGTACATCCGTCAATGCAATGGCCGCGGGACAACTCTGCAATGGCGTTCCATGCGCGCAGTCCGTAGGCGCTTCGACGTTACCAGCGCCGACAAATGAATCGTGCACGCCTACAGTCGAAAAACCCAATGCTACCCTTGACAAACACGAATGGCTCGAAGGTGTGCGGGTGTGCGGCGCAAAGGATCTCCCGGGAACGTGCGCGGTAACGCCCGAGCGTTGCGTCGGCCCATTGGATGATGGTTGGCTTCGTTGTGTCTCCCACCCTGGTAAACAGGATGCGTGTCCAGACAATTACAACGACTTCGCGCCGCGGTTCGTGTACCTGGACAACCCGATCGATGATCGAGGTTGCTCCGCGTGCGAATGCGGTACGCCGAAGGACGGCGTTTGCATCGCTTCGCTTCGATTGTACTCGAATGCATTGTGTTCGTCGGAGCTGAACAACAACCTCCTTTCTTCGATTAAACCGGTTTGCGTAGATCTGGCGGTTCCCGGCCTTGCGCTTGGAAGCAAAACGATTAGCGATTTTTCCTATGTACCGGCGACGTGCTCCGTCACGGGCGGTGAACCGATAGGAACGGTCATCCCGAACGACGACGAAAACAGCGTAACGACGATCTGTTGCCGGAGTTCAGAGCTACCGCCACTGCCGCCCATTCGTTGAATTCTGCGCATGCAAAGGAAACCACGTTATGGTCTCGATTCGTTCATTCTATGCGGCGTTTGTCTTTTTTGCCCTGTCCCTGCCTGCATGTGCAAAGAGCAGCACAATCAAAGGCGACACAATCGGAGACGACCGGTACACAGACCCCATCGACTGTTCCAAGTTCGACGGCGACAAGGAAATCCTACCGTGGGAGTGCCTACCGCCCGAGGTTCGACACAAAAAATACCCGCCCGCTGATCATATTCTACATGATCACTAAAAATCGACCGTGCACCCCGTTGGAAATTTCGGCGATCGGGCAATAGGTACGCGAGCCACGGAAAGAGCGCGACGGCTGTAGGACCTCCAAAACCTGCGGGGTCGTGCTCTTTCCGTGACCATGTTTGTCCCGGTCTCATAGGCCGAAATGGATACGTGTGTCCTTTGCTCGCGAGTATCAGCGAGCGTTTCGAGGCTCTTCTAGGGTTCAAGTGGGCTAGCTTCGAAACGTTCACTGATACCCGCGATTCATTCGCGGGGGAGTATGTTGCGCCAACAATACGACGAAAACTCGCTGGTCGTTCACGTAGGCATGAGGATCCGCAAATTGCGTATGGAGCAGAAGGTATCACTTCGCGAT
>DAOMZH010001114.1:0-3584 GCA_035437985.1 Polyangium sp. (in: bacteria) | reverse complement strand
ATCCTTCGTTGCCTTTGGTACGTACAGCCAAACTCGTTCCTGGTCCGCCAACGGGGGCCCCCTCGTTTTTGCTCGATGCACCAGGTGGAGCTGAGCCCTTGTCGCTTACCTTGCTGATGGATCCGTGGGGCGTTATGTACTTCGAATCCGATGTTCTTCCTTTGAAAACACTCCGATTGCCGTCCGAAAGAATCGAAGACATGGCCCAGAATCTGCCGGCAGTCTTGCGGGTTGCCCCCGTATTGATTCATTCGCATGCCCTTTTGCGTTCGGTTTCGAGTCCCAATGATTCCGGCGGTGCGACCATTGAATTGCCACTACCCATGGGCATGTCCAGCAGCATGCGCCAAGAATTGACCGCAATGCTGTCCACAAGCGACGGTATCGATGTACCCGTCAAACCCATTTCCACGTCGGCAGTCGTCCCCGAAGCCCAAGTCGCTGCTCTCGAAGGGATTCTCGTCGTTTGATCTCGTCCGAATTTTTGCCGAGGTATCGCCATGAGTGAAGAAACCAGCCCCGTCATCTCCACGACCACCAGCATCAAGTGGATCCAAATTCCGGGAAGAGCTGAAACGGGCCCTGTTTTGCGCTTTTCTTTCGCCAAACGAGATCCGCAGGCGACGACCGATACGTTTGTCGAGGAAATACGATTCGAACTTCCTCGGAATTGGAAACCCGGAACGGTCTACGTGGGACGCGAGCCCCGTCGTCTGGTCGAATTACGCCCCGGCTCCGCTGTTTTGCAAGATACGCATGACGTCACCTGGGAGTTGAGCCAACGCATCACGCGAGACGGGTGGATGCTCATTGTCAGCAATTCCCAGCCGGAGACGGCACTCGCGAGTGACTGGGGGCTGGATGTCGCCGTTCTCTTGGCCAAACCAGAAGCAGAATCGCAAGGCAATGTAACCGTACACGTCGACAATACCCAAGAAAAAGTCGGATTTTCGGTCGCGAATGAAGTGACCCAACAAAATTGGACTTTGAAACTCGAGAGCGATCCTGTGGATACCAATGCGCTCGAGCGCGGGCAAGAAGTAGTGTTGCGCTGGGACGTGCAAAACGTACAAGGTGACGGGGAACTTCGCGGTTCGCTGCCGGGCGCGAATACGATGCGAATTGGAAACGGAACCCGGGGACATCGCACCGTGCGGGCGCTCGCGGAGGGCATCTATACGCTGACGGCGACCGTTTTGGAGGGTGGACAATGGGCGGAAGTCACGCGCCGTGTTCAGGTGAATCTGAAGGCGCCACAATCTGGGCTGAGTCTAGATATCGTTCCGGGCACGGTTTTTCCGGGCGGGCCTCTCGTGGCTTATCGCTCGGCCCACGGCGTGCGCAAAATTCAATTCATGACCTCCGGAGACGAACCTAGCCTCGCCAAACACAATTACGACGCAAAAGAAACGACGATCGTCGATTCATTCGTCGTGCCGCGAGGTCCGAAAGAGGGGCGCAGCTGGACCTTTAATGCCGTATTTGTCGGCGCTGAGGGCGAAAAATCCGTGCCGAGCAATGTCATCACTGCAGTCGCCCCCAAAAAAGTCGAAAATAGCATGTTCCTCAACCTGCCAGTTTCCTATGGCAACGAGGAAATCGAACGAGTGCATGGCTTTGCCGTCGGCACGTTCCTCGTGACTTCCGACGATCCCCTGCCCAAAATTGCGAAGCGCGATTGGATTGCGATTGCCATGACGACGGGCATGGATCTATGGGTTCGCGATCCTGCGCTCGGCGAAGTAAAAGCGGCCGCCGATGTCCAAGGTCGCAAGTGGAAAAACAATTGGCTCCAAGATGCATTGTCGGGAAAATTCTTGGGCGTAGGCGCCGCTCGCGACACCAAGGAAAAGGATATCCAGCACATCGTCGCGGTGCGCATGGCCAAGGAGTCCAAGGACATCGCCGAGGTCATTGAAATCGCTTTGCCTTTGCGAGAAAACAATCCACCGCGACGGGCAATTGCCATTTCGGACCCCAGTTTTCTCCAAGGTGCAGTACGAGTTTTTCCAATTGGAAAACGTGTTTTCTTGTTGGGCGACGGCGCCGCGATTTCCTACGAACGCGATTTGCGGATCACCACATACCGAGACGAACCACAACTCGCCAACGTTGCTTTTCCCGAGTGGGATATCGTGGGTTTGCCCGCGGAGCATGACGCGCCCATTTCGGGATACTTGTTTGCCCTGGAAAAGAAGACCGGACATCTGCTCCGTTTCGACGTGCACGAAGATCTCGTCCTGCCCCCGCGTGTGGCGGCGAATAGCAATGAAAAAGTTGCGCGTCTCGACAAACTGCATCAGGCCCAAGCCAGCTTGAACCAAAATCCCCCGCCCTTTCCGTGCGAAGAACTCGAAGAAGGCCGAGGAATCACTGGCTACGATGTCGACGGGAGTGTTTTGGAATATTTGAATCCAATCGACGAAAGCAGCTCGCTCATGGTGGCCGGTGGCGTCTTGGTGGCCCGCAGCGAAGTTGTGGATCCAAGCGTGCGTAATACCATTCAGGATCGGGCCTACGATCCGCGGCTCGACGTTTGGGCGCGATGCGGGCACGCATTTGCCGAGGTCAACGGCTCGACTCGAAACTTTTTTGCCTCGACAAACTCGACGCTGTATTGCCTGGCGGACGACACGTTATGGTACGTCGAAGGGGCTTTGGCAGCATTCGCGGGTTTCATGGCCACGGAATATCGCCCCATCGATGCCAGTCACTTGGAACCGGCGCCATGGCCGGATACGTTTTCTTTCCCGCGCGTCGACAATCGCACCAAGCTCGTTGTGGAATGGCTGGACGGACGCAAGAGCAACGAGCTTTTGGAGCAAGGCCAATTGCGCCTTGGTTTGACGGCCGACGGTGAAACGATTCTGATGATCGAGGCGGCGATCGATCCGCAAACAGGAAATATTCAAAATGCAAAGGCCTCGGCCTACGCCACGGGCCGAGAAATCGGCTTGTGCAAATGGCAAAACAATAGGTTGACGATTGCTCCGGTCGTGTGGAGTTTGGAAATCAATACGCCCGCGGGTCTCGTGCTGCCTTATTCCTACACGATTTGCGGTGCGCATTTGGACGAGATCTCCGGGGAAAGCTGGTCAGGACAAACGTTGAGCGTTCCGAGCGTCACGGGGGAAACACGGTGCACGATTGCCTTGAAATACATTGCCGGCGACGTGAAAAAGAGCACGCTCGATGCGCGGGCTCAATTGTGGGTCGTCAACGGAATCGTTGCGGATATGCGTTGGGAAGGACAACACGCCCATCTCTTCGACGTCAATGTCGAAGAAGGACGGATCATTCAGTTGGCGCTGCTCAGCAGTTCATGAGCATGTCCGCAACCGGATGAACTGTGCACGCACGACACGTAGCCGCTCAATCGTCACTCTCGTTCGACGCCGTTTTCGGCGGATCCGCTTCGTCGATACGCGCTTTGACGAATTCCGAATATGCCATCCCGAGCGGTAGTTCCATCTCCACGTGCAATCGACGGCGCGTGGTCACGACGGGAGTACCGTCACGTCCATCGCGCCCGATGTGTTCGACGTCGCGATAATAGAGCCCAATGCCGCGTTTCTGCCACGACG
>DAOMZH010001113.1:2336-3597 GCA_035437985.1 Polyangium sp. (in: bacteria) | reverse complement strand
CAGCTCCACCAGTCTCCGGATCGATTTTCACGGTTCGGACCGACGAACTTCGCGAGTTTGCCCTTGTTTCATGACGTAAGAGGTGCAAAGCCAGAAACATTTTGTCGTGGAATGGTCATCGGTCTGCTCGCGTCGTTGGAACCGTATTACGAAGTGCGTTCCAATCGAGAATCGGGGAATGGTCGACCGGATTATTGATCAAGCCCCGTATGGCGGGTAAACTGGGCGCTGTGTTGGAATTGAAGTCGGCTCGGAAGGGTGAAAAGACGATCCAAAAAGCGATGGCCGAAGGGCTGGCACAGCTCGCGGAAAACCACTACGCGGCGGAATTGCGCAATGCGGGCGTCACGAAGATCGCGCAAATGGCAATAGCCTTCGACGGCAAACGGGTAATGGTGTTACCAAAAGGCGCGAAACCGCCTGAGCCCAAGAAAAAAAGCCCCCAAGACCACGAACTCGGACAAACCCTGATCAACTTGCGCGAAAAGCAGGTTCAAGATGATGAAAGCCTACTTCCGCGCCCCGCGTAAGTCCGGCTACGCATCGCTTTGCGCAGCAGCCTGGAGCACACCTGCGCACGATTCGTCGAATAGGGGTTGTCCGGCGCGTGAGAAACATGGTAGCGTGCGAGGCGCATGATCTCTCCGCCCAGTTGTTGGTTTTCGGGTCTCGTCCTCGCATCTGTGTTGTGCACTTTTGGTGCTGGAGATGCACGCGCGGATGAAAGCGCCGCCAAAAAAAGGGCACAAGAGCTGTTCACGGAGGGTCGCGCAGCGCTCGACAAGGGCGACAAGGCCAAAGGTTGCGCCTTGATGCGCGAAAGCGTCACGATATTCGCCGTCGCCAATACGCTCTTCAATATCGCGATGTGCGACGAAGACGAAGGAAAGATCGCCGCGGCGCTCGAACATTGGGAGCGTGGGCTCACGTTGGTCGATCCAAACGATCCCCGCGCACCCGTTGCGAAAGAGCACATCGCCACGCTCGGAGCACGCGTACCCCGTTTGCGCATCGTGCTCCCGAAGGACAAACAGGTCTCGGCCGTGCTGCTGGACGGTCAGCCCTTGGCGCCAAGCGCGTATGTAGAGGCGCTGAAGGTGGAGCCGGGCAAGCACGTGATCGTCGTGCAATCGCCCGATTGGCAAGATCGGCAGCACGAGGTCGTATTGGCCGAGCGGGAACGGACCGAGGTTATCGCGACACCTTCGACAGTTGCCCGTAGCGCGAGTGGTTCGTCCGGGGATCCTCCACCACCTCCACC
>DAOMZH010001113.1:0-2236 GCA_035437985.1 Polyangium sp. (in: bacteria) | reverse complement strand
CCTGTTGCGGTCTCGAATGGCAAGCGCACGGCGGGGTTTGTCGTGGCTGGCGTGGGGGCCGTGGGGCTCATTGCCGCTGGGGCAACGGGATTCGGTATCATTTCGACGAACAAAGACATCCAAGCGATCGACGCAGATTGCGTGGCCGGCAAAGATTGTAACCTCGACGAAAGAAAGCTCGTGGTTTCTCGTTATCGGACGCTCGTTTGGGGGAATACGGCCGCGTGGGGGATTGGAATCGCTGGGGCAGCGGCGGGCATTATCATGATTTTGACGGCTCCCGCAAAAACAGAAAAAACGCCGCCAAAGGCTGCGGTAGCGCCGGTGTTCCTTCCCGGTGGAGCAGGTTTGAGCATATCCGGGAGGTTTTGATGCGTAACGTATCGACGATTTTATTGGCATGCAGCGTGGTTTCGCTTGGCGGGTGCATCATTCTTTTTGGGCCTGACGATCACGACGACGAGCCTTCGCCAGGGGAGTCGAGTTCCTCTTCGGGGGCCGGAGGCTCGTCGGGCGATGGCGGACCTTCGTGCACGACGATCTGCGGGCGCGAGAATCATTGTTCTGTGTCGTCTTGCCTCACAGGCATCTGGGGGACACGAGTCGCTGCGAGCGCCAATCAACGGGTAAACGGCGTTGCGGTGGCGAGCGACAAAACCGTTGGGATTGTGGGCGCGTATTATGGCAGCACGGGCTTTACCATTGGTGGTAATGACCTACAAACTGCGGCGCCGGCTGAAGGCTTCGGCGCATTTTTGAATGGCGATACGGGCGCGATCGAGTGGGCAGCGGACATGAGTAGTCTTACCGGTGAACAACCGCGTGAAGGACATAGCATTGCCATCTTCGATGACGTGTTTTGGTTGGCGGGTACTTTTAGTCCCACATTCATGGACCAGGACCTGGGTCTCGTCTCCTACAACCGCAGCAACAAAGCTGTCCTGAATACGGTCACGATTGGGCGAGAAAACCCCGACGATATCGTGGCTATCGTCGGTGACGATGCTGATGTCTACACAATCGGCACGCTGAGTATGGGTACGATGTCGGAGAGTTTCAGTTGCATGAACGGGACTCTTCTGAACGACAACGGCATGTTCGTCATGAGGTTCGATAAAGTGGGCATGTGCCAATGGGCCCAGAGTTTTACGGGGGGGGCACAACCGATCAGGCCGACCGCGATTGCGGCCACAGACTCGGGGGTAAACGGTGTGTGGTTTACCGGGACATTTTATGGTTCGATTTCGACCGGTAATTCGACCATGGAAGTGAATGCTCAAAGCATGTCGGAAGAAGGGTTTCTCATGGGGCGAGCGGCCGACGGCATGCCATTGCTGAGCGCAACCCTTGGTCCGGGGGTAGTTCCGTTGGCAATCACGGCGGACACGAAGGGCATCATCTATGTCGCGGGCCAGCTTTATGGCTCGACGGCTTTCAAGGATGATTTGCAAACGGGCGAAACGGCGGCGTTTGTCGCAGCATTTGAGACAAACAACATCAAGAACGCGAAATGGGTGACCGTGTATCCCGGAAGCTCACTCATCGGTGGTGGCGCAAAAGCGACTGCTGTGAGCGTGGATGACGGGAACGTGTATGTCGCCGGTGTCTTCAGTCGGAGCATTGAAATTCCTGTGGGCGGGGGAAGCGAGACGCTCGATATGCCCGATGCGAATCCCTTCGTCGCGCGTTTGGACCGCACGGATGGCCATACGCTCGCTTTTCACGGGTTTAGCGGAGGTGGGGAGGTACTCAATGAGGCGTTCCCCATTCACATGAGCGTCGCTGCCACGGGCGTGATCATCGCCGGGACGTGGACCAATAACCTCGATTTTTCGCCCCCAGGTGGTGAACCTATTTTGCTCGATGCATCGAGCGGTACCGACGCCTTCGTCGTGTGGCTCGATAAGCACTAAACGAATCCATGGCGAATTTGCAAAACGGATTTTCGTTTGCTCCCTCGATAAGATTGACTCATTGCCTCGACTGAGCACGACGAGCCATTTCGATGAGCAAATCGCAAGACCAAACCGGGCCTTATCTCTTCAAAGTCATCTACTCGCCCGATAACGAGCAACTCGGGCGCAGTTATCCCCTCGATCCCTCAATAGGTGTAATCACCATCGGGCGTAGTTCGGAGAGCACTCTTGTGCTTACCCGCGACTCGGTCTCGCGCCGACATGCAGGTGTCGAGTTTCGTGAAGACGGGTTCTGGCTCATCGACAACGCCAGCGACAAT
>DAOMZH010001112.1:0-3599 GCA_035437985.1 Polyangium sp. (in: bacteria) | reverse complement strand
GAGGGGTACACCACCGAGACCGCAGCAGACGGTTTCAAGGCCCTCGGCAAACTCGAAGAGTTTGCCCCCGATGTCGTCCTCACCGATCTCAAGATGCCGGGGCTCGATGGCATTGGCCTCATGGAAAAGGCGCAAGAAGCGCGGATAGCGGCCACGTTTGTCGTGATGACCGCCTTCGGCACCATCTCGAGTGCCGTCGAAGCCGTCAAAAAAGGCGCCTATCACTACCTGACCAAACCGCTCGATTTCCAAGTCCTCGATGCGGTCGTCGAACGTGCTGTCGAACGAGCACGCCTCCTTCAGGAAAACTCGCGCCTACGGCAAAAACTCCGTGAACGAAACGCGTTTGGCCACGTCATCGCCAACCATGCCAGCATGGTCAAACTCCTGCGCATGGTCGAACAAGTCGCTCCGAGTCGCGCGAGCGTGCTCATTTTCGGAGAGACCGGCACGGGCAAAGAACTCATCGCGGAAATGATCCATCGCCACAGCCCGCGATCCAAAGCGCCTCTCGTGCGTCTCAATTGCGCGGCTCTCAGCGAGTCTCTTCTCGAGAGCGAACTTTTCGGCCACGAACGCGGCGCATTCACTGGAGCTGTCGGTCGCCGCGAAGGCCGGTTCGAACTCGCCAGTGGAGGCACTTTGTTCCTCGACGAAGTCAGCGAGATCCCGCCGTCGATTCAAATCAAGCTTTTGCGGTTTCTCCAGGAACGAACCTTCGAACGCGTGGGTGGCAACGAGACGCTCAAGGTTGATGTTCGCGTGATCGCTGCGACAAACCGGGATCTTCGTCAGCGCATCACCGAGGGCGCATTTCGTGAAGATCTGTATTACCGACTCAACGTCGTCACGCTCGAGATCCCGCCGCTACGTCAGCGCGCCAGTGACATCGCCGAACTCGCGATGTTTTTCCTGGGACGTTATTCGGAAGAAAACGGCAAGCGGATCGAAGGTTTTACCGATGACGCTTTGTCGGCTCTCAATGCGCACACCTGGCCGGGCAATGTGCGCGAGCTCGAGAACGTGATCGAACGCGCGGTCGTTCTTTGCGACACCTCGCGCATCGAACCTCGACACCTGCCAACATCCCTCGACGCTACAGCGATCCAAGTCGTCGCCCCACCCATCCCAGGCAGCACGATTTACGACCTCGAACGATTTGCCATCCTCAAGACCCTCGAAGCTTGCAAAGGATCGACCTCCAAAGCCGCGACCATCCTCGGCATCAGCCCGAGAAAAATACAATACAAGCTGCATGAGTACGCGACCTCCACAGGTGTGCGCGAGAGTGACGCGACCATCGAGGAGGGCTCGTGAGCGAAGAATCGACCTCCACGCTGGACGGGACTGCGGATGTCGCGGACGAGACTTCGAAGGAAGTTCTGGATGACGCCGCGAACGAAGCGTCGAGCGACGCGGATGACAAGACGGCGACGGGGGAACGCCTGATCGAAGTTCGCGAGTTGCAGAAGACGTTTCGGATTGGTTTTTTTGGGCGTCGAGTGGAAGCGGTGAAAGGTGTTTCGTTCACCGTTCATCGGGGAGAGATCTTTGGGTTTCTTGGGCCAAACGGAGCAGGCAAGACGACCACGATCAAGATGCTCACGGGTCTCATCAAGCCGACAGGTGGCGAAGCGTTCTTGTTTGGCGCGCGGGTACCGAGTGCGGAAGCTCGGCAACGCGTAGGGTTTCTCCCGGAAAACCCGTATGTCTATCCGTACCTCACTCCCCGAGAATTCGTGCTTCTTTGTGGACGTTTGTCTGGGCTGCGTGGTCGAGCGCTCGATGATCGAACGACGGCCATGCTCACCAAAGTCGGTATCGCTTACGCGGCGGATCGTCCGGTGCGCCGTTTGTCAAAAGGCATGTTGCAACGCACGGGTTTGGCGGCAGCACTCGTTTCGGATCCCGAACTGCTCATCCTCGACGAACCAATGAGCGGGCTCGATCCCGTGGGGCGAAAAGAAGTTCGGGACCTCATCGTCGAGGAACGTGCGGCAGGACGAACCATCTTTTTCTCGACGCATATTCTCAGTGACGTCGAAGCGATGTGTGATCGCGTGACGATTCTTCGTGAGGGGAAGGCGGTCGTGAGTGGTGCGCTTCGTAAGCTGCTCCGAGGTGACGTTTTGCGCACGGACATCACGCTGGGCGGAATGTCGGACACGTTGCGACAAACCCTGGAAGGATCGGGTTGTCGCGTGCATCCGCGAGCGGACGTAATGGTCGTGGAAGTCGAAGGGGAAAAGCTCGTGGCCGATGCTCTGCGTTTGGCCCTCGACGCAGGAGCGCAAGTGATCGAGGTCGCACCGCGACGGGAAACGCTCGAAGACTTGTTTTTGCGCCGCGCGCTTTAGCGGTTTGTCGCGGCAGGAGCTTTGGGGGCGACGACTGGAGCTGGTGCAGGGGTAGGCGCGGGCGAAGCGCTATTTCTGCGAATCCACAAGGCCGTTCCTGCACCAATCAATGCGGCGAGGGCCACGGCCAAGACCCAAACGACCATGGGCGGGCCACTGTTTGTCTGGGCAGGCGGGGGTGCACGAACGATTGTCGAAGCCATCGGCGACTTGGGAAGCCGATGACCGACTTGCGCACCAGACGTTGGATAACGACTCGAAGGCGCATGCGAACTTGGCTCCTCCGCAAGCTGACCTGGGCGTTCGAGTTGCTGCTCTTCAGGTGTGAGGGGTGCTCGCGGTCGTCCTGGGGCAAGTCGCATCGTTTGCATGCGTCGCGGATCGACGCTGCTCGCAATGGCCACTTTGTCCGCACTCGCTTTTGGTGCCGCGATGGAGGGAACGACGACCGGAGCCACGTACGCACGAGCTTCTCGTTCGCCACCGCCGACGAACACCGGACCATGCGGGTTTGGCTGGGAAGCTGATGAAGACGCAGCGGCTTGTTGTGATGCATCCATCGACGGATCGATGAGGTCGCCGTCGAACTCCGAATCTCCGTTTCTTCTCCGCTTCATGGATGTTTGACCTTCACGATCCACGATGGAAACGGCAGCTTCGCCTCGGCGTGCCGAGCGTGCGCCCCGGGGCTTGGACCGAGCGAGCCCTCGGTAAGGACGACGCTATTTGGCTATCGTAGGCGTTGAGCTACGCCAAGGGGTATCGCGCCTGCGTCTGAATTTCGCGCTGAGCTTGCAGCTTTCGAGCGTCACTATCGTCGGCTCGCGAACGACATCACGTCAGCAGACGGTCGTCGTCGACTTTCGTTGATTTTTGAGAGCGTCACCTTCAATCTGGCGACGACCGACGTCGGCGGCATTCGTGATCGATGAACTGAACGCATCGCTTTCGAGAATGCCTCGCACGCTCGATCCTGAGCATCCCGTAGCCTCGTTGCCGCGTCGGAAACCCACGACATGAACCCGCTCGTCCCCGACTTCATCCTGATGCAGGAAACGCGGGGGAGAACCGAGGGCAACTTCGCCGCAGCGGCCTTGTTCATCGATATCCCCGGTTTCACGCACCTTACGACGACGCTGTTCCGGGAACATTTCGAGCAGTACAAGAACTTCCGCAAGCAGCAGGCGGGACTCGAGATCTCGCAGCAAGAGCGGGCCGAGGAAATTCTCGCTGGCGCGTTGC
>DAOMZH010001111.1:0-3610 GCA_035437985.1 Polyangium sp. (in: bacteria) | reverse complement strand
GTCCAAGGTATTTGACGAGGTTTGGCCAAACGTTCTGAAGATCGATTTTCTCGGGAACGACGTAGAGGTTGTACGAAGGACGGCTGGCCGCGAGAACCTTGCCGTTGCGATCGCGAATGATGCCTCGGGTCGTCGCCAGGGTGACGCGACGAACGATGTTTTCTCGGGCTATCGCGGCATTCTCGGCGCCCTCGATTATTTGGAGCTGAAACAATCTACCAATGAGTCCGAGAAAAACGAGGACCATGCCGAGGCCGATCCAACGGAACCTGCGGCGGAATTCGCTTACATCGGATCGCTGTACGACGAGGCTCATCGTTGTCCTCCTTCGCCAGGTCTAGGCGCCGTGATCGTTGCTTGATGCACCCGCTCGGCAAGGTTGAAAATGAACGGAGCAAAAACCGCCGTGCCCAAAGCATGCGGAAGCACGAGAGAAGCTAGAGCGCGCGGACGCGCGGTGTCCGTAGAAAAGATCGCCGTCAGAACGATGATGAGGACACCTTCGAGCAAAGCAAAACCGAAGGCCAACGCGACCTTGGTCAAGAGGGTTTGGGCGGCCAAACGCACGCCTGCTGCTCGCGCAACGACGAACGTCGCGACCGTGATGAACGTGAACAAACCAATCGGGGCTGCAGAGAAAAGATCGAGCAAATAGCCGAGCAAAAATGCCAAAGCCGCACCACGAGCAATCGAATACTCGTGCACGCCCATGAACACGACGAGCGGCAAAAGAAGGCTGGGAGTGATGCCGGAAATCTGAAAGCGGCCAATGAGTCGAAAGAAGTTCGACTGAATGATGAGCAGCCCGATTCCGATGGCGAGGAAGGCGGTGTTGCGCATCGCTCAGTGCACCTCGTTCACTTTCGCGGCGGCGATGCTCCAGGAGCATCACGCTGCGCTTGAGCAGGTTCTTCGCCGGGTGGTGCCGTCACGATGAGGACCTCTTCGATCCTCGAGAAGTCGACAGCCGGGGTGGCGAAAACTTGTTGGTAGATACCGAAGTCGCGTTTGACGACCTGCGTGACGGTTCCGACCGGAATACCCTTGGGAAAACGACGACCCACGCCGCTCGTCACGAGCAAGTCGCCGACTTCGATTTCATCGGTGCGCTGTACGTATTCGACGTTGCACAGGTACTTGGATTCGTCACCCGTTCCGCGGACAAACCCACGCGCTCCCGTGCGTTGCACGACGATGTCGACACCACTTCCAGCATCGACGACGAGACGCACATCGACGGTATCGCCGGAAACTTTGAGCGTTGTCCCGACGACTCCGTCGGGCGAGATGACGGGCAAGTTCAAACCAATGTTGCGCGCGTCTTTGTCGAGCGTGACGCGGGCGATGCGGAAAAACTCGTTCGTGTCTTTGCCAATGACCTGCGCGCTGATGACGTCCGTACGGACGCTCGTGCGGAGATCCAAGAGGCGCTTGAGGCGGCGGTTTTCTTCTTCGAGTTCTTCGAGTTTGCGGACGCGTTCGCGAAGGCGCGCGTTTTGGGACGCGAGGCGCGCGTTGTCTTCCTTCACGTCGACCAGATAAACGTATTCGCCCCAGATGTTGGACAAGGCGCGGGCGAGTGTGGCTGCAGCGTATTGAATGGGTGTGGAGAGACGAACGATGATCTTGTCGGCGCCGGTGACTTGCCGCGGATCACGCATGCTCGCGCGGAGAAACCAAAAGGGAACCGCTAGGGCGAGCAAAACGACAGCTAGATCGCGGTAGCGCTTCAGGTTCATGGTGACTTCGAATTCATGGCGACTTCGAATCGAACGCCTCAGCTCGACTTCGTCGAGATCAGCAGTTCCGGCGTGATGGGTACAAGAAATGATCTTGCGAATCGATTCGATGCCACGACATCAGGACGAGCGCCACTTCATGGAGCGTTTGGGGATGCAATCAGGTGGGAGCTTCGTGCAGCAGACCTGAAATCTTCGGATTTTTCGTTGGGTCTGTCGAGACAGACCATCATCCGATGGTGACTTCCTTGAGCAGCTCGAGGTGGTCAAGGGCTTTTCCACAACCGAGCACGACGGCGCTGATCGGATCGTCACACACCATCACGGGCAAACCCGTTTCTTCACGGAGCAGGACGTCGAGGTTTTTCAGGAGAGACCCACCGCCCGTGAGGACGATGCCTTTGTCGACGATGTCGGCGGCGAGTTCGGGAGGAGTGCGTTCGAGGGCGACGAGGACGGCATCGACGATGGCATTCGTTGGTTCAGCAAGGGATTCACGAATCTCGTCGGAGTTGACGACGACGGTCTTCGGGATGCCGGCGACCATGTCGCGGCCTTTGACTTCCATCGTGAGTTGCTGTTCGAGGGGGTAAGCGTTGCCGATGGTGATCTTGATGCGCTCTGCGGTTTGCTCGCCGATGGCCATGTTGTACTTGCGCTTCATGTAGGCCATGATCGAGTCGTCCATCTTGTCTCCGCCGACGCGAACGCTTTGGGAGTAAACGATTCCGGCGAGGGAGATGACGGCGACTTCGGTGGTGCCGCCGCCGATGTCGACGACCATGTTTCCGGAGGGCTCGGTGATGGGCAAACCCGCGCCGATGGCTGCGGCCATGGGTTCTTCGATGAGGTAGACTTCGCGGGCCCCGGCGCCTTCGGCGCTTTCTTTGACGGCGCGTTTTTCGACTTCGGTGATGCCGAAGGGAACGCAGATGATGATGCGGGGTTTTACGAGCGTGCGGCGGTTGTGGGCGCGCGCGATGAAGTAGCGGAGCATGGCTTCGGTGATTTCGAAGTCCGCGATGACGCCGTCACGCAAGGGTCGAACGGCCTGGATGTTTCCAGGGGTTCGTCCCAGCATTTCTTTCGCCTCGCGCCCGACCGCGAGCACCTTTTTGCCGCCGCGGTTGTCGCGCTGCACGGCCACCACGGAAGGCTCGCAGGAAACGATTCCTTTGCCTTTGACGTAGATGAGCGTCGTGGCGGTGCCGAGATCGATCGCGAGATCGTTCGAGAACAGGCCGTAGAGCCAGTCGAAGATCATCGCATCGTCCTGAAGCTACTCCCCAGCAGATACCGGAGTGGCATTGCGGGTGAAGACGGTTCGTACCACCAGGGGAACGAAGCCGCAAAAAAACGGCAAAGACGGGACGAAATCGTGGACTTGATTTGGGCCATTTGGTGCTTCGAGTCGCCTTTGGCGTTCGTCGCCCCAAACCCGACGTCGGCTGGTTCGTCCCGTCGATGAAGAAGACCTCGATATTTGAACATGACCAACGCGCAACGCGCGAGGCCCGGGTTTGGGGCGAAGCCCCAAATGTTCAAGTCAACCTTTCGAGATCTTTCCTTCTTTGTGCTCGTTGTGCTTGCGGCAAGCCGGACAGAACTTCTTGATGACGAACTTCTCCGTCATGGTCCGCTTGTTCTTGGTCGTGTGGTAGTTGGCTCGGCCGCATTGGGCGCACGTCATCTTGATCGTGTCGCGCATGGTTATCTCCTCGCAAGCCTTCACGGATCCGCCCCGACGGCGGGTCGTGAAGAGGGCGGTAACGTACGGGATTTCTAACGGCTGTCAATGATTGACGTGATTTGGGGGAAGAGTTTGCCCCGACGAACGAGATCGGCATGGCAAACTATTCCGGGCGCGGTCG
>DAOMZH010001110.1:0-3622 GCA_035437985.1 Polyangium sp. (in: bacteria) | reverse complement strand
GGACCCGGCGCCACATCGGCGGCCGGTTTGTCCTGGTCGCCAGCGGCTCCTTCGCCCCCCTCAGGGGTACGGGCGCGCGTATTGGCCGAGCGGACGATCCTTCGAGTCCGCTTCTCGGGGTTGTCCCCATCGTCCTTGGTAGTCATTTCGAGGCTCCAACGTGGGCAATGGCATCGATTTCGACTGCGGCGCCCTTCGGCAACGCCGCTACTTGAACGGTCACTCGTGCGGGCGGATCAGATCCCACGACTGCGCCGTAGATCCGATTGACGACCGCAAAATCGCCGAGGTCGACCAAGAAAATCGTTGTTCGCACGACGTCGTTCCACGTCGCGCCGGCGGCTGTCAGTACCGCCCCGAGGTTCTTCAGAACCTGCTCGGTTTGGGCCTCGATTCCTCCCGGGACAAACTCTCCTGTCGCCGGATCAATCGGAATCTGACCACTGCAAAAAACCAAATCTCCCACCCGCACCGCTTGCGAATAGGGACCAATGGCCTTGGGAGCTTGGTCGGTGGAAATGATCTGCTTCATCGTCCCCTCAATCTCTCAACCAAAACTCTTCCGTCCTTCGATCGCCCGACCAAGCGTCACTTGATCCGCAAACTCCAAATCGCCCCCATGCGGCACACCGCTCGCAATTCGCGAAACCTTCACACCAAGCGGTGCAAGCTCGCGCGCGATGAACAACGCCGTCGCTTCCCCATCCACCGAAGGCGGCGTCGCCACGAGCACTTCCGACACTGGAGCTTCTGGATCGATCACGATTTTTCTCAAGGCTTCGAGGGGCAGGTCCTCCGCAGAAATTCCGTCGAGCGGTGACAAAAGCCGTCCGAGCACGAAATACTTTCCGCGCATCGCTCCGCTCCGTTCAATCGCCAATAGGTCCTGCACCCGCGCCACCACACAGAGAAGTGTACGATCGCGACGTTCGTCTTGGCAAACAGCACATCGGGCCGTCGTATTCGGCTCCATCGATTCCGCTATATTTCCGCATCGTTCGCACGGACGCACGTAGTCGCGTAGCGCCACGAGCTCCCGACCCAACTCACGCGCAATCGCCTCGTCCGCAGTCGCCAAATAAAGAGCGTACCGCTGGGCGGTCTTCTCTCCGACGCCTGGAAGACGAGCAAAGGTCTGCACCACGCGAGTAAGCCGTTCGGGAACGGTTGCGGCGCGAGACCCATACGACGACGCGCGAACTGTGCCCACTACGGTTGAATACCCGGAATTTTCAGGCCCCCCGTCACTTTCGCAATTTCTGCTTCGACGAGTTTGTCTGCTTGTTCGAGCGCCGAGTTCGCCGCGGCCACGACCAAGTCGAGCGACATCTCGATGCCCTCCGACGCCAAAAACTCGGGATCGATCGCAATCTTTCGGACCTTGCCTTCGCAAGTGACCGTGACTGTGACTTTGTCCGAACCGGCTGTCGCAGAGACCTCGTGGTCTTTGATGCTGGCCTTCACTTGATCGATTTTTCGCTGCATCCGGGCCGCTTGACGGACGAGCTCGTTCATTCCACCGCGAAATTGCATGAAGCGGCGTGTATGCCGTGAAGTTGGTCCGACGGCAAGGCCGGATCCGCCATCCCAACCAACCGGCCACGATGTGTCGTCACCCCTTCGCTCGACGGCGACGCCCGCGCGCCGATCTGCTAGTCGAAGCCGCGCATGAGTTACGTCGTCCTCGCGCGCAAATATCGGCCGCAATCGTTCGAGGATCTCGTTGGCCAGGGGCATGTATCGGCCACACTGGCCAACGCGATCGCTCGTAATCGTGTTGCCCACGCCTTCTTGTTCACTGGGGTTCGTGGCGTAGGGAAGACGACGAGCGCTCGTATTCTCGCCAAATCGCTCAACTGCGAAAAAGGCCCCACTGCAACACCTTGTCAGAAGTGCGCTGCTTGCATCGAGATCACGAACGGCAACGACGTCGACGTTCAAGAGATCGACGGCGCCAGCTACACCGGCGTCGACGATGTCCGCCGACTGCAAGAAAGCCTGCCGTACAGGCCCCAACGTGATCGTTTCAAGATCTTCGTCGTCGACGAAGTTCACATGCTCTCGAACAACGCGTGGAACGCATTCCTCAAGACCCTCGAAGAACCTCCGCCGCATGTGAAGTTCATTTTCGCCACGACGGAAGTCCACAAAATCCCCGTCACCATCCTCAGTCGCTGCCAACGTTATGACTTCAAACTAATTAGTGCGCAGTCTGTCGCGGCGCGTCTCAAGTTCGTCCTGGAACAAGAAAAGGTGGCCTTCGAAGATGCGGCACTCTCCGTCATTGCTCGCGAAGCTGCGGGCAGCATGCGCGATGGCATGAGCCTCCTCGATCAGGTCCTTGCTTGGGTCGGTATCGACGGGGACAAACTCACCGCCGAAGGTGTCGCCCGCGTTTTGGGCGTTGCCGATCGGACCGTTCTGCACGCTCTTGCTGCAGCGCTCGTCGATGGCGACGCTCACGCATGCTTGCGAATCGTCAATGATCTCGCGCAACAAGGGTACGACTTGCCACACGTCGCCCGCGACTTCCTGGGCCACTTGCGGGACTTGGTCGTGGCGAAAGTTTCCAAAGATCCGACTGGTTTACTCGACCTTGCCGACAGTGAAGCGAGCGACGTGGTTGCTCTGGCCAAACGCGCCGACGCCGATGATCTCACGCGCTTGCACCAAGGTTTCTCGCGCTCTTTCGACGACATCGTGCGCAGTGGTCAACCACGCTCGGCGTTCGAGATGGCCATGGTGCGTCTTGCGCGTCGTCCGCCGCTTTTGCCTGTCGACGAACTGCTTCAACGCATCACGGCCCTCGAAAAAAGCATTCTTCAAGGCGGTGGTGGAGGTGGAAGTCCAGGTGCTTCTCCTGGAGGCGGTGCGCCTCGGGGCGGCGGGGCTCCACCACCACCGATGCGTCGCGCGTCCGCGGACACTGCACCTGCAGTTGCGCAATTTGCCGCGCCCGCAGCGGCATTCGCGGCACCTTCTCCCGCTGCTCAACCTGCACCACAACGTCCCAAACCAACTGTTGGACCTCCAACGACGTCTGGTTTGACCACCAATATTCTGCCGCAGGCGCCGACCACGACTTCGTCCGGAAAAACCAACGGCAACAAGGATCTTGGATTGTTCCGCGCGGTGCTCGATATCGTTCGTGGAAAGCGTCCAGCACTCGCGTCCGTCTTGGAACACGCGGTCCTTCTCCACATCGGCCCCGATCGCCTCACGCTGGGCTTCGAAGGCGATACGTTCCTCTCGAAACAGGCTCAAGAGCCGCTCGCTCAAGACATTCTGCGCAGCGCGCTCGCCATGCATTTCGGCGGCCGACCCGATGTCACGTTCGAATCCGTCGCGCCGATGAGCGGCCTCGCAACGATTGCCCAACTCGATAGCGCCGAGCGAAAAACCCGTCTCGAAACGGCTCGTCGCGCAATTGCCAATCATCCCCTGGTTACGGCCGCTATCGAATTGCTCGGGGCTGAACTTCGTGATGTGCGTCTCGCTCAAGACGACAATGATGTGAACATCTCGCGTTGAACTTGCTCACGCAACGTCATCGCTTGACGTGGCCCGCATGCGCTCCTTCGATTCTCGTTCATGCATGCACGCCTTCGTCACTTGGCTTTTG
>DAOMZH010001109.1:0-3625 GCA_035437985.1 Polyangium sp. (in: bacteria) | reverse complement strand
CGAGCCCAGACCTGGAAGCCGGTCCCTGTTCGGCGCCTGGCCATTACCCCACGTGGCGCCTTCCGACCCTCCGACAGCCCCTACTTCGGTGGGGACTGCCTCCTCTTTCGTCGCTCGGCCGTCGATGCGCTCCGGGACATCCTTGATGCAACGGGTGAACTTTTGCCCTTGCAAGACGAAGGCGGCGTGGAGCTCTTTGCGCACAACACGTGGGCGATCGATGCCTTCGATCACGAACGGGCGGATGGTTCCCGCGACGAAAACGGACGTATTTTGAATGCCACCAAGCACGTGTTCATTCCGTCGGTCGTCGACGGCGTGGACATCTTCAAACAGGCCTGCGAACGCGCTGGCGCCATCTTCGTCTCCGAGCGTTTCCTCTCGCGCTGGAAACAAGCCAAACTCAAAGGGCTGGAGTTCAGACTCGCCTGGGATTCCGACTTGCCCCCCGAAGCGCAGCCCAACGTGTGGACGTCCGAGCCGGTGAAGCTGAGCACGATTAAGTAAAACCATCCTCCAACGAACATACCACAATGCAATTTCATACGTTCGAACGAACGACGGGCTACGAAGCCCTTGAATACGTCGACAGCGATGATTGGTTCCACATCTTGCTCGGGCTCGATGGCTCATCACATGCCGCAAACTGGAAACCATTTCGAGTCCGTCGTATTGGAAAAGCTCGAAAACGCCCGTTTCGCGCCTCCGATAGTCCCTACGAAGGGGACTATGTCCTGATCTTCCGGCGCTCGGCCGTCGACGCATTGCGGGATATCCTGGATGCCCACGGTGAGCTCTTGCCACTGGAAGACGAAGGTGGCGTCAATCTCTACCTCTACAATCCACGCGCCCTCGATGCATTGGATCAAGTGCTGACCCCCGGTTGGCGCGACGATGATGGCCGAGTGACCAGTTCATCAAGTCCCGTTTTCATTCCCTCCGTCGTCGAAGGCGCCGATATCTTCAAGCTTGCGGCCCCACGAGCCGGTACCATTTATGTTTCCGATCGCTTCGTCGCGCGCTGGAAACAAGCCAAACTCGAAGGTTTGGACTTCAAGGTCGCCTGGGATTCGGATTGGCCCTTGCCCGAGCCCGAACCACCCAAAGTGGAAAAACCACCGACCCCAGAGTACCTACAAATGATGGCCTATTTGCAGGGATTGGAAACAACGAAACGCTTGACGGCAATGACGGAACATGCCGAAAAGAACTATGCGACGTTGAAGGCCACCACCGAAGCTCGCGTCGTCCGTTGGGAATGGGCCTCAGCTTCGTTGCATTCGTACGAACCGGGCTACTTCGAGATACACAAGTTCCCTCGCGGAAAAGTGTTGGCCGACGTGAAAGACGCGCAATTCCACCCGTACCAATACGGATACGACGTCGAAGGACGTATGATTGTCGAGCGGCAACATACGGAATTTCCCGGCCACATCTACGAGACGTTCTTCTTGCACGAACCCGATGGAATTATGGCAGTTCGCTACAATTATTATCTTCCCGACAAGGAGTTGCAGGGAGTGGAATGGTTCAGCCTGCACGAGGGCCGGGTCGTCGCGACGCATTGCCTGTCTTTTGAACAAACGTACCAATACAATGACCAAGGACACATGGTGCGCCGTGATCGTCGCGGGTTAAATGGCGGCGACGTGCTCATTGATTGGCACGAACTCGAATACGATGCCAAAGGCAAACTCGTCCGCATCCATTGGTGTTACCCCGATGGGCGGCGATACGTCCATTTCGAACGAACAACACGAAAAACGAGTTTCAAAACCCTCAAACGAGATTTGTTGCAGGGATTGACGACAGCCATTGTGGATGGCATTGGACGTGCGGGTATCAGCGACGAGGTGTACGTCGTGGCCGTTAGATATTTCTGCCAAAATCCATTCCCCCCGCTGATTGGCATCAACACGGTTTCTGAACGCGCGCGGCTCATGCAAGTGCACGGCGACCACGGGTTCGAGGCAATTTGGAATCCGTGTGAATGGAAGACATCATGGGACGAGTTGGATGTGAAATTGTCACCAGAACTCGAAGCCATGTGCACTGCGGCGGCGCAAGACATCGAGCAAAACGAACGGGATGAAGAGCTCATTCGGTTCTTGTTTGAACTGGCACGAGCACTGAACAAGGCGAATTTGCCCATAAAGCGGGCCGATGAATTCGTTTGTGTCGTGGTAGCCGAGGAACAAGGCGGCGTCGACGAACAAGTAGAGCAGCAGCTCACTGCCAAAGCGCGCAAAAAACTCGGTCAAGGTGGGTGGCTACCGCTCTGAAAAACGTTCCCTACGTCTGCCCCGTGCGCGGTAAATGTCTGGGGAACATTCCCTCCATCTTCACCGCGCGCGGTAAATGTCTGGGGAACGTTCCCTCCATCTGCCCCGTGCGCGGTAAATGTCTGGGGAACGTTCCCTGCGTCTTCCCCGCGCGCGGTAAATGTCTGGGGAACATTCCCTCCATCTTCACCGCGTGTGGAGATTGCTCTGGGGAACGTTTCCTGCGTCTTCACCGTGCGCAGCAAATGTTTCCGGAACGTTTCCCTGGTTGCTCTCTACGTTGGAAAACTTGCTCAGGGCGTTCCTGATGACGTTTCCTGCTTGCGTTTGGTTGCTCGAGCGGCTGCGGTCGCGGCCATTTGCTTGAGTACCGTGGTCAACGGAGCCAACAAAGCTTCGCCTTCGCGCATGCGTGCTGTATCTGTTTTCTTCGCGCGGCTGCCGATGTACTTGCGCAAGCGTACAAATACTTCGACCCAAGCATCTTCGGCCTCTTGGCCAGCACCAATATGCGCATGCTTGTCCAGCGTTGCCTTCTCCAAGCCCGCATAAGCCGCATCGCTTTCATCGAGTGCCGCCTCCCAATGAGTCAGCCAAGGCATAGGAAATCCAATTCCACCCAAGGTGGTGGCATGTTCGGGCGACTGGAGGATACCGAGCGCGGTACGACAATAACGATTTTCGTCGGCAATTGGATCGTCGACATGTCCTAGGCCATCAGGAAACGCGGTATGATAAATTTGTTCCACAGCGAGGGCATGGTCGCTGAAAGGAACGCGCGATTCGATATTGAGATAGCTCTCGACATGCCGATAAAGTCGGTCGACTTGCGCATCAGCTTTCTCAACGCGTGTCAAGCGCGCCGCACGTTGCGCTTGGGTCGTGGTTTGCCCGTCAACGTGGGTCGTCAAAGCGACCGACACGAGTTGCATTTCTGGAATGTAGGCATCGAGCGCTGGTTCAGCAGGACCAGCGGCAGCCCGAGCCTCGAGAAGTGCGAGCACCTTGACGATGATATCGCGCTTCTCCGCACGAGGAACTTGTTTCAGGTTGGTGGACATGCGTCGCACCGTACAACCGTCTACGACGAATGGTCAACAAAAATGTGCGTTGCAGAAGTCATTGTTCACCACGCGAATCGGCGCCCCACCAACACCCTTGACCTGCGTACGCAACTTCGCGTATGCTGCGGCGCATGCCGTACCTGAACATCCTTGGCTTCTTCCTGAGGCGCCGTTGGTCCGGGCTGCTGGTTTGGCTCGTGGCACTCGGGTGTGCGCTGGGCGTGGTGGGGTGTACGTCAGACCCTGACCCGGTGGTCGCGCCCAAGATTGCGCAAGGAC